>CALLPT010000121.1 GCA_938015575.1 uncultured Acidimicrobiales bacterium
CGTCCGGCAGGGAGTAGCCAGTAGCCAATCATTGCGGCGCCGCGGTCCCAGTCGAAGGCGGACAGGCCGACCTCGCCGACGATGCTGGCGTTCGTTGCGTCGACGATGCACAGATCGAGCGACCGGCCGTCGACGAGGCGCTGGTCGCAGCCGGCGATCCAGTGTGCTGCCAGTTCGAGCGTAGGCTCGGCGGGCACTGGATTCCAGCGTGCGATCTCGCGGTCACGCCAGGCGGCGGTGAGGACGGGTGCGTCGTTCGGCGTCCAGGGGCGAAGCGAACCTGTTTCCCAGGCCAATGGTGGCTCTGGTAGCGACAGGTGCAAGGTTCGTCAGTCGCGTACGTTCGCGGCGACCGCGTCGAGCACGCCGTTGATAAAGGCGGGCGAGCGTTCGGTCGAGTAGTCCTTGGCCAGCTCTACCGCCTCGTTGAGCACGACCGCGGTCGGCACGTCGGGTCGGTGGACGAGTTCCCACACGGCAAGGCGAAGAATGGCGCGATCGACCACGGGCATGCGGTGCACGGCCCAATCGGTGCTGAACTCTTCGATGAGCGTGTCAATGCGGGTCTGGGTTTCCGAGACGCCGATGAACGCGGCTTCGGCGTAGGGGTCCGGTTCGAGGGGGAGTGCCTCGAGGATCTCGTGAGGCTGGGCGGATCGAGTGTCGGCTTCGTACAGCAGCTCGATTGCGCGTTCGCGCGCCTCGTGTCTGCCGGGCCCGACGGGGGCAGCGTTCACTTCAGGCGCGGCCGAGGTAGTCGCCACTGCGAGTGTCGACCTTGATGCGCTCACCCTGTTCGATGAACAGAGGTACCTGGACCACAAGGCCGGTCTCGAGCGTGGCTGGCTTGGAGGCGCCGGAGACGCGGTCACCTTGAACGCCGGGTTCGGTGACTTCGATCGTCAGCTCGACCGAGGCGGGCAGATCGACGCCGATGATCTCGGTGCCGAACATGAGCAGGATCGCGTTGTTTGTCTCGATCAGGTAGTTGGCAGCGTCGCCGAGCATGACGGGCTCCACGGTGAGCTGGTCGTAGCTCTCGTTGTCCATGAAGACGTAGTTGTCGCCGTCGCGGTACAGGTACTGCATCTCGCGTTTGTCGATCATGGCCCGCTCGACCTTTTCGCCGGCGCGGAAGGTCTTGTCGACGGTCGAGCCGGTGCGGGAGTTGCGGAGGGTGGTGCGCACGAAGGCATGGCCCTTGCCGGGCTTGACGTGCTGGAAGTCAACAACCTGCATGAGGTTGCCGTCGAGCTCCAGCGTCATACCGGTCTTCAGGTCGTTCGTCGAGACGATAGGCATGGCGTGCAGGCTAGTGGTCAGCCTCTTCGGATCGCTCGCCGCTCAGCTGACGGCTTCGCCACACGATGTAGAGCGGCAGCCCCACGGCGACCCCGGGCACGATGCCCAACGCGACGAAGATCCAGCCCTTCTGGATCCCGAGCGTCTTCGCCTCGTGAAACACCCAGATCGCGAGTGCAACCCAACACAGGATCACGTCGGTGGAGTACCCGGCGGCGAACGGATTCTCGAAGCCGGCGGCGAATGCTTCGAACACGTTTGGATCGTCGATCAGGCCGGGGACGACAACGGCGGCGAAGAAGCTGGCGAACGCCACGGCGACGGCGTACATGGCAAAGGTGAACTGACGTGCGGACATGCCAGCGATCCTCTCACGCCGGATTGCGCTGCGTGTCAGGGATCCGATCTGCGACACTGCAGGCCATGGAGTTCACCTTCCTCGGTACGTCGTCGGGCGTGCCGACGAACACGCGCAATGTCACTGGCCTGGCGCGCTCGCGAGGCGGACAGTGGGACCTCTTCGACTGCGGCGAAGCGACCCAGCACCAGATCCTCAAGACCCGTCTGTCGCTGCCGAAGCTCAGCCGCGTCTTCATCAGTCATCTGCACGGCGACCATTGCTTCGGCATCTTTGGGCTGCTCGGATCCCGCTCGATGTCCGATACCACCCGCCCGCTCACGATCTATGGGCCGACGGGGATCGAAGAGATGGTGACCACGGTCCTCCGGCTCTCTTCGTGGCACATGAAGTTCCCGCTCGAGTTCGTCGAGGTCGGCGACAGCGGGGGAGCGGTCGTCGAGTCCGACGGCGAGACAATCACCGCCGTACCGCTTACCCACCGGGTGACGAGCGTCGGCTGGCACATCGCCGAGGCAGAGCGCCCGGGCCGGTTCGACCCCGAAGCGGCCGCCGCAGCGGGCGTGCCCTCGGGATCGCTCTACGCCCAGCTCCAGCGGGGCGAAGCGGTGACGCTCGACGACGGCAGCGTCGTAGAACCAAGCGACGTTGTTGGTCCCGACCGGCCCGGACGCCACGTCTTCGTGGCAGGTGACAACGCTGACCCGGCTGCACTGATCGCCGACACCGGACCGCTCGACCTCCTCATTCACGAGTCGAGTTACATCGAACCGGTACTCGCGAACATGGAACACGACTTCGGCCACAGCACCGCAGCCCGCGTCGCCCAGGCCTGCGAAGGCCATGTCCGCAACCTGGCGCTCACGCACTTCAGTCCCCGCTTCGGCCCATCTGGTGCCGGCGGCTACACGATGGACGATGTCCGAGCCGAGGCCGAGGCGCACTTCAGCGGCAATCTCGTCCTCGCCGAGGACTTCGACCGCTACGCGCTCTCCGTCGACGGTGATGCCTTCACGGCTGCGTGAGGTCGCTACTCGTAGAGCTCGCCCTCGTCTCGAAGAACGATAAACAACCGCGACGATCGCCCCGTCGGTCGCTGACTCAGGCAGTGTCGTCGCCGGACCACAGCATCGACTTCGCCACTATCGGCTCGGGAAAACCCTTCAGCTGCCGGCGGCCCGCCGGTTCAAACCGGTAGCTGTCGGCTGCCTCGTCGAGTCCTTCGGTCACGAGCAACTCCATCGGCACCGCCGTGTCCGCCAGGCGGGACGCGAGGTTGACCACCTCGCCGTAGTAGTCGCCGCCCTGCAGCAGCACGGGTCCGAACGCCAGACCGCCGCGTGGCTGCACCTCGGCCCGTTCGCTGCGAAACGTCACCATGAGCTCGTGAGCGACCGCGCACGCTGCATTGGCATCGGGGGTGACGAACATCACCTCGTCGCCGATGAGCTTCACCAGGCGTGCGCCATGGGTCGTCACCGCATCGTGGGCCGAACCCTCAAAGTCGCGAATGAACGTGCGTAGCTCTTCAGGTCCCATGCCGCGGCTGGCGGGCGTGAATCCGACCAAGTCGATGAAGCCGACGGCAAACCGGCTGAACCGACGGTCGCCCTCGATCATCGCGGCGCGGCTGCGCAGCGTCGCCTGAGCTAGGTGTCGGCGCAATACGACATCGAGCAGTGGCGTGAATTGGTCGAGCAGACCCACCGCCTCGAGCGACTTCTTCGCCAACTCCAATTCGCTGCCGTCTGACTCCATGTGGGGCGATTCGACATCGGTCAGAAAGAGCGACATCGCCGCCTCGGCGACTCGACCGAGGGCTGATCCGACGACGCGGACGAAGCCGATGGCCTCGGCCTCGGTGAACATCGCCGCGAGGGCGTTGAACTGGCCGACCATGTCGGCCTCGACCTCGGTCAGCCCGATGTCGGAACCAGCCGGATAGAGCGGGGTGAAGCCGAACGCCGTCGATGCGATGTGGAGATCGTCGAGGGTCACGCTGGCCCGTTCGGCCGCTTCGGCATCGCCGAGCCGAGGTCCGCCGGCGACATGGCGGTCGCTCGCGAGCCCGGCGAGCGCCTGCTGTTCGTTGGCGGCCGTCAGCTCGTCGAGCGTGAACCCCTGCTCCTCCAACCATCGGATGAGCTCGAGGCGAACGGCAGCGCCGTCAGATGCGGGCTCATACAGCCCGGCGGCCTCGTACTCTTCGATTCGGCCCACCGCGCAACCCTACGCGAGCCAGGAGCTGCGGGTTCAGACAAGTGCCGAGCTAGGCAGCGATGGCGTCGGCCAGCTTGTCGACGATGGCTTCGATGCTGTCGTTGTCGTGGTCGACAAGCAGGGGCGGCCGCACATCGACGGTCAATTTGACGCCCTTTTGCACCCGCTTCAGGCCGGTCTTGTCGAACGCATCGCGGAAGCCATCGACGCGAATTGGTACGACGATCGGGCGGAACTGCTTGATGATGTGCGCGGTGCCTTTTCGCACGGGCGCATCGGGGCGTGTGGTTCCCTGCGGAAAAGTCACGACCCAGCCGTCGTCGATGGCGGTGCCAATGGCATCGACGTCGTCCTGCTTCATCGTGCGGTCGACCATTTCATCGCCGTGGCGCCACGTGCGCTCAGTCAACACCGCGCCGCCCATGGCCATGATCCGGGGGAGCAGGCCCGACTGCATCGTCTCCTTGGCGGCCACGAAGTACAGGTTGTGGCGAGGGTTCTTCACATATCGCTTCGGCTGGCTGGGCTGCTCGTGCCCGTACGACGTCGCCAGGAACGTGTGATACATCGCGATCACGTCGGTGAAGACCGTCTGATGGTTGGCGACGAACAACACTCCCCGTTGGGGAAGATCGACCAGGTGCTCCGTGCCGGTCGCCCACAGATCGTTGGCCGTGAACATCCACTTGCGAGTGGGAACTTCGAGGGCTTCGAAAACCTTCTTCTTCAACCACACAGGTTGACCGAAGACATTGCGTTCAGGCACCAAAGCACTATGGCACGTCCAGCTACCGGTTTCCGCCTTCGGGCGCCAAACGAGCACAATCAAATCCGCCACGTCACCGATGATCAACACAGCGCCGCAGCCCCGATCATTACTGTGCGTCGATGGCGCACAACTCGAATCGTCAGCCGAACATTCTGTTCATCCAGGTTGACCAGCTCACCGCATCGTTCCTTCCCGTCTACGGGAACGGCGTTGCCAAGACGCCCCACCTCGACGCATTTGCGTCGAACGCCGTCGTTTTCGACGCGGCGTACACCAACTTTGCGTTGTGCGCGCCATCCCGATTCTCCATGCTGTCCGGCCGCCTCGCATCTGAAATCGGTGCCTATGACAACGGCGCCGAGTTCCCGAGTGCGATCCCGACCTATGCGCACTATCTCAAGGCCGCCGGCTACCAGACGACTCTCGTCGGCAAGATGCACTTCGTCGGTGCCGATCAGCTTCACGGCTTTGACGAACGCCTGACACTCGACATCTATCCGGCGAGCTTCCAATGGACCGGCGACTGGAATGAGCCGACGCAGGAGCACAGCAACGACGCCCGCTCCTTCACCCTGGCCGGCCCTTGCACCCGCAATGTGCAGATGGACTACGACGAAGAAGTCCTGCACCGCGCCCGGCGCAAGCTCCACGACCTTGCTCGCGGCGTGGACATCGATGACGGGCAGCCCTGGCACATGACCGTGTCGTTCACGCACCCGCACGATCCGTACCAGTGCAGCCACGAGCACTGGGACCGCTACGACGTCGACGAGATCGACATGCCGACCGTCGGACCGATCGCCGACCCTGATCCCTACAGCATCCGCCTCCGCCGCCAGTACGGGCTCGAGAACCTGGAGCTGACCGACGACCAGATCCGCAACGCCCGCCACGGCTACTACGGCTCGGTGAGCTATGTCGATGATCTCGTCGGGGCCATGCTCGCCACATTGCGAGCGACCGGCCTCGACGCGAACACGGTCGTCGTCTTCTCCACCGACCACGGCGACATGCTCGGTGAGCGCGGCCTCTGGTACAAGCGAAGCTTCCACGAAGCGTCGTCTCGCATCCCGCTCATGATCTCGTGGCCAGGCGAGATCGCGCCGCGCCGAGTTGCGAGCAACGTCTCGCTGGTCGACCTTGTCCCGACATTCCTGGACTTGGCGGGCGGGGGAGTCGAGATGGTCGACGCCCCAGCGGGCCACTCGCTGGTGCCGCTCATGGCCGACGCCGATGCCTCTGCCTCGGATCTTGTGTTCGGCGAGAACCTGTCCGAGGGCGCGACCGCTCCGATCCTGATGGCCAAACGGGGTTCGATGAAGTACGTCTTCAGTGGGTGCGACCCGGCCCAGCTCTTCGACCTCGAAGCCGACCCACACGAGCTCGATAACTTGTCCGGAGCCGCCGCCTACGCAACGACCGAGGCCGAACTCGACGCGATCGTGCACGCCCGCTGGGACGTCGATCAGCTCGCCGTTGACATCGCGGCGAGCCAGCGTCGCCGGGCCTTTCTGCGCGGTCTCTATAGGCGAGGCGACGCGCCGGAGTGGCGCACCCCGCCCGCGGACCAAGCCAGCCGCCATGTCCTGCCCGAAGGCACTTCGTACAACGATTGGGTCTACGCCAACGTGCTGCCCTGAGCCGCGACGCCACGATCTCTCGCGTAGCTCGCCCCGTTTGGGGAGTTCGCGATTTCCACAGGCAAATGCCAGCGCGCGCGGCGAACCGTCGCGCTAAGTTCAACGCCTGACCGTGAAGTGGGTCCTGCGAGGCCCGAACGGACAGGAGGTATCGGCTGATGGCCGAACGCGAACGAAAAGGCGCGCCACCCTTTGGCGGCACCTTTGTTCCCAAAGCGACCGTGATGGACGCGGACCAGATCCGTCGAGCCGTCAAGCGCATGGCGCACGAGATTCTCGAGCGCAACGGAGGACTCGACGGGGTCGTCATCGTCGGCTTGCAAACCGGCGGCATCGAGCCGGCACTGCATCTTGTCGAAGCGCTCGAAACGATCGAAGGCACGCGCCCCCCACTGGGTAGCGTCGACGTCGCCTTTCACCGCGACGACATCGGGCTGCGCCCGGTCCTTCCCGAGGCGCCGACCGACATTCCGACCGAGCTGACCGGGGCAACCGTCATCCTCGTCGACGATGTGCTCTTCACCGGCCGCACGGTGCGAGCGGCACTCGATGCTCTCAACGACTTCGGTCGACCCCGCAGCGTGCAACTCGCCGTCATGGTCGACCGCGGCCACCGAGAACTGCCGATCCGCGCCGACTACGTCGGCAAGAACCTGCCCTCGGCGCGGTCCGAGGTCGTCAACGTGACCATGTCCGGCGTCGAGATCGGTGAGATGCAGAAGTGAAACACCTCCTGTCCATCGACGAGCTCACCACCGATGAGCTCCAGGAGCTGTTGCGCATCACCCCGTCGTTTGCCGAAGTGGCCAGTCGACGCATCGCCAAAGTTCCTGCACTTCGCGGCCTGACCGTCGCCACGCTCTTCTACGAAGACTCCACGCGCACCCGCCTGTCGTTCGAGGTCGCGGCCAAGCGGCTATCCGCCGACACGCTCAACGTGTCGGTCGCCAGCAGCTCGGTCAACAAGGGCGAAAGCCTGCGCGACACGGCCGAGACCATCGAAGCCATGGGCATCGACGCCGTTGTCGTGCGCCACGCCAGCTCCGGGGCTCCCTGGCAGCTCACCAAGTGGCTCGACGCTTCGGTCATCAATGCCGGCGACGGGTGGCATCAGCATCCGACCCAGGCCCTGCTTGACTGCTTCACGCTGCAACAAGAGCTCGGTTCGCTCCAAGGCCGCCACATCGCCATCGTCGGCGACATCAAGCACAGCCGCGTCGCCCGCAGCGACGTCAGCGCGTTCACCCGCCTCGGCGCGACGGTGACGCTCGTGGCGCCGCCGACCCTGCTTCCGCCGGCGACCGAAACCTGGCCGGTCACCGTCTCGCACGACCTCGACTCGGTACTTGCCGACGTCGATGCCGTCTACCTGCTGCGCATGCAAAAGGAGCGCATGCGCGAGTCGCTCGTACCTGACCTGCGCGAGTACACGGCGCTCTACGGGCTCACGGGAGCCCGCGCCGCTCGCCTCGGTCCGAACATTCCGATCCTGCATCCCGGTCCCATGAACCGCGGCGTCGAAATCGCGGCCGACGTGCCCGACCTCGACCAGGTCGTCGTCGTCGACCAAGTCCGCAACGGCGTCGCCGTCCGCATGGCAGTGCTGTTCATGCTGCTGGGCAGCGGAAACTCGGGGCTGCCCGCCGACTCACTACCCGCAGCGATGGCGCAGGCATCCCAAGCGCCCGTCTCCGCAGACGCCGAGTCAGAAGAGGTGTCGGCATGAGCGAGGCCTATCTGATCCGCGGCGGCACGGTCGCCGATGCGGTCGAGACCCGGACCGGCGATCTTGGCATCGCTGACGGAACCATCGTGGCCGTCGACGACCTGCCCAGCGGTGCAATCGAAATCGACGCCAGCGGCTGCATCGTCTCGACCGGTCTCGTCGACCTCAACGCCCACCTGGGCGAACCGGGCGACGAAGCTGCCGAAACCATGGTGAGCGCGGGGGAAGCGGCTGTCCTCGGTGGCTTCACGACCGTCCTCGCCATGCCCGACACCCACCCGTGCGTCGACACGGCGGCCGTTGTCGAGCACGTGCAACTGCTCGGCGCACACGCCCTTTGCAACATCGAGGTCGCCGGCGCGATCACCGTTGGCAACAAGGGCGAGAATTTGGCGCCGCTGGCCGAGCTTGCCGAGGCAGGCGTGCGCTTCATCACCGACTGCGGCTCGGGGATCCAAGACCCGCTGTTGCTGCGGCGGGCCCTCGAATACGCCAAGCCGCTCGGTCTCACGATCGCCCAGCCCGCCGATTGCGAGGCGCTGAGTCGCGACGCACACATGCACGAAGGGGAGTGGTCGAGTCGCCTCGGCCTCGCCGGCGCGCCGGCCGAAGCCGAAGAGATCAACGTGATGCGAGACATCTCGCTGGTGCGTCTCACCGGCGGTCGCCTCCACTTCCAGACACTCTCGACCGCGGGCTCGTTCGCCATTGTGAGTGCGGCGGCCCAGTCGGGGTTGCCGATCAGCAGCGAAGTCACCACCCACCACCTGCGGCTCTGCGACGCCGACCTGGCCGGTTACGACACGAACCTCAAGGTCACGCCGCCCCTGCGTGCGGCCGGCGACGCCCGCGCCGCGATGAGCGCGGTCGCTGCCGGTCGGGTCGACGTGATCGTCACCGACCACACGCCGCACACCACCGATCGCAAGGAGCGCCCGTTCGACCATGCGGCGACAGGCACGGTGGGACTCGAGACGGCGCTGGCCGCGGCCCTGTGCAGCGGCGTTCCGCACGAGGTCGTCTTGCGCGCCATGAGCTGGCGTCCCGCCGAACTGCTCGGGTTGGGCTCACCCGAGCAACGTTCACTCCAGGTCGGCGCCCCCGCCGACGTCGTCGTCATAGACCCGAACGAAACCTGGACCGTCAACGTTGCCGCCATGGCCACGCTCGGTACCAACTCTGCATTCGAAGGAACTGAACTCACCGGCCGGGTTCGCACCACGATCGTGGGCGGACGACTGGTCGTCGACCAAGGAAAGGTGGCGGCATGAGCGCCGCGTCCCCAGCGTCAGGCCCCGTGCCAGCCGCGCTCGTACTCGCTGACGGCGAGGTATTCGAAGGCGAAGCCTTCGGCGCCACGCCCGATGGTGGTGTGTCGAGCGGCGAGGTCGTGTTCAACACGGTCCTCGCCGGCTACCAAGAGGTCATCACCGACCCGAGCTATGCCGGCCAGATCGTGACATTCACGTATCCCCACCTCGGCAACTATGGGGTCAACGCCGGCGATCACGAGAGTCGATCCACGTTCTTGCGGGGCGTGGTCTGTCGTGACCTGCCGCGCCGCCACAGCAACTACCGCGCCGAGACGGACTTGAACAGCTTCCTGGTCGCCCAGGGGGTCGCCGGCATTGCTGGCGTCGATACGCGGCGCCTGACCCGCCACATCCGCGACGTCGGCGCGATACCCGGCGCGTTCGGCACGGCCGACGAAGCAACCCTGCGCGCCGCGGCTCTGGCTGAGCCCGGCACCGACGGCATCGACATGGTCGCCACCGTGACCTGTGATGCGCCCTACGACCGGGCCAGCACCCGTGACGACGGCAAACACATCTGGAACATCGTCGCGATCGACTACGGCATCAAGACGACGATCGTCGACCAGCTCAGCCAGATCGCGAACGTGACCGTCGTCCCTGCATCGACCAGCGCCCACGAGATCTTGGCCCGGAACCCCGACGGCGTCTTCCTGTCGAACGGCCCCGGCGATCCCGAGGCCGTCGCCGGCGCGACCGAAACGATCCGCGGGCTGCTCGGCCAGCTACCGATCTTCGGCATCTGCCTGGGGCACCAGCTCTTGGCCCTCACCCTGGGCCTCGACACTTTCAAGCTGCCATTCGGTCATCACGGTGGCAACCATCCGATCCGCAATCTCAAGACCGGGATCATCGAGATCACCAGCCAGAACCACAACTTCAACGTGGCTGACTTCCGGGTCGACGGGCCCGCCCCCGACGGGGTCGAAGTGACACACGTGAATATCAACGACCACACCGTCGCTGGCATCGCCTGCACAGATGTGCCGGCCTTCAGCGTGCAGTACCACCCCGAGGCTGGACCCGGACCGCACGACTCCCGCTATCTGTTCGCCGACTTCGACACCATGCTTGCCAATCACCACGGACCTGTCGACGCAACCACAGGGAGCGCAGCCTGATGCCTCGCAGAGACGACATCGAATCCATCCTGCTCATCGGCGCCGGCCCGATCGTCATCGGTCAGGCCTGCGAGTTCGACTACTCGGGTACCCAGGCGTGTCGCGTCCTTCGCGAAGAGGGCTATCGCGTCATTCTGTTGAACTCGAATCCGGCCACGATCATGACCGACCCCGAGTTCGCCGACGCCACCTACGTCGAGCCACTCACGCTCGACGTCCTGACCGAGATCATCAAGGTCGAAAAGCCCGACGCACTGCTGCCCACGTTGGGCGGCCAGACGGCGCTCAACCTCGCCATGGAAGCCGTCGAGGCCGGCGTGCTGGTCGAGCACGGCGTCGAACTGATCGGTGCTGACGAAGAAGCCATCGCCACCGCCGAGGACCGTGAGCAGTTCAAGGTCGCCATGCAAGAGGTCGGCCTCGATGTCTTGCGTTCCGGCGTTGCCCACACGATGGAAGAGGCCCGCGAGGTCATCGCCGAAATCGGCCTTCCCGTCATCATCCGTCCCGCTTACATCTTGGGCGGACGCGGCACCGGCATGGCCTACACTGACGAAGACTTCGAACGCGTAGCCAGCTTCGGCATCGAGTCGAGCCCGATTAACGAGATCCTCATCGAAGAGTCGATCGTTGGTTGGAAGGAATACGAGCTCGAGGTCATGCGCGACCACGCCGACAACTGCGTGATCGTCTGCTCGATCGAGAACCTCGACCCGATGGGTGTCCACACCGGCGACTCCATCACCGTCGCGCCCAGCCAGACGCTGACCGATGTCGAGTACCAGAAGATGCGTGATGACGCGTTCAAGTGCATGCGTCGCGTCGGTGTCGAAACCGGCGGCTCCAACGTGCAGTTCGCCGTCGAGCCATCGACCGGCCGCCAGGTCGTCATCGAGATGAACCCACGCGTCAGCCGTTCATCGGCGCTCGCTTCCAAGGCCACCGGTTTCCCGATCGCGAAGATCGCTGCCCGGCTCGCCGTGGGCTACACCCTCGACGAGATCCCCAACGACATCACCGAAAAGACGCCGGCCAGCTTCGAGCCGACGATCGACTACGTCGTCACCAAGGTTCCCCGCTGGGCGTTCGAGAAGTTCCCCGGCACCAAGCCCGTGCTCGGCAGCCAGATGCAGTCCGTCGGCGAGGTCATGGCCATCGGCCGTACCTTCACCGAGTCGATGCAAAAGGCGCTCCGGTCGCTCGAACTCGGCCGCAACGGTCTGAACTGTGATCCGGGCGAGGCTGCCTACGACGACGTCGACCTCGACGAGTTGCTCGCCGCAGCCTCGATCGGCACGCCGGAACGCATCTGGCAGCTCGAAGCGTGTCTGCGTCGCGGCAAGACCGTTGACGAGGTCTACGAAGCGACCAAGGTCGACCCGTGGTTCCTCGACCAGATGCTCGTCATCAGCGAAGAACGTGCCCGCCTCGGCGAGCTCGGCCTGGCCTCGATGTCGCGCCTCGACTGGCGCCGGGCCAAGCGTCACGGCTTCAGCGACACCCAGCTGTCGTACCTGTGGGGCGTTGACGTCACCGCAGTCGCCGATGCACGACGGGCCGCGGGCGTGTTCCCGACGTACAAGACCGTCGACACGTGTGGTGCCGAGTTCGAAGCGGACACGCCGTACCACTACTCGACGTGGGAAGACACCAGCGAAGTCGCCGCCAGCGATCGCCCCAAGGTCATCATCCTCGGTTCGGGCCCCAACCGCATTGGCCAGGGCATCGAGTTCGACTACTGCTGCGTCCACGCCAGCTTCGCTCTGCGCGACGCCGGCTTCGAGACGATCATGGTCAACTGCAACCCTGAGACCGTGTCGACTGACTACGACACGAGTGACCGCCTCTATTTCGAACCGCTCACCCACGACGATGTGATGAACATCATCGAAGCCGAGCAAGCCTCGGCCGAAGCTGGCGGCGGCCCCGGTATCGCCGGCATCATCGTCAGCCTCGGCGGTCAGACCCCGCTCAAGCTCGCCGGTGGTCTGCCCGACGGTCTCGTCGCAGGGACGAGCCCCGAGTCGATCGACCTGGCCGAAGACCGCGAGCGCTGGAATGCACTCTGCGATCGCCTCGGCATCGCGCAGCCTCCTGGCGGTACCGCAACGACGCTCGAAGACGCCCTTGCGGTCGTCAACGAGGTTGGCTACCCGGCGCTCATGCGCCCGTCCTACGTGCTCGGCGGTCGTGCCATGACCATCGTCCACGACGAAGAAGGCCTGCGCGAGGCCATGGCTGAGCTCGCCGCATTCGGCTCCCTAGGCAAAGAAGGCGGCCTGTCCGCCGAGCGGCCCGTGCTCGTCGACCGTTTCCTCGAAGACGCCATCGAGGTCGATGTCGACGCGATCCGTGACCACACGGGCGAAGTGCTGATCGGCGGCATCATGGAGCACGTCGAAGAAGCCGGTGTGCACTCCGGTGACTCGGCCTGCATGATCCCGCCCCAGTCGCTGCCAGCAGACACGCTGGCAGAACTCGAATCGACGACCGCAGCGCTCGCCACCGAGCTCGAAGTCCAGGGTTTGCTCAACGTCCAGTACGCGGTGACGACCGAAGCCGATGGCGCTCGGAACATCTACGTGCTCGAGGCAAACCCCCGAGCGTCACGCACCGTGCCGTTCGTCGCTAAGGCGACGGGCCGGCCGCTCGTCAAAATCGCAACCCGGGTCATGCTCGGTGCGACGCTGGGCGAGCTTCGCGACGAGGGCATGCTCGGCGAGATCGCCGACGGTGACCACATCGCGGTCAAAGAAGCCGTCCTGCCGTTCAACCGCTTCCCGGAAACCGACCAGCTGCTCGGTCCCGAGATGCGCTCGACGGGCGAGGTCATGGGCATCGATCTCGAAGTCGGCCTGGCGTTCGCAAAGGCCCAGATCGCTGCGGGCGACTTGTTGCCGCACGAAGGCAGTGTCTTCTTCTCGGTCGCGGATCGTGACAAGCAGTCAGGCCTGGCTGCTGCTCAGGCGTACCGTGCACTCGGCTTCGGCATCATTGCGACTGCGGGAACGGCCGCGATGTTGCGAGCGGCCGGTGTCGAGATCGAGGGCATCGCGGCAAAGATCGGTGCGCCTGCGGGTTCTGACGAGGGCTCGGTCACGCTGCCCGACGCGGTCGAACTGATCGAGGCCGGCCGGATCCAGATCGTGGTCAAC
>CALLPT010000122.1 GCA_938015575.1 uncultured Acidimicrobiales bacterium
GAAGATGTTCGACAAGGCCCACGCGGCAACGACCATCTGGTCACAGGCACGGGAGCGCTCGAAGACGACCATCATCCGAGCCGTGCACTCGGCCCGACTCGCCCAAACCGAACTTGCCCGACGCGTCGCCGAGCGAGGCGGACCGCAGGAGCGACGCCATACGTGTTTCGTGTCGGTCGACGACTTCGAGGCAATGCTCGCCGACCCGACCGGCTTCGCCGACACCGTTGCCGAACGAGCCGTCACCTACGAGGATCTTTCGAACCGAGTGCCACCGTTCATCCTCGAGGGCGAGGTCACACCGATCGATACCTGGGCGTTGCGCAGCGACACAGCCGAAGCGCTCGATGCGGGCACCACGTTGCAGGGAATTGCGGGCTGTCCTGGCGTGGCGCGCGGCCGGGCACGCGTGGTGCTCGACGCCGGTGATCCGGGTGCGTTGGAACCCGGCGAGATCCTGATCGCCCCCATCACCGATCCGAGTTGGACGCCGCTGTTCCTGGCTGCGTCGGGTGTGGTCGTCGACGTCGGGGCGACCATGAGCCACGCGGTGATCGTGTCGCGCGAGCTCGGCATTCCTTGTGTTGTGTCAGCGGTCGGCGCCACCGAGCGCATCCCCGATGGGGCACTGATCGAACTCGACGGAAACACGGGCGAAGTCACCATCGTGGAACTTCCCTAGCCGTGGACCAACAAGCCCCGATCCTCGAGTTCGACCACAGCCCGACGGCCATCATCGAGCCATCGATGTGGCACAACCCGATCGACGGCCTGCCAACCGCGGCGGTGATCACCTGGATGACCGACGCGTTCGAGCGCCTGATTTCCGAACACGCCTCGCACGTCTGTTACCGCATGACCGCCGAGAGCGCCGACCTTGCGGTGTACCAAGTCGACGTGCCCGACGGACCGATCGTGGCGGCACTGTCGCACGTCGGTGCGCCGGTCAGCGGGGCGCTGTTCGAAACCCTGATCGCGATCGGATGTACCACCACGATCGCTGTCGGCAGCTCCGGCGGCTTGGTCGCCGAGCATCCGCCCGGGATGGTCGTCGTCCCCGATGCAGCGATCCGCGACGAAGGTGTGTCCTATCACTACGCCCCACCCGCTCGGCTCGCGCACCCCGATCCAGGACTGCAAACGGCGTTGCGGGGCGCGTTTGCCGATGCCGGCATCGCGGCGACGACCGGCCACGTCTGGACCACCGACGCCTTCTTCCGGGAGACGCCGACCAAGGTCGCGGCACGCGTGAGTGAGGGAGCGATCGCCGTCGACATGGAGGCCTCAGCCCTGGCCACGATCGCTTCGTTCCGAGGCACGCGTCATGGCCATGCCGTGTACATGGCTGACACCCTCCATGGCGACGAGTGGGACCCGACCGACCTGGTGCAGCGCGACACCGATTTCCGCTACCGGCTGCTGCTTGCCGGGGCGAGCACCGCAGCCCAACAGCGCTGACACGCGGCGGCGTTCTGGGTCGCACGGCTCATCCCCGATGGGGCATGACTAGGCCAAAGTGACCGTTCGCCTGGTCACCCGCACCCATCCCGTTAGGAGACATGGCCTGGGGCCGACGGCGTGGGCATGTTCCGACGTTCTCGTTTCGCCCTGTGGACTGGGGCGATTTTCCTCACCATCACGGCGCTCTTGGCGACGTTCACCGTCTCGAGCGACGCGGCCTCGGCCGATGCTTCGTGGGAGCAGGTGGCCGGCATCGACACCTTGCCCAGCGCCGCGGAGTTCCGAGATCTGTCCGGTGTATCGATCTCGAGCGATGGCCTGCTCTGGGCGGTCGACAACAAGCTGAACGACCTCGTCGCATGGCAACCCGCGGGCAGCGGATGGTCGCTCGTCGGGAGCTGGGATCTAGGCGTGTATGGCGTGGGCGATGCCGAAGCGGTGTCGTGGATCGCAGGAACGTGGACCTCGTTTGGACATCGACTCGCGGTGGTCGACGAGGCCAGCAACCGCGTAGTCGAGATCACCGTTGGCGCGACGGCTACTTCACTCGAGCGCACGATCGATCTGGCACCGGCGGTTGGTGCGGCCGGCAGCGATGGCCTCGAGGCAATCGCGTGGTCGCACGACGAATCAACATCGGCCGTCGATGTGTTCTACGTCGGCATGGAAAACACTGCCGAGCTGTTCCGCGTGACCGTGGCCGCTGGCTCCGAGTACCCGTCGTCGGTGGGCACCATGGCGCTCGGCATTCCCGAGATCGCCGGACTCGCCGACGATCCCAACAGCGATGCCATCTATGTCATCAGCGAGTCGAACAAGACGGTGTATGCAACGACGACGTCCGGGGCCTCACCGACGGCGATCTTCTCCGCCTCGGCCATGTACCAGCCCGAGGGCATCTACCTCGATGCCACGACCATGACGCTGCATGTCGTCGGCGAAGGCGACCAGGAGTACGCCGCATGGACGGCCGCCGCCTTGCCGGCACCTACCCCGACTCCCCCGGCAGAGCCTCCGGCCCCGGCCGGGACCGTGTCGGTGCGAGTGGATCGCTCGAGCGACGACGCCGAAGAGTTGGCCGACGGATCGATGTACCTGGACAGCTCAGACTTGGAGTTGACTTGGGACCGCGGCGGCCATCAGGCCGTCGGCGTGCGCTTCGACTCGGTACCGGTTCCCGCCGGCACAACCATCACATCAGCGTCGATCGAATTCGAAACCGATGAGCTGAACGCCGAAGCGACCGCGCTTGCGATTCAAGGTGAAGCCACCGGCGACGCGGCGACCTTTTCCCGTGCATGGCGCGACCTGACGAATCGTTCGACGACCGACGCGTCGATCGCCTGGCAACCCGAGCCATGGCAGAGCTGGAGTCAGAAGCATTCCACGCCGGACCTGGCGTCGATCGTGCAAGAGATCGTCGATCGCCCCGACTGGCAGCCGTATCAAGCCATGGCCTTCATCGTGACCGGCACCGGCGAACGCACGGCGCGCAGCTGGGATGGCCGCCCCGAAGCGGCCCCACGGTTGACGATCACCTGGGACAACGAGGCGCCGACCCCAGCGCCGGAACCAGCGCCGGAACCAACCCCCGAGCCCGCACCGGCGCCGGAACCAACGCCGGCGCCAGAACCCACACCTGCGCCTGCGCCGGAACCAGGTCCGACCCAGTCGGCCACGGTCGCCATCACGTCGGGCAACGACGATGCCGAAGAGCGGGCGAACGGATCGATGTACCTGAACAGTTCGGACCTGGAACTCACCTGGGACGGAGGCGGCCACCAGCGCGTAGGCCTTCGATTCGTGGATCTTCCGGTTCCCGCCGGAGCAACGATCGCCGTCGCATCGCTCGAGTTCGAAACCGACGAGCGCACCAGCGGCACAACCTCGCTCAGGATCGAGGCGCATGCGATCGGCGATGCCCCTGCGTTCACGAACAGCACCGGCGATATCAGTGGTCGGGCAACAACCGCTGCATCGACCCCTTGGCAACCGTCGCCGTGGGCAACGACCAACGAGCGCCACCGGTCGCCCGACCTGGCCCAGGTTGTCCAAGAGATTGTCGACCGAGCCGACTGGCAACAGGGCAACGCCCTCGCGCTGATCATCAGCGGAACCGGCGAGCGGACCGCCGAGAGTTGGAATGGTGAGCGAGACGCGGCGCCCCGTCTCCACCTGGAGTGGACACTCGACGAGGCCGACTCGACCACACCGGCCGAAACAACACCGTCGCCAGAGACGCCAACCGCGCCCACGGCGCCATCCACGATCACCGTGGCGATCAGCTCCGGCACCGACGACGTCGAAGCTCGCAGCGACGGTAGCCACCACGTGACCAGCGACGATCTTGACGTGCTTTCGCCCTCGATGCCGATCGGCCTTCGCTTCGATGTCTGCCTGCCCGCGGGCACCAGCGTGCTCGACGCACGGCTCGAGCTGACCGCCGACGAAGCAGACACTGCGCCGACCTCGGCCAGTGTTCGGGCCGAGGCCACCAGCGACGCGGCCTCATTCGGCGCACAACTCCTCGGCTCACGCACCTTGACCGGCGCACAGGTGAGCTGGCCCAACTGGTCGCCCTGGTCGCCTGGCACGGTTGAGCGATCGCCCGACCTCGTGTCGTTGTTCGACGAAGTATCCGCCGCCGGGTGGACGGGATGCGGCCACGTGGTGCTGAGGATCCAAGGCAGCGGCGACCGCGAGGCGGCCTCGTTCGATGGCAACCCGTCGGCCGCGCCTCGGTTGCTCCTGACCATCGGCTGAGTCGCCTCCGACGCCGACAGCGCGGCGCGGCGCGAGCCGGACGGAATGCCGGTTGAGCTATGCGCTGGGTCCCTTAGGCTCGTCGCCTATGAGTGACTTGCCCAAGGCCTACGTGCCCGCTGATGCCGAAGCGGTTGTGACCGCCCGGTGGGATGCCACGGGAGCGTCACACGTAGTACCGCCTGCCGCTCCGACCGAGACCTATTCGATCGTCATTCCGCCCCCGAATGTCACCGGCGCGTTGCACCTCGGGCACGGGTTGAACAACACCCTGCAAGACGTGCTCGTTCGCTACCACCGCATGCAGGGCCTGCCCACGCTATGGATGCCCGGCACCGACCATGCCGGTATCGCGACCCAGACCGTCGTCGAGAAGCGATTGCTCAGCCAAGGCATCAGTCGCCTCGAGATCGGTCGCGAGGCATTCATCGAGAAGACCCAAGAGTGGAAGGACGAGTACGAAGCTCGCATCCTGGGCCAGCTCAAACAGATCGGCGCGTCGTGTGACTGGGACCGCGTGCGCTTCACGATGGACGACATGTGCGCAACTGCGGTTCGTCACGCGTTCTTCGAGTTCTTCCGTGACGGGCTCGTCTACCGAGGCAAGCGCCTCGTCAACTGGGATCCGGTCACCCGTACCGCGCTCGCCGACGACGAGGTCGAGATGGAAGAAGTCGAGGGCCACATGTGGTACCTCCGCTACCCGCTCGAAGGTGGAGCGCTCGCCGATGGCACCACGCACGTCACCGTCGCGACGACGCGACCCGAAACGATGCTCGGCGACACCGCGGTCGCCGTGAATCCCGATGACCCGGCGGCCGCAGCACTCATCGGCAAGTACCTGGTCCTGCCGATCGTCGGTCGCCGCATTCCGATCGTCGCCGACGACTACGTCGTCATGGCCGATCCCGAGAGCAGCGACGCCAAGGCTCAGTACGCGAGCGGCTTCCTCAAAGTCACGCCCGCGCACGACCCGAACGATTGGGACATCGGGCTGCGCCACGAACTCCCCGTCATCAACGTGATGGGTCCCGATGGCGCGATCAGTGACCAGTACGGCTGGGAAGACATCAGCGACGAGGCCCGGACCTTCGTCGGCATGAGCCGCGAAGACGCGCGCTCCGCCATCGTTGCCTGGTTCGACGAGAACGGTCTGCTCGCCGAGGTCCGCGACTACACGCACTCGGTCGGCCATTCGTATCGCAGCCACGTGCCGATCGAGCCGTGGCTGTCGGACCAGTGGTACGTCGCCGTCACCGACGATCGCTTGCGGGGCGCCGCGCTGCGTGCGTTGCCCGAGGACCAAGCCGCCGAGATGCCCGAGGGCATCGCCGACCGGAACCCCGGCGCGACCGGCGATGGGGAAATGCGCTTCTTCCCTGAGCGGTACGCCAAGACGTACTACGCCTGGCACGACAACATTCGGGACTGGTGCATCAGCCGCCAGTTGTGGTGGGGCCACCAGATCCCGGTCTGGATGCGCATCGTCGAAGAAGCCGACGCAGCCCCCGAGGTCGTCGAGGCGCTGGAACGGGTCGGCATCAACGAGCCAACGCCGGTCACCAGCGATTGGATCGCCAAGGGCGGCGCCCATGTGGTTCGTCGCATCACGGCGACCGAAGTCGAAGAAGCGATCTGCATCCCGCCCCAGGCCACGTTGAGTCGCACCGAGGGCGCCCACGCACAAACCGTTCTGTCCGAAGCCGACCTGGTCGCGGCGGTCGAAGCAGAAGGCTTCGTTCGTGATCCCGATGTGCTCGACACCTGGTTCTCCTCGGGTCTGTGGCCGCTGTCCACGATGGGCTGGCCGTTCCCCGAGGACTTCCCCGAGACCGTCGGCCTGCTCGAGGCGTTCAACCCGACGTCGGTGCTGATCACCGGCCGCGACATCATCACCTTGTGGGTGAGCCGGATGGTGATGTTCAATCGCTACTTCCTCGACGGCCAGCTGCCATTCACCCACGTGATGATCAACTCGATGATCCAGGACGGCCATGGCCAGCGCATGTCGAAGAGCCTGGGCAATGGCGTCGATCCGCTCGACATCGTCGATAGCCACGGCGCCGACGCGATGCGCTACGGCATGACGCACATGAGCACCGACACCCAAGACGTGCGCATGCCCGTCGACCTGATCTGCCCGCACACCGGCCAGGCGTTCTCACCCGAGATGATCACGAACTCGTCGGGCCTCCAGGTCATGGCACCGATCCAGGACTGCCCGACCGATCCGTCGAAGAAGATGGTGTCCGCGTACGGCGTCGCTTCGGGTCAGGTCGAACCGACCGACGAGATGCCGCTCGCCCGGAACACGTCGTCGAAATTCGACCTGGGCCGCAACTTCGCCAACAAGGTGTGGAATGCGACCCGCTTCGCATTGAGCCGGCTCGAAGGCAAGGACAACACTGGCCACGTCGTCGACCTTTCGTCCCCGGCTACGTCGGCGACGTTTGCCGACCGGTGGATTCTCGCTCGCCTCAACGAGGCCGTCGCGTCGGCCGAGGCCGCCGTCGCTGGCTATCACTTCAACGAGCTGGCGACGATCCTCTACGACTTCATCTGGCGAGACGTCTGCGACCGTTACCTCGAAGCGATCAAGGCAACGATCGACGACAACGCCGACCAACAGGTCGTGTTGGGTTACGTCCTCGACTCGGTCTTGCGTCTGCTGCATCCGGTTTGCCCCTTCGTCACCGAAACCCTGTGGGCGCCGGTCGGCGAGGTTCGCACCGGCGAGATCGTCGGCGTCACTGCGCCGGCGTCTGAGCTCGCGGCGCTGGCGCCATGGCCGGCGGTCGACGCATCGCTCGCCGACGCCGACGCAGTGGCCCGCTTCGAGCGAGCCGATGCGCTGGTCGCCGCGGTCCGCAACGTCCGCTCCGAGCAACAGGTCAAGCCGAAGCGTCAGATCACGATGCACGTGCCAGCAGCTGTCGGTGAGCTGATCGCCCAGGCTGACGGCTATGTCGAGTCACTGGCCGGAGTTGCGACCGTCACCGAGGACGAAGCGCCGGCAGGCGCCAGCCCACTGGTCTTCGAAGGTGCCCAGGTGCTGCTGTCCGACATGGTCGACGCAGCCGATTCGGGGGCCGAGGCAGCCCGTCTGACCAAGAAGGCCGACGACCTGCGCAAGCAGATCGGTGGGCTGAACGGGCGACTCAGCAACAAGGGTTATGTCGACAACGCACCGGAGAAACTGGTGCAAGAGACTCGCGACCAACTCGCCGCAGCCGAAGCCGACCTCGCCGCCACCGAAGCCGCCCTCGCCGCCCTCTAACCCGCCGCTGCCTCGGCCCGACTGAACGGACCGAGGCAGCCTTGCCGCGGGAAGCGGGCGCTTCTAGTCGTCGCGATCGTCTTCGAGGTCCTCGAGTGCGTCGCGGGCATCCTCGGCGGCGTCCTCGGCAGCTTCTTGCGCATCCCGAGCCGCACGCTCGGCCTCTTCGGCCGCATCCTCGGCAGCATCTTGGGCTTCCCGAGCCGCACGCTCCGCCTCTTCAGCCGCATCCTCGGCCGCTTCTTCGGCCTCGCGAGCGGCATCTTCCTGCGCATCATCTAGCGGGTCGTCACCATCATCGAACGAATCATCGAGCTCGTCCTCAGGCTCATCAGCGTCATC
>CALLPT010000123.1 GCA_938015575.1 uncultured Acidimicrobiales bacterium
TTTTTGCGCGTCGAGCGTGCGCCGGGACCATTCGAACAGTGTGACAACCGGATTGAAATGGGCGCCGGACACGGGACCGAGCGCCAAGATCAGGGCGAGCAGCACACCCGCCGTCGCAAAGGCGTTCTCGAGCAGCTGCAGGCCGACGTCATCGCTCAGTCGCTCAGCCATGATGCCGGAGCCGATGACGCCGGCGACGAGCAGCGCGGTGCCGATGAATTCGGCGGCGACTTCTTGGGGTCGCAAAGAACGCACGGCCCGAAGCGTAGGTGGCGGGGCTGGGCTCGGCGAGGACGTCGATTGCTTGCTCACGCCTTGCTACTGACCGTGCGTTCCGTGCGGACTAGCAGCAGCTTCGAGACGCTTCTGCGGGCGCCGATGTACCAGCCGCAGGCTCGGGCGCGCAGCAGGCAGCACCGTCTTGGGAAACGACGACGTTGTGATAATTGTCAGCGTCGCCGGTGCGCACGTACCACTCCCACCGGTTTCCGTCGGGGGCGCTGAGCCAGGTCTCGGTCTTCTCCGCATAGCAGCAGAGGGTTTCGGCGACACCGGTGGTGTCGAGCCCCTCGGCGACGAGCCGCGCCTCGGCTTCGGAGACTTCCTCTTTGGAGTCGACCTCGACGCCCAGGTGATTGATGGACCCGTCCCGTCCCTGCTTCTCGTTGAGCACGAGTTTGAGCGGCGGGTTCTCGATGGCGAAGTTGGCGTAGCCCGGCTTGAGGACAGCAGGCTCGGTGGCGAACATGCGGGTGTAGAAGTCGATCGCCGCGTCGAGATCGTCGACGTTGAGGGCGAGTTGGAGTCGAGCCATGAGTGGGTTCCTTTGGTTCAGGTGGGCGGCGTGGTGGGCCGTCATTTCGATGATGATCGATACGTTATCCATCGAATCGATGAACGTCAATACGTTTTTCTACGAAATGTGGCACACTTGCTTGGTGAGCGAAACTGCATCAGCCGTCGAGCGCGACCAGATCGAGCGCATCAAGCTGCCCGAAGTCTGCTGCGCCCCCGGGGCTGCGCCCACGCTCGATGAATCCGCCGCAGTTGAACTGGCTGGCTTGCTCAAGGCGGTCGCGGACCCGGTACGACTCCGCCTGCTCAACATCATCTCGCAGTCGGGCGAAGCATGCGCCTGTGACCTGCCCGGCCTGTTGGATCGCAGCCAGCCAACGATCAGCCACCATCTCAAGGTGCTCGTCGAAGCTGGACTGGTCGATCGCGAGCAACGTGGCAAATGGGCATGGTTCAGCGTGCGAGACCAGCGATTGCGTCAACTCGGTGACGCGCTGAGTCCCGACGCTGGCTGAGCGTCTGGCCGAGCGCCGATTTCCCCGGTGCAGACGACAATGAGCAACTAGGTTCCGGCGATGCTCGATCTTGCACGGCTTCGCGCCGACACGCCCGGAGCGGAGCTCGTCGCCCACCTCAACAACTGCGGCTCGTCGCTTCCCCCACAACCGGTCGTCGACGCAATGGTCGACTATCTGCAGGCCGAAGCCCGAACCGGTGGCTACGAGATCGCCGCCGATCGCGCCGACGAGCTTGGCGACTTCTACGACGCCACCGCCCAATATCTTGGCTGCGACCCGAGCGAAGTCGCCTTTTCGTCGGGGGCAGCCGAAGCATGGTGGCGAGCCTTCACCTCGGTGCCGCTGTCCGCGGGTGATCGGATCCTCGTCACGTCGAGTGAGTACCAAGCCAACGCATTCGGTTGGATGACCGCGACGGAGCGAGGCGTCGATGTCGAGATCATCCCCAACGACGACGACGGTGTTGTCGATCTCGATGCCATGGTTGAGCGCATCGATGAACGGGTTCGCCTGGTCTCGTTCACGATGATCTCCCTCGGCAACGGCGCCGTGCAGCCAGCGGCGGAAGCGGCGCGGCGGTTGCGCGCAACCGGGAGCAACGCGTTCTTCTTGCTCGATGCTTGTCAGGCTGCGGGCCAGCTTCCGCTCGATGTCGACGAACTCGGGTGCGACTTCTTGGTCTACACGGGGCGCAAGTTCATGCGGGGGCCTCGCGGCACCGGCGTCTTGTTCGTTCGGTCGGGGGTCCTTGACCGGCTCGGCCCGCCGGTCTTTGTCGATGGCCGTTCGGCGATCTGGCGACCCGATGGTGGCTACGAGGTGTTGCCCGGAGCGCAACGATTTGAGTTTGGCGAATTCGGCTACGGCGCAAAGGTCGGGTTGGCGACGGCGACTCGCTATCTGCTCGACGTCGGCACCGCCGCCATCGCCGAGCGGGTGCAATCGCTGGCGACACGCCTGAGAGCTGACCTCGAGGCGATCGATGGCGCGCATGTGCATGACCAAGGTCGTATCCGGTCGGGCATCGTGACCTTCACCGTCGATGGTGTGGCATCACCCGATCTGTGCGCCACGCTGCGGGCGCGCGGTGTCAACACTTCGGCGCCGCACCGCAGCGCGGCCCAACTCGATCTCGGCGCTCGCGGCATCAACGATGTTGTCCGCGCGGGCGTCCACTACTTCAACACCGACCAGGAGCTTGATCGCTTGCTCGAGGTCGTACAGGCTGCGGCCACGAACCAAGGAGGATGACATGTCCGAAGCACCGAGCGAAGAAGCACGGGTCCGACGCCTCGCCGAGCGTGCTGGGTACGACGCGGCCTCGATCAATCCGATCCTCGATGACGGGTGGGTCGCCCACGTCGGCATCGTCCGCAACGGACGCCCCGTGGTGATCCCCATGTACTACGTGCGCGACGGCGACTCGCTGCTGCTGCACGGGGCTCCCGCTGCTGGCACCTTGCGCGAGGGCAAGGGCACCGAAGTGTGCGTAAGCGTCACCCTGCTCGAGGGTCTCGTTCTGGCGCGGTCGGCCTTCCACCATTCGATGAACTATCGCTCCGTTGTCGTGCATGGAACCGCGGTGCCAGTCGACGATCCTGTCGAAAAGGAAGCAGCGTTGGAGCTGTTCGTCGAACGAATGGTGCCCGGGCGCCAAGCCATGATCCGCCCGAACACCGCGAAGGAGATCCAAGGCACCGGTGTGCTGCGCGTCGCCTTGGACAACGCCTCCACCAAGGTCCGATCGGGTGATCCGGTCGATGACGACGAGGACTACGAGCTGCCAATTTGGGCTGGCGTCGTTCCCGTCACCGAGGTCTTGGGTGCGCCGGTCGGCGATGGTCGGTCGCCCGAAGGGGTCGTCGTTCCCGACAATGTGGCGGCCTTGGCCGACGGCTGATCGCGCCTGATCTCTTGACAAGCGACGTCGCCGCAGGGTCCAGGGGACCCTGCGGCGGTGCAGCTGAGAGCGGGAACACTCAGCTGCGCTACCGGCCGCGCGCACCGGCAGGTCGATCTATGTTTTGCTCGCCAACCGAAATGCTAGTCGGGGGAGTCGGCGCCGTCGACTCGCCGTTCACGCGCTGCGCCTAGCGCCGTCGGCGGCGAAGTCCGTGTGATCAGAGCCGCACTCGGAGGAGGCGAAAGGCGTCGTCGGCGGCGTCGATCGTCCAGGTCGTGCCGGGGGGTAACGCGACCGCATCGCCCTCGACTGCATCGATCGGCTCACCCGGCAGATCGATTGCCGCCGCGCCGGCGAGCACGAAGAGGAAGTCGAACTCGCCGTCGACGGCGGCGGTCGCCAGCAAGGTTCCGGGCCCCGTGCGCCGAAGCACGCGTACGTCGGCCAGTCCCATCGTCGCATCCGCGACGGCCGTGATTTGTTCCTCGTAGCCGGGCGAATCGGCCTCGGTCCAGGCTGCTTCGGTGTTCACGTGACGAACGAATTCTTGGCCCTCCCAGCGTCGGGCCGGGTCGACCGGTTCGTTCGGCAGTTCGAGCCCATGGTCGAAAAGCGTGTCGTGTTGGGCTGGGCATCCGATCTCGACGACGCGTGCGCCGGCGGAACTGGCCAGAACCTTGTGGCGAATGTGGGGCGGTTGGAGCACACAGTCGCCTGGCTCCATGCGGAATGCCGGGCCCTGGTCTTCATAGACGACGTCGACCCAGCCTCGTTGGCAGACGATGAGCTGGAATCGAACGGCGTGGTGATGCACCAGGTCAGGAACGGGACCGCCGTCGCATACCTCGATGTGCGAAGCGATGAATCGACCACCGAGCCGGCTTGGGATCAGATCGCGATAGCGCATCCCCGCCCGTCCGGTCACCCACGACGCGTCATCGCCGGTACGGCTGATCACGAGCTCGGAAACCAGAGGTGGAACGACGAGCTCACGGCTGCTGGAAGGGCCTGGGTCGTCGCTGCGCCGGATCGTCACGCGATGCCCATCGCGGATCACGACCGCCAACGCAGGGTCATCGGCTGGCGTGATCAGCTCGAGTTTGAAACCGAGGTCATCGGTAAACAGCGCGATGGTCGCATGGAACGACTCTGCCGATGCCGCGACGGTCGACACCGTCAGGCCACCGACGCGCCCACGAGCGATCCGATCAGCCACGTCAACAGGCAAGCAGCGCTGCCGAGCGCAACCTGGCGGGCAATCGTGCGCACCTTGGACTTCTCGGTGAAGTACGCGAGGGCCCAACCAACGCCCGCTGCAGCAACCAAGCCAAACACAATGGAAAGGAGCAACGCGCCGGTGCCGTCGCCAAAGAACCAGGGCAGCAGCGGAATGAAGGCACCCAACGAGAACGCAATGAAGCTACTGACCGCCGCGCTCACCGGCTGGCCCGTCTCGGACGGGTCGACGCCGAGTTCCTCGCGGGCGTGGACTTCGAGCGCGACTTCGGGGTCGGCCATGACGGCCTCGGCCATCTGCATCGCTTGGCCGCGTTCGATTCCTCGGTTTGCATAGATCGCCGCGAGCTCGTTGGTTTCGGCTTGGGGTTTCTCGGCGATGGAGATGCGTTCGAGTTCGAGCTCGCGTTCGATCAGCTCGGATTGTGCCTTGACGGAGACATATTCGCCGGCCGCCATCGACGCCGCCCCGGCCAACAGGCCGGCGACGCCCGCGATGATGACCGAGGAGCCGCCAGTGTCGGCCGCCGCAACACCGGTGATCAGGGCGACGTTGGACACCAAGCCATCGCTGACGCCGAACACGGCCGCACGGGCGGTGCCGCCTTGGACATCGCGATGGTGATGCACCATGTAGCCGCGACCGTCGTCATGATCATCGTCGCCGTGATGTTCATGGTCGTGCGGAGCCACATGTCCAACCTAGCCCTGTTGCTGCGACAATGGCGGACGAAATGGGCACGGACAAGCGTTGATGATCGAGGATGATGCAAGCCCGTCGCTCGCTGACGACGAGGCGGCGCTCGCGAGTCACGCGCACACGTTGGTAGCGGCAGTCGAGCGTGTCGTTGGCGACTGGATTCGCTGGTCGATCGCGGATCGGGCGCCAGACCTGGCGATCTCGCCCGCCGCCGACGCCGCGGTCGCCGATGGCGCCGCCGAGCTCAGCGCCGAGTTGCGAGCCCTGCTGTCACAAGACATCGCCGACCAAGCCGAAGGGCCACTGCAGGTTCTGCGGCGAGGGGTGCGCTTTGCGACCCAAGTGCTCGCCGATGCCGCAACCGCCCCCACGCCTCGAGACGACTTTGCCCGGCGAGCGTTCCCCGACGACGTCTACAACTTGGCGCCGGCGTCGTTTGCCGATGTTCACCCCAGCTTGCACGAACCGGGCCTCGTCTGGGGCGCGGCAAAAGCGCATGTGCACCTGCGCCGTCGACGAGAGGCCGGAGCATCATGACCGCAAAGCCGCCCGCCGACATTCTTGCGTTGTCCGTTGATCTCATGGATCGGTCGAAGATCAGCGGCGCGCTGGCGAGCACCAAGTTTGTGCGTTCGATCACCGCCCTTACCGACGCCGCCCACGAGGGCAGTATTGCGCTGGTCGACCTTGGCCGTGTCGAGGACCCCGCGCTGCTGCGCGCCGTGTCTGGCCGGGTGATTGCCTTTGGCAGCCACGTCGCCCAAGACGTCCTCGACGCAGCCGCCGAGGCCGGAGTCGAGGCGCTGCCGCGGTCGCTTTTCTTCCGCCGACTCGGCGACGGATCGCTCATCTGAGAGGTCACGCGGCCGCATTGTTTCGACAGTGTGAACAAGCTGAATCGGGCGTGTGAACAAGCCCGCTCTGGCTGGGAACCCACCGGTGAGCTCATTCACACTGGCCTCAGCTAGTCACGACCGCAGCGAGAGGCCGCGGTCTGCAAGGGGAGAAACACAATGTCGGGAGACACCGTTTGGATCCTGGCCGCAACCGCACTCGTGCTGTTGATGGTCCCAGGTCTCGCTCTGTTCTACGGCGGCATGGTCCGTTCGAAGAACGTGCTCAACATGCTGAATATGAACATGTACTGCCTCGGGATCGTCCCGATCGTTTGGGCGGTGCTGGGCTACAGCATCTCGATCGGCGCCGGCGGCTCGGGCAATGGGTGGCTCGGCTTCTTCGGCTTCGACAACTTCTGGATGAACGGCGTGGGCGCGACCCCCGGCGACGGGGAGATGGCGGGCTGGGCCTTTGGCCTGACCTTTGCTGTCATCACGCCTGCCCTCATCTCGGGCGCGGTTGCCGACCGCATGAAGTTCAGCGCCTGGATGGTGTTCGTGCCGTTGTGGTCGCTGCTTGTCTACTCGCCGGTCGTGTTCTGGGTCTACAGCGGATGGATCATCGATCTGCCCGCCCATGACTATGCAGGCGGTACGGCGATCCATATCAACGCCGGCGTCGCTGCCCTCGCGACGGTGCTCGTGTTGGGCAAGCGTCGCGGCTTCGGGAAAGAAGCGTGGCCCCCGCACAACCTGCCGCTCGTCGTGCTCGGCACCGGGATCTTGTGGTTCGGCTGGTTTGGGTTCAACTCGGGCCTCGGTGGGCCCGACGCGGGCCAGGCACTCACGAACACCTTCCTCGCCGGGGCCGCCGGCCTGGTGGGCTGGATGATCACCGAGGTCGCCACGGGTGGCAAATCGACGGCACTCGGCATGTGCTCGGGCATCGTTGCCGGCCTGGTCGCCATCACGCCTGCGGCCGGTTTCGTCGGGACGATGAGTTCGATCCTGTTTGGGCTCGCGGCCGGCGTGATCTGCTTCTTTGCCATCAAGCTGAAGGACCGATTCGGCTACGACGATTCGCTCGACGTCGTTGGTATCCACATGGTGGGAGGCATCGTCGGCGGTCTTCTCATCGGCTTGTTCGCCAGCGATGCCGCCTTTACCGGCGAGTTCGAAGAAGCGGGGGCCACATTGCTGTGGAACCAGTTCATCTCGATCGTCGTCGTGATGGTCTTCTCGTTCGTGGTGACGTTCATCATCGCCAAGGTGCTCGATGCGACGATCGGCTTGCGGGTCAGCGACGACGCCGAGTTGCAGGGCCTCGACAGCACCGAGCATGGCGAGACGGCCTATATCAACGACGGCAGCTTCACCCGCATCTGAGCGAGCCGCACCGCGACCCTCGTCCATGGAACGCCCATCACGCATGGACGACGCGGGCATCGGTCGTGCGGCGACCCCCTGGGCAGAGGGTCGCCGCACACCTTCGGCACCGGTCGCCGAACATGTTTGTCGTAGGGTCGAATCGTGACGATGGGATCGCAACCGGAGCTCGATGACCTGTTGGAAGCGGCGCTCAATGCATCAGGCAACGATCGATTCGACCTGCTCGAAGAGATTCGTGAGCACCCGGCGCTCGAATCGGTGACGGCGCCGGAGTCGGCGGGTGCCGCGGCGGTCTTGCTGGCCAACTCGGGTGATCCTTCGGACCTGCCCAATG
>CALLPT010000124.1 GCA_938015575.1 uncultured Acidimicrobiales bacterium
CGCGAGGACATGCCCGAGCGCGCCCAGGTCGCTCTCGATCTCCTGTCGGCAGACATCCGACGTTTCAAGGTCCTGGTCGAGGACCTCTTGGAGATCAGCCGCTTCGATGTCGGGGCCGTCGTCCTCGAGACCGAAGAGGTCCTTCTGACTGAGTTTGTCCAACGCTCCCTGCATGCCGCATCGCATGGCCAGCGTGATATTCCAGTCATTCACGGACCCAGCGCCGAGGATCTCATCGTCGACATCGACAAGCGCCGTATCGCCCAGGTCATCCGCAACCTCAGTGAAAACGCGGACAAGTACGCCGACGGCGTGACACAGGGGCGGGTCGTGCTCATCGCTGGCGACGATGGCCAAGACGGCGTCCGCATCGAGCTCGAAGACGAAGGTCCTGGCGTGCCGATCGAAGAGCGTGAGCTCATCTTCGAACGATTTGCACGAGGCAGCGAAGGTGGACGTCGCGGCAGCGGGACCGGCGTCGGCCTTGGTTTGTCGCTTGTCGTCGAGCATCTCCGCCTGCACGGCGGCACGATCCATGTCGAGGACCGTTTCGACGGCCTTCGTGGCGCTCGGTTCGTGATCACGTTGCCTGGGGTGGTGGTCGACGAGTGAAGCCATCGACACTGTTTCGCCGCATCCTTGCTGCGCTTGCCTTGCTTGGACTACTCGGCGCGGGCTGTGGCATTCCCAACGACGGTTCTCCGCGGGTCATTTCGATCGACGAGCTCCCGCTGGACCTCACCGAGAACGCCCCACCGACTCCCGAGCCTGCGCCCGATGCATTCTCGTTTCAGATCTGGATGGTTGGAGACGACAACAAGCTGACCCGTGTGGCCCGCGAGATCACCCGCACTCCCGAAGGAGTCATGAACAGCCTGTTGCTTGGGACCGAGACCAGCGAGCGCGAACAAGGAATCGCCACCGCCATCACGCGAGAGACCCAGTACATCGACTTCGAACCGATTCCCGAGTTCCGCCGCCTTACCGTCAACTTGGTCGATGGCAGTCTCCGCTCCGCCTCGGCCGCCGATCAGCGGCTCGCATTTGCGCAGATCGTCTATTCGCTCACCGAGTTGCTCGAAGTCGACGAGGTCGCTTTCACGATCGGCGGAGAACCGGTTGCGGTCCCCATCGATGGTGGGGCAAGCGAAGTCGGCCAGTTCCTGAACAAGGGAGACTTCGCTTCGCTTCAGCGCAACCGGCCTGGATTCGCCGCCGAGGACGAGTTCGGTACCGGGGGCGCGGTAGCGGCGCCGACGCCGCGCCCCGAGACGCTGCCGCTCGATGACACCACAGACCTCGTCGAACTCTCGGTCTGGATGGTGACGTCGAACGATGCGGGCAACCTCGTGCGGGTGCCGCGATCGATCGGGCGAAGCCCCGAAGCGATTCTCGTGAGCCTATTCAAGGGACCGAGCGTGACCGAGGCGGAGACGAACATTCGTTCTGCGATCCCCAACGATGCAATCGCTCCAAGTCCCGATATCGACGAGAGCGCGGGTATTGCATTCGTCGACCTCAGCGTCGGCGATCTGCCGCCGGTGGTTACCGATGACAGGATGCGCGCGGTTGCACAGATCGTCTTCTCGCTGACCGAACTTGCGGAGATCGAAGCGGTGAAGATCTCGATCGACGGCGAACGAATCCCGTTGCCGACGGATTCGGGATTGTCCGCGGCCGACCCGACGTTGACACGTCAGGACTTCGCAACGCTCGCGCCGGACGTACTCGGCATCGATCCCGAAGCCGACCCGATCGGTGATGATGCAGGGGCGGCGTCAAACAACGAGGTATCGCCCACGGAGACCGGCGACGCAATCGAGGGTGAGGGCGACGAAGCATCGACCCAAGGCGCTTCGTCCGCTCCAGCCGGCAGTACCACCAACAATGCTCAGCCGACGCCGGTTCCGACCCCGACGGCTGCTCCGACGGCCACGCCTGCTCCAACCGCTACGCCCACGGTTACGCCGACACCGTTCCCGACGCCGGGGGCTTAGCGGTCGCCGCCACGACCCATGTCGCCGTCGGGTAACTTGAGCGGCCGTGAGTGGCATCGTGATTGCAATCGACGCCGGCACCACGGGCATCCGCTCTGCGGCCGTGGACCAGGCCGGCAACATCATCTCGTTCTCGTATCGAGAGTTCACCCAACACTTCCCGAACCCGGGCTGGGTCGAGCACGACGCGAACGAGATCTGGCAGACGACCCTCACGACGCTGCAGGAGCTTTCGGCTCAGGTCGATGAGCCAGTCGCAGCGATCGGCATCACCAATCAGCGCGAGACCGTGGTTGCCTGGGATCGTTCGACGGGCGAACCGCTGCACAACGCGATCGTGTGGCAGGACCGTCGGACCGCCGCTCGCTGTCGGGCTCTCGACGAGGCTGGCCATCTCGAGATGGTGCGCCGCCGCACGGGTCTCGTCCTGGATCCGTACTTCAGCGGCACCAAGATCGCCTGGCTCTTCGACGAAGGCGGCGTCCCAACCGAGAACACCGCCGTTGGCACGATTGACACCTGGCTTATCTGGAAGCTGACCGGTGGCGCGGTTCACGCAACCGAGCCGAGCAATGCTTCGAGGACCCTGCTTTTCGACATCGACGAGATGGCCTTCAACCAGGAACTGTGCGACGCGCTGGGTGTGCCGATGCACGTACTGCCTGACGTGTCGACGACGAGCGGACGCTTCGGCACCACAACCTCCGACTGCCCATTCGGTGCTGGCATCCCCATCAGTGGCGCAGCGGGTGACCAGCAGTCGGCCTTGTTCGGCCAGGCGTGCTTCTCGCCCGGCGACGCAAAGAACACGTACGGCACCGGTTCGTTCGTGCTCATGAATCTGGGTTCGCAGCGCCCGGCGCCGACCGAGGGGTTGCTCACGTCTGTGGCGTGGACCATGCCGGGACAGGCGCCGACCTATTGCGCCGAGGGCGCGATCTTCGTGACCGGAGCGGCCGTCCAGTGGTTGCGCGACGGGCTCAACGTCATCGGCGAAGCGGCCGAGCTGGAACCACTTGCGTTGCAGTGCGACGACACCGGCGGCGTCATGTTCGTGCCTGCCCTGACAGGCCTCGGCAGCCCGTGGTGGGACCCGAATGCCCGAGGAACGATCGTTGGCATCACTCGTGGCACTGGCCGGCCCGAGTTGGCTCGGGCTGTCATCGAGGCCATGGTTTTCCAGACCCGCGATGTCGTCGAAGCGATGGGCGCCTCGGCGGCGACGACGATCGGCCGGCTTCGTGTCGACGGCGGCGCCTCGGTCATGGACACCCTCTGCCAGATGCAGGCCGATCAGCTTGGTGTCACGGTCGAACGTCCGGTGAACCAACAGACGACGGTCATGGGCGCCGCGTTCCTGGCCGGCATCGCCGAGGACTTCTGGGGTTCGCCTGCCGATGCGCAAGCTGCGTGGCAGCTTCAGGAGAGCTTCGCTCCGAACGCCTCGGTTGATCGCAGCACCGGTTACGCAAACTGGCAGCGCGCGGTCGACCGCTCTCTCGCCTGGGCCTCGGAGTAATTCTCGTCAGTCTTCGGTGGGGGCGACGAGGTCCGGAAGCGCGTCGCGGATCTGGCGGATGGCTTGGTTGATGCGTTGTTCGTTCTCGATCAGGGCGAAGCGCACATTGCCCTCGCCGCCGGGACCGAAGCCGACACCGGGCGAGGTCGCGACCTTGGCTTCGGTGACCAGCTTGGAACAGAACTCGACCGAGCCCATGTGCTTGTAGGGCTCGGGGATCGGCGCCCAGGCAAACATCGTCCCCTTGGGCGGGTCGATCGGCCAGCCGATGCGCTCCAAGCCATTGCAGAGCGTGTCCCGTCGCGATTGATAAATCTTCTGGACGATTTCGGGGTGATCCTGGGCTTCGTTCAAGGTCACCGTGGCCGCAATCTGGATCGGCTGGAAGGCGCCGTAGTCGAGGTACGACTTGATCTTGGTCAACGCGGCGACCACCTCGGCATTGCCGAGCATGAAGGCCACCCGCCAGCCTGCCATCGAGAACGACTTCGTCATCGAGTACAACTCGACGGCGACGTCGGTCGCTCCATCGACTTGGAGAATCGACGGCGGCTTGTAGCCATCGAACCCGAGCTCGGCATAGGCGTTGTCGTGCACGAGCAGCACATCGTTCTCACGGGCGAACTCGACCGCCTGGGCCATGAAGTCGAGGTCGACGCAGGCACCGGTCGGATTGTGGGGGAACGACAACACGATGACCCGTGGCTTGGGCCAGCTGTACTCCCAACGCTCACGCATCACGTCGAAGAAGTCGATGTCGGTCGACATCGGCATCTCGCGCACCTCGGCACCTGCGAAGATCGCGGCATAACGGTGGATGGGGTACGACGGGGTCGGCACGAGCACGGCATCGCCGGGCTGGAGCAGCGTCCACATCAGGTGTGAAAGCCCCTCTTTGGCACCGATCGTGTTGATGATCTGCGTGTCGGGGTCGAGCTTCACGCCGAAGCGATGGTCGTAGTAGCCGGCCATTGCCTCGCGGAGCTTGGGAATGCCGCGACTCGAGGAATAGCGGTGATTGCGCGGATTGGCCGAAGCTTCCTGGACCTTCTCCACGGTGATGTCCGGCGACGGAAGATCGGGATTGCCGAATCCGAGGTCGATGATGTCGTCGCCTGCTCGTCGACCCGCAACCTTCAGCTGATCGATGATCGTGAAGACATACGGCGGCAGGTTGGTGATACGGCGAAATTCCATGATTGCTCCGAAGCGTCGTTGATTCGGTTGGGGGTGCAGGGCGTCGGGTCGACCTAGCTGGCCGACGCCGGGCGTCCTTCTTCGACCCACATGCGTAGGTCCTCGAGCGCGGTGCGCAAAATCCGGGACTCGGCTCGGCGACGCAGGAAGCCGGACATCGGCATCGACACGTCGACTTCGAGCTCATAGGTGACCTCGGTACGCGGACCGGCCGCATCGGGATCGAGCGGTGTCAGCAGGTAGCGGCCATCGAGGCGGCGGACGAGGTCGCCCTCGGCGAGGCGCCACGACACCCGCAACGGGTTCGTGCCGTAGAAGTACTCGAGCACATATGCGGCGCTACGTCCCATCGCTGCGGCGCGATACGACACCAGTCCGGCTCGACCGTCTTCGTCGACGCGCTGCACGTCGACCTCTTTGACGTTCGTCGCCCACTCCGGATACCGGTCGTAGTCGACGATCACGTCGAAGATGCGCTCTGCGCTGTCTCGGATGATGGTGCGCTCGAACGCCCGATCACTCATTGAACGACTCCTTGACCTGGTTGCGGGCGTTGGTGCGCGGATCGTCTCGCTCGCCGAACACGCCGTAGCGAGCGGCCCAGAGACCTCCGAGTCCGAGACCCAACATGGGAACGAGGATACCGAAGGCCTGGGCGGTGAATGGGCGTATTGCCGCAGTCGTGACAGCAGCCACGGTTTGGACGAGCGTGACCAGGTGGAATCGCCACTGGACCGCCTTGGGGCTGCTTCCGCTCAGGCCGTAGATGCCGGGGATGGTGATCGCATCGGTACGGCTTCGGCTGAGCGCTCGCCCGTACGCGGCGAGGAACGCCAGCGTGCCGATGGCGAAGAGCGCGCACGCGAACACAGCGAACGGAATTCTGAGCGGCCCTGGCGCCGCGGTGGCAGCGATCGCGAAGACGCCGAAGGCAATCGTCGCCCAGACATTCGCACGCCAAATGCCGGATCCCGGGGCATCGTCGGGCAACTCGAGACGGCCGGGCAGCTCGGGGAGCTCCATGCGCGCAGGGTATCCCCACCGTTGCGCTTCCCTGCCGCCCGCAACGCCAGCCCCCAAGTTGCGGTTCTCTGACACCCGCAACTGGCGACGGTCACGGGGTGCGGTCGTGGTCCTCGAGGTCGCGGAGGGCGGTGTCGAGCCGGTCCGCCAGCAAGTCGTAGCTGAACTGGGTTTCGGCGTGATGGCGAGACGCCAGGCGCATGGCACCGTCGTTGTCGCGGTTGCGGAGCAGCTCGTCGATCGCGCTGGCGACTTGGGTGACCTCGCCTGGGTCCTCGACGACCCAACCGGTTTCGCCATGGGCAACAGCCTCGGCAGACCCGCCGGATCGACCGGCGATCTGGGGGCAGCCCGCCGCGGCTGCTTCGACGAAGACGATGCCGAAACCCTCTTGTTCGAGCCCGGCCCAGCGTTCACGACACAGCATGGCGAAGCCGTCTGCACACCCGTAGAGATCCGGCAAGTCGTCGTCGGCCACGAACCCCAGGAGCCGAGTCGGTGACCCGGTGGCAGCGATACGTTTCCGCAGCCGCTTGTCGTCGCGGCCGGTTCCCGCGATCACGACCTGGAGATCCGGATGCGTTCCGGCCAGCTTGGCAGCCGCGTCGATAAGCACGTCGAAGCCCTTGCGCGGCACCAAGCGGCTTACGCCAACGATCAGCGGCGCTTCGGGGTCCAGCCCCAGTCGACGTCGAGCCGCCGCGCGCTCGCTGCGGTCGAGCGGGGTGAATCGGTCGGTGTCGACGCCCGGAGGCACGTACACCACCGGCGGGAAGTCGTCGACCAGGCGCCGGGCCTCGGCCTCGGCGAAGCGGCTGGCGCTGATCACCAGATCCGCGTTCGCGACCGTTGACCGCAGCATCGAGGCGAAGCCAGGCAGACGGGCCGGCACGCTCACTTCGGCCCCGTGGAGAATCACCGCGTGGGGTACCGCGAGATCACGGGCGATCGAACCGAGCGGCCATGCCGGATCGATCACGACCGCTGTTGCCGAGGCCTCGCTGATCGCACGCACGGTTCGTCGTCGCACCCTCGGCGTGGGCGGCAGCCAGAACCGGTCGTAGCGATGCACCACGTGTTCTTGCTCAGCATCGAACGCCGTGGCTTCGGCATGAGGCGAGGTGAGAACCTCGAAGCGGTCCTGTGGCAGACGTCGCCACAGCTCCCAGAGATAGGTCTGGATGCCACCCACCTTCGGCGGATAGTCATTGGTCAGCAACAGGTGCGTCACGACAGCCCCAGCTGTGTGCGGGCCCACCTTGCGTGCTCGCTCAGCATGTTGTCGACCGACGATGTGTCGGGTGGATCGAAGCGGTCGAGCAGCGACCGGGCCGTCTCCTCTTGGGCCGAGCTCAGTTGCGCATTGCCCAGCGCAACGAGCGCGTTGCGCCGCACGTAGCGAGGGTCGCGCCGCGGGATGTACCACCGTCCAACCGCCTCGATGAGTTCGTCGTCAGACGCCGTCAACAGCTCGAAGAGGTCGAGCGAGGTGACTTCGTCGCCCACCAACCCGGTCGGTTCGTTGCGACTGGGTGGGCACACGGTTTGGCAGTCGTCGCATCCGTAGATGCGGGTGCCAAGCGCCTCGCGGTACTCGATCGGGAAGTCGCCTTCGACTTGCAGCAACCAGGCGAGGCAGCGTCGCGCATCGACCACCCCGTCGGCGACGATCGCACCGGTCGGGCATCCGTCGAGACAGCGCCGACACGTTCCGCATTGATCGCCGATCACTCGGTCTGGTTGGTACTGCGCGTTGGTGATGACGGCACCAAGCACATACCAGCTTCCGGCGCCGGGCAAGAGCACATTGCTGTTCTTGCCCGCCCATCCAATGCCCGCACGGATCGCGGCCGCACGGTCCACCAGCGAGTTGTCATCAGCCATCACGCGAGCCGTGAACCCGGCTTGTCGCAGCGGTGCCGCGATGGCCTCGAGAGCCAACCGCAGATCGCGATAGTGATCGCGCCAGGCGTACGCAGCGATCTCGGCCTGCGGACCGGCTTCCTCGGATCCACGAGAATCAGGGGGCCGGTTGGCATAGGGCCAGGCTCCGACGATCAGCGTCGTCGCATCGGCGAGAATGCGGGACGGCGTCGTCGAGCGTTCCGGGTTGCGATACGTGAACTGCATGCCGCCATGAAGCCCTTGCGCCTTGCGCGATTCGAGCACCACCCGAGCCTCGGTGAGGGGTTCGGCATGAGTGAAGCCGACCGCGTCAAGGCCAGCGTCAAGGCCGATCTGGCGGAGTTCGTCGGCCGCTGGGAGCGGCATGGCCGTCGTGGCGCTTGTCTCGGAATCGTCGGCCATGTTCGTTGCGCCGGCGAACCGGGATCAGGTGACGTCGAGTACGACGGCAGGATCGATGACGTTGGCTTCTTCGCCGATTGCGGCCCGGCGCACGTGGTCATCACCGGCAATCACGACGATTGGCTGATCGGCAGGAAACCCTAGGCACAGCGCCCGGACCCGATCCGAAACCGTGTCGGCGCCGGTCACATGGTGGACACCGATCGCGGCCAACTGAGGCGCTCCTCCGACGGGCGTCGAGACAGGCGTAACGACGACCTCGATGGGCACGTCGAACCGGTCGCGCAGTGCCTCGATGCGATCGAAAAGCTCGCTCGGACGCACACCGGTGCGTCCACAGAAGCTCCGGGCATCGACGATAGCGGCGACGCTCGGTTGGCTCAGCAGGTACTCCACGGCTTCGGGAGTGTCGGGCTGCATCTGGGCGGGAAGCACCATGCGGCTACGCCCCGGTGTTTCGCCGAACAGACTCGTCGAAACGGTCGGCTCTTCCGACGCAGGCTCGCTCGCCGAAGCCTCGGGCGCAGGGGTGGTCGCGATGGCGGAGACGTCGAGAATGGGAGCAGCCGGAGCCGGCACCGCGTCTGCGGCCGCGTCGACATCGACGTGCGGCTCGGCCGTTACCGCAGGCGCAATCGGAGGCGGAACCTCGATCGCTGGCGCGGAGGGTGCTGGTGGCGGCGCAGCGGCCACTGGCATCTCCGGCGACGCGACTTCGGGCACGGCCGGGGCGACTTCGGGAGCTGGCGGGGAGACTTCGGGTGCTACCGGCACCGCGAGCGTCGGTGCTTGATAGCCGACGGGCGCTTCGGCGACGACTTCGGGCATCTCGACGACCGGGATGTCTTCGACAGCGACACCAACCGGCTCGAGAACAGGCGGTGCCGGGATCTCTGGGTCGACGGGTATGGCGGGCGGCGCTGGCGCATCGCTCGGCGACGGAATCAAGGGCACGGCAGCGGCTGGCGGCAACGGCGCCGTGGCCTCGCCAGGCTCCTCGGCCGGCGGTTCCGAGACGGGGGGCGCACTTGGTGACGGTGCGGATGCAGCAGCGACCGGCGGAACCGGCGGAGCAGGAGGCACGGGCGGCGCAACGGCTTCGGACGCGAGCGGCTCGTAGGCGCCGGAGCTGCGCTGCGACCCGAGCGAGCGGGCGCGTTGCGCCAGGTCCTGCAGCTCCGACGACGTCTCGGCGACGGTGGGCGTAGCTTCGCGGCGGGCCGCAGCTTCCTCGAGCTCGGCGATTCGGGCGACGAGGTCGTCGTGTTGTGCTGAGCGGTCGGCGATGGCTTCGACCGCGGCCGCAGATGCCATTGCTTGCGCGGTTTGGGTGTCGAGCTCGCGTTCGAGGTCACCGATGCGTCGGCTGAGCACGGCGTTTTCTTCGGTCAGCCGCTTGCCGTCGGCACCAAGGCGGTCGCTCTCGTTGGCTCGCTCGGTCAGCGATTCGATCCGCCGGTTGAGGTAGTTGACCTCGTTGCCTCGGCGTTCTTCTTTGGCTTCGGCTTTGTCCGCTCGAGTCGCTGCCTCGTCGCGGGCGGCCGTCAGGTCGTCGATCAGGTCGGCGAGGCGGCGAGCCTCGGCCTTTGCCACCGCGAGTTCGTCGAGGCGGGCGCTGTGTTCGGCGAGCTCGCTCGCGCGGGTGGTCTCGAGCCGCTCCAGGTCCTCGGCAAACCCAGCACGCGCCCGTTCGACTTCTTCGAACCGTTCAATTGAAGTCTCGAGAAGCAGCTCGGCGTCGTCCTTGTCGTTCTTGAGGCGTTGCGCGACATCGGACAGCTCTTCGCGTTCGGCAGCGCTCGCTTCGAGCAGGGCTCGGACACGGGCGAGTTCGCGGCGCTCTTCGTGGAGTTCTTGGCGGGTGGTCGCGGCCGCTCGTTCCAGGTCATCAGCTTCGCGAAGCCGTTCTTCGAACCCCTCGATGCGATTGCCGAGCTCAGCCAACATGCGGTCGCGCTCATCGAGCTCGGCGGCTTGACGTTCGACGTCGGAGCGCAGCGTGGCGACCTCGCTCACGAGCTCGTAGCGGGCGGCGCTCGCCGCGATCGGGTCGGGGCGGGCGAGCGACTCTTCGACATCGGCGGTTGTTACGTCTTGGCGCACGGCCGCGTAGCGAGCGGCCAACGTGCTGAAGCGGTCGTCGACGTCGCGGAACATGCCACCGACCAGGTCGTCGACCGCAGCTTCTTCGGCGCGGCGAGCCGCCCCGATTGCGGGCTTGGCCGCGGGCTGCTCTCCCGCCTCGTCGGCCGGATGTTCGCTTTGAGGCTCGTCGCCGCTGGTCAACGCTGTCTCCCGTGACGTTTCGATGCAGTCGCCACTTGGGCGTGTCGGGCTAGATGGGGCGTTACCCCCGACACAACACTGTAGATCGCGCACGCACCCGCTTCGTGCCGATCGCTTCACTTCAGCGCGGCCGAACGCCTGGTGACACGTTTTAGGTGCGAACCCGGCGTTTCGGTCGGGAGGGCGAGCGGGGGAAGCGTTCGGGCAGGGCTAGCCTTCCGGCGTGCGAACACCCGCTTCCTTCCTCGCTTTCTTCCTTGCGCTCGCGCTCCTCGCCACCGCGTGTGGCGGCAGCGACGGCGACGAGTTGACGAGCGAGGAACTCCTCGCTGAACCTACGCCGCTGCCGGCTGGCGAGAGTGACACCGACCTAGCCACCAAGCCGCCCGTCGCCGAGCAGTACCTCGGCGATGTCGACGAGTTGATCGTCACCGATCTCGTCGAGGGCACCGGCGAAGAAGCCGTCTCAGGGTCGATCGTGTCGATGCAATATGTCGGTGTGCTGGCCAGCGACGGCAGCCAATTCGATGCCTCCTGGGATCGTGGCGACCCGCTCACCTTTAACCTCGACACCGGCCAGGTCATCCCGGGCTGGGACAACGGCATTCTCGGCATGAAGGTCGGCGGGCGACGGGTTCTCCAGATCCCGGCCGCCGACGCGTACGGCGAGCGTTCGCCAAGCCCTGCGATTCCGCCAAACTCTGACCTCGTATTTATTGTCGACATGGTCGACGTTCAGCCTGCCCCTCCCCCAACGCCGACGCCGCAGCCGGCTCCCCCGATTCCCGAAGATGCGCTCGGCAGCTTCGACGAACTCGGCATCATCGACCTCGCCGAAGGCACCGGTCGTGAAATCCAGCCCGGCGACATTGTCGCTGTCCAATACGTGGGCGTATCGGCCGATGAGGGTGTCGAGTTCGACAGCTCGTGGAGCCGCGGCGGCGC
>CALLPT010000125.1 GCA_938015575.1 uncultured Acidimicrobiales bacterium
CACACTTCCGCGGCCCAAGGCGGCAAAAGCGGACAAACGTTCGCAAACAGCGGCAAGGTTGCACACACCTCCAGATCCGCATGATTGCAGCGAAAAACCGGCCAAATCGGCCGGTTTTCAACAGAGCGGGTGAGGGTAATCGAAACCCCGTATTCAGCTTGGGAAGCTGATGTTCTACCATTGAACTACACCCGCAGGCCTGGAAACGTTGCAGTAGCAAGGGTTCCGGGAATGGTCAGGATACGCCTCAACGCATGGTGTCGCGCACAGTGGCCGTTGCGTGCGCCACGGCCAAGCGGTGGTTGGCGCAATCAGCCGATGATCTCGATATCGCTCGGCTGCAACAAGGCAACCACGCTGCCGTCGAGGTTCGCGGCCACTCGGGAGCCGCTTGACAAGTTGACGCCAGACTGCAGCCGGTCGCGGTACAGATCCGCTGGATCGGCCGGCTCGCCCGCCGCTGATCCCGACACGGCCAACGTGGCCCGATCGACAATATGCGACGTGGTGGCGAAGTCGCCATCGGTCACCGTCACCACAAGATTCGACGATTCGTCGAAGCGAATCGAATCCGAGAGAACGCCGCCCGGCACGACCGCATCTGCGCTCAGCGTGACCGCCGCTCCCGAGGACAAATCGAGCCGGCAGAACCCGCTGGGAATGACGGAGTAGAGAGCGTTCGACGATGCGTCGACGGCTCCGTTCAGGAGCTGCGTGCAGCCTGCCTCGAGCGGCATGGCCGTCGGTGCCGCTCCTGGTGAGAGTGTGATGAGTTCGACGGCCGCGGTCGTGAGCTTGAAGTAGCCAACGCCGGACTGCGTGAAGAAGAGTTCAGAGATACCAAAGGCGCCTGCGTCTGCGATCTCGCCGCGCCACGCCTCGGACTGGCTTGCGACGTCGTAGACGACAATCGTCGCCGGCGCCGCTAGACCGCCCGGTGGTGGGCTGAAACCGACCGCCACCTGAGAACCGTCGGCTGAGACCGCCAGGGCCGAAGCGCTCATCCCCTCGGGGGCTCCGTAGGCGATGAACGATCCTGTGCTCTCGGCGAGGTCGGTGCTACCGGCATCGCTCGACGTAGCGGGATCCGAGGACCCACTATCGGCGGACCCACTGTCCGACGCGGAACCCGTCGCATCGGAAGCGGCGTTCTCTTCGACGGCCACGACTGACTCGTCGGCCGAGCATGCGGCCGCCAGAAGCACAACCGCAACGATCAGGCTTAGAACTCGCCGCGTTGCGCTGGTGCCCGCGCACGAAGCCGCATCGTCTCGCACTGAAGTCATGTTGGTACCGCCATCTTTCGGTTCGCCGCCGGACCGAAGTCCTGGCGAAAAGCTAGCACGGCGCGTCCGATCCCAAGGCTGCTGAACACCCAGAACCCAGGGTGTCCAGAAATCGCTCCCCGCGTCGACATTTTGGGATGCATGAGCTACTCTGAGCGACGCAGCCGACACACTCGGGGTTGGAAAAAAGAATTTCCAGAAATTGCGCGACAAAGAACTTTGGCCCTGCGTCAGGAAGGGCACGTGCGGTTCCCGCATGAACAACAAGACCGAAGCTGAAGGCTCCCGCCGCCGACAGCTACGGAGCCGGCAAAGCCGGCAATAGGGATAGATGGTTCCCGCCACCTGACATCCCGACCTGATGGAGGCCTCCCACGGCCTCCATCACTCTTTTTCAGCCCAGTCGCCGGGAGCGCATACGGTGCTGCCATGACGACGATGGTCCTTGTTCATGGCGCCTGGGGCGGTTCCTACGGATTCCGCACGGTCAAGCGCATGTTGCACGCCCGTGGGCACGAAGTAATCACCCCGAGCCTCACCGGAATTGGTGAACGATCCCATCTGGCTGGACCGGACGTCGACCTCAACCTGCACATCAACGACGTCTACAACACGATCTTCTACGACGACCTCGACGACATCATGCTGCTGGGCTTCAGCTACGGCGGCATGGTCGTGACCGGCGCGCTGGATCGGCTTGGCGATCGGGTCCGGAGTCTCGTGTATCTCGATGCGCTCGTGCCGGCCGACGGTCAGTGCGCCCATGACTTGGTGCCGCTGCCGTTGCCGACCGACACGTGGGAGGTGCCGCCGCTTCCACGCGAGCTCGCCACTCCCGAGGCGACCGCTTGGTCGAACGAACGGCGCATGCCGATGTCGGTGGGCACCTTCACCACCCCAATCTCACTCGCGACACCGCTCGAGGAACGCGGACTCCCGCTCGCGTTCATCAAGGCAACGGCCGACTCGAACGAGTCACCCGAGTCTGCGTTCTGGCAGGCGGCTCGCCGTGCCCAGGCATCGCCCGCATGGACCTATCACGAGATCGCGACCAACCACATGGTCCCGTCGATGGAGCCCGAAGCCCTCACCGACCTCCTCGACTCGTTGGCCTGACCGTCACAGGTGTCAGACACCGTTACGCCGTTGCGGGTTAGCGCCAGCGGCGCTCGAAGTCGGTCACCGAGCGGGTTTCGAGATCGCGTTCGACTTCTTCGAAGACGTGCGGATCGTCGGCCGGTTCGATGTGGCGCATGAATGACTCACCGGTCTCACGGTCCAACACGTAGAAAATCAACATGCCGTCATCGACCGAGCGATGTCGCCGAAGCCACCGACCGAACCAGCCGAGCCGCGACGAACGAAGCTCAGCAGGCTCGACCATGAGCGTGTAACGGGTCGACGCCCGGACCTCATCCGACGCGGTCATCTCCAAAGAGTAGGCCCGTACGCTTGCACCATGGTGTTGCCACTGAACCCCCACCCGACCTTCACCAAGCCCGACGGTCCCGTCGTGATCGTGGTCGCCGACGGCGTCGGCCATGCGCCGCACGGTCCGTCCAATGCCGTCACCGAGGCGGCCACGCCGACCATCGACGCGCTTCTTGCGGGTCCTCTGGCGACCACCATTGCCGCCCACGGCACCGCCGTCGGCTTGCCGTCCGACGACGACATGGGCAACAGCGAGGTTGGCCACAACGCCATCGGCGCCGGTCGCGTCTTCGCCCAAGGGGCCAAGCTTGTGAACGGCGCGATCGCGACCGGTTCCATGTGGGAGTCGCCGACCTGGAAGCAGCTCGTGCACCACGGGCGCGCGGGCACGCTGCACCTGTTGGGCCTGCACAGCGACGGCAATGTGCACAGCCACACCGACCACCTCTACGCCATGCTGCACCAGGCCGCGATCGAAGGCGTCGAGCGCTGTCGCTTGCACATCTTGCTCGACGGCCGCGACGTCGCCGCCCGCTCGGCGCAGCTCTATATCGAGGCGACCGAAAAGGTCCTGGCCGCGATCAACGCCGACCACGGTGTCGACTACCGCATCGCGTCGGGCGGCGGCCGCATGACGATCACCATGGACCGCTACGGCGCCGACTGGCCGATGGTCGAGCGAGGCTGGCGCTGTCACACCCTCGGCGACGCGCGCGGCTTCGCCACCGCCGCACATGCCGTCGACGCTATGTACGAAGAGAGCGACAAGGGCGACCAGTACCTCGATGCATTCGTCGTGGTCGACGACGACGGCGCAGCTGTCGGCCGTATGCACGATGGCGATGGCGTGTTGCTCTGGAACTTCCGGGGCGATCGCGCTATCGAAATCACCCAGGCCTACGAGGCTGGTGACGAGGTCGTCGGCTTCGACCGCGGCGACGACCGACCCGACGTGTTCTTCGCCGGCCTGCTCGAATACGACGGCGACCTCAAAGTGCCGAACAACTACCTGGTCGATCCACCACAGATCGATGCGACGATGGGCGAATACCTCGCCGATGCGGGCCTGCGCTGCTTCGCCGTGAGCGAGACGCAGAAGTTCGGCCACGTGACCTATTTCTGGAACGGCAACAAGTCCGGCTACCTCGACGAAGCGCTCGAAACCTACATCGAGATCCCGAGCGACAACGTGCCCTTCGACGAAGCACCCGCCATGAAGGCGGCCGAAATCACCGACGCCGTCATCGAGCTCATCGAGACCGGCGACTACGACTGGGGTCGCATCAACTACGCCAACGGTGACATGGTCGGCCACACCGGCGACCTGGCCGCAACGATCGAATCGATGGAAGCACTCGACGCTTCGCTGGCCCGACTCGTCGAGGCTGTCGAAGCTGCCGGGGGCATCGTGATCTTCACCGCCGACCACGGCAACGCGGACATCATGTTCACCGAGAAGGACGGCGCCCGGGTCCCCAAGACCTCGCACACGACGAACGCGGTGCCGTTCGCCATCCACGGCGCGGTCGGCGACCTCACCCTTGCTTCGATCGACGCGCCGGGGCTCGCCAACGTGGCCGCAACCGCAATCAACCTGCTCGGCTTCGAAGCCCCTGCCGACTACCAGCCCAGCCTGGTGACCTCACCCGCTTCGGGCTGAGCCCCTTGGCCATCTGAGCATGCCGTTCTCGGTGTCCGGACTCGAGTCTTCGTAGTCCGCGTCGGCCGGATAGGCGATGCGGCCGTGACCCTCGACGTTGAATCTGATCCGGATCTGTTCATCGACCGCGGCGGTGGCCGAGGCTGCCGAGGCCAACGCCTCGTCGAGCGATGAGAAGGTCGCCAGCCGCTGCAGCATCGACAACGTGGGCGTCATCATGATCATCTCGCCGGCCTCGCTGGCTGCAAGTGCATCTGCGGCGCGCACCCACTCGTGGCGCACGGCCTCGTCGTTGTCGTGCAGTGGCACTTGGCCGCGCGGCATCGCGGTCACGAAGAAACGAGTGTCGTAGCGACGCGGTGGTCCGAGCGGTGTCACCCAGTTCGCGACGTAGTGCACGCCGGCGCCATCAAGCGCAAGCCCTTCCTGGGCCACGATGTCGACGAAGACCGACTCGGTCGCATTGACGACATCGCGATGAGCGGCGTATCGAGACGCGACGCCGGGGTCGCTGAAGTCGATGATCTCGCCGTGGGCACCGTGGCGAGCGATCAGCACGCCGGCTTCCTCGAACGTTTCACGCAGGACGGCGACCCAATAGGCGATGCCGCCCGCTTCGATCCCAAGCTCGGCGCTGCACTCGGCGTCGGTGCGCCCGGCGACGACGGCGTCGGCCTTGGGGGTGGCATCGTCAGGGTCGACCGCGCCGCCGGGGAACACCCACATGTCGCCGACAAAAACGGACCGAGCGTTTCGCTTGAGCATGAGCACATGCAAGTCGGGTCGCTCGTCGAGAATCAGCACGGTCGCCGCAGTGCGAACCGCAACCTCGGTCGGGTCGTAGTCGTCGCTCTTGCCCGGCGACGAAGCGCCCGTCGAGACCCAGCGATCTGACGGATCGTTCGTGTTGGTCAAGGCTCAGCTTCCGCTCGCTGCTTTGGCCGCAGCGCGTTGCTTCTTCGCTTGGTCTCGTGCGTGAAGTCGGTCGTATTCGGCCTTGAGCTTCCACCCGGTGTCGCGTTCCTCGGCGATGTAGCGGCCGAGCAGACCGCCGGTGACCGGGTCGATCGTCTTATCCATGAACATCGAATCGAAGACGTCGGTACCGCCGGGACCTTTGTGGAAGCTCAGCGCCCGAAGCTTGGACACGTCGCTTCGATTCGAGTGCACGACCTTGCTGAGCGATGCACCGGGATCATGCTCAGGCTCGCGGACCTCGAACCCGAGCTCCATGACGCGCTTGGCGAACGCCAAGCCGTGCTCGGCCTCTCGCATCGCGACCATGCGCAGCGTCTTGGCCAGGCGCTTGTCGGTCGTCATCTCGGCCCACTCACCCAGCGCAACACCGGCCGCGGTTTCGGCGACAGCGATCGCATTGAGAAGACCGAGGTAGCTGGGTTTCGCAGGCATCGACCCATTGGACCATCCGCCCGGCTGTAGTGCGAAATCGAATCAAACCAACGAAGCATCCGCGATCGGGCTGAGGGCATCCGGGACACCAAGCCCGAGTTCACTAGGCGGACCGGGCCGCCTGAGCAGGAATCCTTGGACATACCGCACGCCAAGCGAACGCAACCATTGGAGCTCCTCAGGGCGCTCGACACCTTCGGCGACGACGTCGCACCCGAGCTGTCGGGCCAAGCGAAATACGCCGGTCACGAGTTGTTGGTTCACCGGGTCTTGGTCGACGCGATCGATGAGCGATCGATCGACCTTCACCACGTCGATTGGTAGCCGTCGCAGATACCCCAATGGCGTGTAGCCGGCACCGAGATCATCGATTGCTACCCGGACACCATGTCCTCGCAGTTCGCCCAGGACCTCGCACACTTGCTCCACATTTCGGATCGCAGCGCTTTCGGTGACCTCGAGTCCCATCAGCGCAGGGTCGAGATCCAACTCGCGCAATCTCTCGATAAAGGTTGTTGCGAAGTCTTCGTGTAACTCGATCGGCGACACGTTGATCCAGATGCTGGGCAACTCCGGTTGCTCTCGGCGCATCCGTCCGATGTCGCGAAGCACGGCCTTGGTCAAACGATCGGCCAGCCCGTAGGTCTCGACGATCGGGACGAAGTCGACCGGGCTCACCATGCTGCCGTCGGGCCGAAACCAACGCACGAGCGCTTCGACGTGTGCAACCTTCATGTGATGAAGGTCGAAGACCGGTTGGAGGAACGCGCGAAACTCGTCACCGGCGAGAGCCGCTGGCAAAACAGGTAGCAACTCACCGGTGCGAGACATCGACGTGGCGTAGTACTCAGCCGCACCGCGGCGGACCTGCTTCGCGTTCGAGAGCGCACTGTCGGCGCGCAGAATCAAGTCCGCAGCGCGAACAGGCTCTTTGGCGACGGCGATACCGGCCGACACCTGTACCCGCAGCGGCACGCCGCCCTCGACAGGTGTCTCGAGACGCCCAATCTGTTGCAGTAGACGATCAACCTCCCCCGATTCTTCGGTCACCTCGTGCGAGACCACGGCGACGAACTCGTCGCCGCCGAACCGCGCGAGTTCCCATCCCGCTTCAGACTGCGCCCATCGAAGCAGGGACCGACCAACCGTCCGCAAGACATCGTCACCGCTGTCATGGCCCCAGACATCATTGACGCTCTTGAAACCATCGAGGTCGAGATACACGAACGAGATCGGCCGCTCGACGCTGGGCTGTATCTCCCCTAATCGCTCATCGACCCATCGGCGGTTTCGCAATCCCGTTAGCGGATCCCGATACGCCTTCTCCGCCATGATTTCGAGTGCATTGCGGTGCGCACGCTCGACCTGTTTGCGACGCCGAAGCTCGTATCGGCTTGCTACGACGAGTGCCAAGCCAAACCCGAGCATGACCGTCAGCAGCCACAGACCACGGTTTCGATGGTCGATCAGGGCGGTCCGCTCGCCCTCGTACTCTTCGACTACCCCCGCAAAGGCTTCGTCCACCGCCAGACCGATGCGACGGTCGTTCGCCAGCAGTTGCATGAGCGCCTCGTTCCGTTCGCTCACGGTCTCGCTGCCTTCCAACGCGGCGAAAGCATCGGTGACCGGGCCGGCGGCCATCGCTCCTTGGGCAATCGACACCAGCGTCTGATCATTCAGCTGCAGATCACCGATGGACCAGCGGTCAGATTGCGCATCCCAACGCAGCGGTCGAACGAGTGTCGTGGAGCGCAACGTGGGCGCGCTTATCGTGCTTCCCGCTGCGACCTCGGCCAATGTTTCGCGTAGATCGACGTCGAAGTCGAGTTGAAACTCGAACATTGCTCGCAGGTGATTTGCCGACGCGCCAAGCCGATCTTGCTGCACGAAGAGCGAGGCCAGGCTGCCGCTCCCTAGTCCGCGATTCACGGTCTCTTCGATGGTGAACAAATCCTCGTCGACCGGTGCGCCTACCTGGTGACCAGCGATCTCTTGGATCGCGAGCCGGCGGAACGACTGGGCATCGGCAACCGAGTCTGGGTTGCCCGCGGTACCGATCGGCTCGATCAGCTCCGTGACTCGTTCAACCTGAGACTCGCGAAGTTGTAGTCCGCTTTGGACTCGATTTGCCATGTCGGTCGCGCTCGCGGGGCCATCGGCAAGCGCAGCGATCTCGAACGCATGAAGCGCCCCCGCCAGAGCATTGCGGTTGTTCTCTTGCGACGAGGCGATCTCCATACGCTCGAGCTCCCGATCGAGCGAAGCGAGATCCGCAGTAGCACCCCGAATCCACGCGATGCCTACGGCGACCACGCCAAGGATCGGTGCGGCCGCAAGCAGCAGGAATATCGCTGTGCTTGTATCGAGCCGCCCCACCTTCATGGGTCTCGTTCGGCCATTTGGACCGGTTCTTTAGACCTAGAGAGAAACTTTTCTCACAAATCGTGAACCCGCTCGTTGCACACGTGCGGTGCCTCAGGCGCCACCGCCTGCGGTTCGGATCGTGTGTCGACCGCGACCCGGGGCTCCTGCGACCACGGGGCCTCGGGCCACGATCTCGCCGCGGCTGATGGTGAGCTCGGGCCAGCCGGTGACCGTCCATCCGTCATAGGGCGAGTAGCCGGCGTTGGAGTGCATCTGGGCACCGTCGACGACCCGCTGCTCCTCGCCGTTCCAGATGACGATGTCGGCGTCGGTGCCCGGTGCGATGGTGCCCTTGCGGGGATACATGCCGAAGATCTGCGCCGATCGGGTGCTGGTTACCTCGACGAAACGGGCGGGCGTAATCCTGCCGGTCACGACGCCCTCGCTCCACAGGACGGGAAGCATCGTTTCGAGTTCGGCCATGCCGTGGCGAAGACTCGACGCGGTGAGCGACGGGTCGAGCTTCTCCTCGAGGGTCCAAGGCGCGTGGTCGGTGCAGACCGTCGAGACCGTGCCGTCATTGATCCCGGCCCAGAGCGCATCACGGTCGGCGTCGGTGCGCAGCGGGGGCGCGCCCGCGTACTTCGCGCCGTCGGCTTCGAAGAACCGGTCTTCGTTCAGGTGCAGATAGATCGGCCGCGTCTCGACATGCAACGGCAGGCCGCGAGCTCGGCCGGTGCGACACGCCGCGAGCGCCGCCTGGCTCGACAAGTGCACGACATAGGTGGTGGCACCCGTGGTTGCGCAGTAGCCGACCGCTCGTTCGGTGGCGATCCGTTCGGCTTCGACGGGACGGCTCTTGGGGTAGTGCTCGGCCTCGGTGTGACCGGCTTCGGCAAGTGCATGGCCGCAGCAATGCATGATGCCAGGGTCCTCGCAGTGAACAAGCACGACGCTTCCGGCCTTGGCCGCCGCGGTCATCGCCTGGAGGTAGCCGGTGACATGGCGGTCGAAGCGGTGGAAGGACAGGAAGATCTTGATGCTCGGGTGGCCCTCGGCGGCCAGCTCGCCGACCTGAGCAATGCCGGCGTCGTCGGGGGTCAGCAGCACCGGATGCTGAAACCAGTCGACGATCGCGTTGGCTTCGGCATCGGCGATGTCGCGGGCCAGGCCGTCACGCATCTGCTCCCCGGCGCGGGGGAAGCTCATGTTGCCGACCGTCGTGATGCCGCCGGCCGCCGCGGCGCGTGTGCCGACCTCGAAGTCGTCGACCCAACGCCACGAATCAGGGCCCGTGCCAGGCGCCGTGAGGTGCACGTGGGCATCGATCCCGCCCGGAAGCACCCAGCGATCGGTGGCGTCGATCTCGTCGGCGCCGCGCATCATGCCGCCGAGCTGCGCGATCTGGCTCCCGGCGATACCGATGTCAGCAACGAATTCGCTCCCGCCGGTCACGACCCGCCCATTGCGGATCACCAGGTCGTACTGCTCGCTTGCCATCACCTCATCGTGACAGATCCGACCGCAACGGCGTAACAGGTCCGACCCCGACGACGGGCGACCTATTGGGTCGCGGTGGTGACGGTGTCGCGGAGGCGGTCGGCGATCTCGGACTCGCCGGT
>CALLPT010000126.1 GCA_938015575.1 uncultured Acidimicrobiales bacterium
CCCGCGCTGGTCAGGTGCCGGCGAGGGCCTCGACCACCGGTGCGAACTCTTCCATGTTCTCGCCGTTGATCGACACGAAGCTGATGCCCCACCGGTCGCGCCACCGGCGAATGTCGTCGATCAGCTCGGCCGTAGTGCCCACGAGCGCGTGCGGTGAATGCAACGCGTCTTCGGCCGTCATACCGAGCAGGGGCGCCATCTCGGCCGCGACCGAGTGACGGTCGTCGGTGATCATCGTCAGGTGAATGCGCGTTTGCAGCTCGATGTCGTCGAACCGAGCGCCGGCGCCCTCACGCACCCATTCGATCTTCTGATCAGTCTTGTCCGGCGTCGCATCGGCACCCGCCCGCTCGTCGATCACACCGGCCGTGAGGCCAGGATTGATGCCGACGATGTCGGCCTTGGCCCCGGCCAGCGTCAACATCTTTTGCTTGCCGCCGGCGAGCATCAGCGGGGGACCGCCGCGTTGGACGGGGAGGGGAGCGGAGAGCGCGCCCTTCGCGCTGTAGAACTCACCGTCGAAGTCGACATCGTCACCTCGGAACAGCGCTTGGAGCACGTCGACGCTCTCTGCCAGACGGCGGATGCGGATGCCGGCCGAGTCGTAGTGCATGCCGGCCTGCTCATAGTCGGTCAGCATCCAACCGGCGCCGATACCGAAGTCGACGCGACCACCCGAGAGCCGGTCGAGCGTTGCGATCTCTTTCGCGACGACGACCGGATGGCGATAGTCATTGCCGAGCACCAGCGGAAGCACACGCACGGTTGACGTTGCCATCGCCGCGGCCGTCAATCCAATGAGCGGCGCTGGCTGGTCGGTGAAATGGTCTGCCATCGTCACCGTCGAATAGCCGAGCTCCTCGGCTCGCTTCGCTGCATCTACCACCTGGTCCGTGGGCAACGAACTAAGGGAGCAGCTGAAGCGAAATGGCTGAGGCATCGCGAGATCCTACGCTCCCGTTCTGGGTCGGCTGCGCTGGTTTGTCACCAGGTGATTTCGATCTCCAACCCGCTCTCGTCGCCGATCTCGATCTCGATCTCGACGTCGACCTGGTCGGGGACATCGACGGTGTACTTCAGGCCTTCGCGGGTGAAGCTCAGATCGTTGTGGCGAGCGAGCGAATCGGCGATGTCTCGAAGTAGCTGCGCGGCTTCTTCGCGTGACATGCGGCGCTTCTCTTCGTGCTCGAGCAATTCCATGATCGTCCTTGGGGGGCGGCGGTGGTGGTAGCTGAACCGTAGTGCGCGAGGCTGGAACCATGACTCCGACCGAGGTCCTCGACGCGTTCTTCCAACCGTTGCCCGACGTCGAGGTCGCTGGCGTCGTCGATGTCCGGTCCTTTCTGGCGAAACACGGTCCCGAGGCCACGGGCAGCGATGAGGGCCCGACGTACTTCTCGCGCCTGGTTCGGGTTGCGCTCCAAGCAGACCGACGCTCGCTCGCGTCGGTGGCCGGTCACCAGGCTGCAGTACGTCGCTTGTTTCCTTCGACGCCTGACGATGCGGTTGTTGCGTTCTGCGTGAGCGAGGACAAGGGGCCGCGTCCTTCGCACATCCACACGTCGCTGACGCCGAGCGGCGACGGGTTCGTCATGAACGGCCACAAGCGATGGGGCTCGATGGCGCCAGTGGCTGACCTTTGGTACGTGGCCGCTTCGGTCGGTCGCAGCGAGGACGGGCGCAATCAGCTGCGGATGGTGGCGTTGCCGAGTGACCGGCCCGGCGCTTCGGTCGACCTCGAGCCCTACCGGGACTGGGGTCCTGAGTTCCAGATCTGTGACCTCCACTTCGACGATGTCGCGGTGCGCTCCGACGAAATCATTCCCGGCGACGGCTACGTCGATGCGATCAAGCCGTTTCGCCTGGTCGAAGACGTCTACAACACCGCCGGCACGCTCATCGGGTTGTTCCAGCTCGGGCGGCGTCATGGCTGGTCGCCGGATCGGCTCGAACCCCTGGTCGGGCTCATTGTCCAGGCGGCTTCGATCGCCCAGACCGACATGGCGTCAGCGTCGAGCGTCATCTTGCTGAGCGATTTCCTCGAGCGAGCCGACCGGGCGTGGATCGAGGCATGGGCCGCGTGGTCCGATGCACCAGCCGAGGTCGTCGAAGCCTGGACGCCCGAGCGCACCCTGCTCGGCGTCGCCGCCGCGGCCCGCGACAAGCGCCGCGCCGACGCCTGGAGCGCCCTTTTCTAAAGGCTGCGGTGTCTGAGTCGGGCAGCTGCGGTTCCGGATTGGGTTGCGCGGAGCGGAACTAGTCTGGGGCGATGAGCCAGGCCACCGACCCTCTCACCGACTTCGAGAAGCGTTCGGTCACGATCGGCGGCGTCACACACGAGGTGTTCATCGCCGGCTCGGGCCCCGCCGTGTTGGTGATTCCCGAGGTGCCGGGCATCACGCCCGATGTTGCCGACTGCGCTCGCCGACTCGTCGAGGCCGGGTTCTCGGCCTGGATGCCATCGGTCTTCGGTGAGCCAGGAGTGCCGTTCACGAACGGGCGTGCACTCAAGACGATCGTCAAGGCATGCATTAGCCGCCAGTTTCTAGCGTTCGCACGGGGCGCCCGAGCGCCCATGGTCGACTGGCTCCGTGAGCTCGGCCGTCAGGCGCACGAGGAATGCGGCGGTCCTGGCATCGGTGTCATCGGCATGTGCTTCACCGGCAACTTTGCGCTAGCGCTCGCGATCGACGAGCGGGTCAAAGTGCCAGTGATGAGTCAGCCGAG
>CALLPT010000127.1 GCA_938015575.1 uncultured Acidimicrobiales bacterium
CCCGCTTGCGTGTGTGATGGTTGCTCGCCCAGCAATGCCTTGGGCTCGAAGCCAGATGGGAGCGTCGTTGAGCGGTCGAAGCGTGGCCTCGATCCGGACCCGCTCACCCATCAGGCGAGGCCGCAACCAGCCGGCAGGCGAGCCCCACGCACGAGCGTCGTACATTCGATCGTCGACGGCGATTCGCATCCGCATACCGCCCGAAACGGGGGTTGGGTCAGAGCGAAGTAGCGCGACACCTTCGAATGAAGTTTCGGCGACGGGGTTGCGCAGGTCTTGCCAGCTGGCCGCGGACTGCAAGCACGCAAACATGACCAACGCAACCGCAACGAGCACCACGCGGCGAGTACGCCAGCCAAACAGGCCGACGCTGGCAATCACCAGTCGCCCGACATCAAGCTCGAACCCTCCCAGCCGCAGCCTCGGCCCCACTGCAATCTCGATCCATCCGCCGACGAGCGCGGCCGCCCACATCGCGCCGGCGATCGCGAGCAGCGTGCGATGACGCATGCGCTACTCAGGTACCTGTAACAAACGCGTACGGCCGAAGCGCTTCGAGCTTGGCCGGCCCGATCCCGTCCACGAGCAGCAACTCGTCGACGCTGGCGTAGGCGCCGCGAGCAGTTCGGAGGTCAAGAATCGCCCGGGCGATCGATGGACCGACCCCGGGGAGCTCTTGGAGCTCGGTGACCGTGGCCCGGTTGATGTCGACACGAATGTCCCGTTCCTGTTCAGCAGTGCCGTTGGTGAGGCTGGGCTCGGCGCTGCGCAGCGGCGCGACGACCGTGGGAGGTTCGTCGCCACCGATCTCGGGCACATGAAGACGTTCACCGTCGACGAGCACTGCGGCAAGGTTCACCCGTTCGAGGTCAGCGGCCGAGGTGACACCGCCGGCCGCGGTCACGGCGTGGTGCACCCGGGTGCCGGCGGCCAACTCGACGACACCAGGTTCGACAACGGCACCCGAGACGTGCACCACGACACGGTCGGTCGAGGGCCCAGGCCTCGCTTCGTGACCGGGGCCGACGCTGTCCAATGGGGTCGCGGCGCCAGGCGACGTCGTGGATTCGGCGTTGGGCACGCCGGTCGACGCCGCATTCCCATCCGCATTGGTCGATCCTGAAGAGCCATCACGTGTGTCCGTCGAACCGCCTGGTTCGGATGGAGTTGACGAATCGTCGGCGCCCACGCCGAGCAGATACGGCAACTGATCGTCGAGCGGCACCGACGATCGACCTCGCCAGCTCGCCGCCGCGAAGCCTGCCGCTGCGACCAGCAACACGATCCCGAGCGACAGAGACAGCAGGACACCGGCCCCGGCAGATACGCGCCGACGATCGCTCGGCGCTTCGACGCTCGGAGGACCGGGCAGCGACTGCCGGCCGCCCCGTTCGAACGAGCGAGGTACGCGCACGGAGGCAACGGCCTGTCGCCATCGCGTAAAAGGTGGTTCGGGTGGTGCCGGTCGCCTGACCTCAGTCACTGCGGCAGACTCGCGCTCCCCTCCCCAACCGATTCCCAACAGATTCCCAGCCGACTACCACTCGACGCGATCACCTAAACGGCGCGGCGCGGTCACTCTGGTTGGCAGGTGTACACCCAGTCGGTCTCGTCAGCCGGCGGCTCGATCCCGACCAGATCGGCGATCGGACGAGCCCCCTCTTGCTCACGCTCGGCTGATGGCCGGTCCCACCAGGCGCGAGTAAGCCGGCTGCATTGGTCTCGCTCGAGACCAATGAGCAGCGGACCGTGAACCCCGATCGGACCCAACGCCGAATCGACCGTGACATAGCTCAACCTTGGGTCCGCCTGGTCGCGCAAGAGGTGCCGATCCCCGAGTTGCGATGACCGTTCGACGTCGCAGGCCCAATCGAGCACGCCGAGATCGTCGGCCCAGAAGCGCCCGTCGCGAGCTTCGATCTGCACGGACGGCAAGCGGAAACGAGCGTCGGTCAAGCCGCGAACGAGGGGGACTTCGGACTCGACCACGAAGCTCATCCCATCAAACGAGATCCGGGTGATCCCGCAGTCCAGCAGCAGGGCGAGTGGGGTTTGGCCCGGCGCCGACGGGCTGGCAATCACATAGGAGATCCCGGCCCGAAACGGCACGCCGTGCTCGCAGTTGCCGTAGAGGACCGTGCCAGCCCCGGCCAGCGAGGCCCGCTCAGGTGTGCACGCGTTGCAACGGGTTCCATCGCCCGGGGTTCCTTCGATCTCGGTGCCGTCGAGCGGCTCCGGCGCCGTCGCGGCGGCCTCGGCGCCGAAACCCTCGGTGTCGATCTGGCCTCGCCACGAGGCCCCGGTCGGCACCCATGGCTGTGTGAGTTCCTCGTAACCGACCAGCTGATCGCCAAGGTTGAACGCGGGCTGCACATGCAGCAGCGCAAGCGTCGACCCGATCCGCGTGCCCGGCACGGTCTCGCGACACCACAACACCGCACGCCCACCTCGGTCGAGTTCGAGCTCCTCGATGACCTCGCCCTCGCCCAACAGGGCGGTCAACGGTGGAACGGTCGGTGTCGGCAGCGGTGTGGCCGTTGGTGATGGCGGTGGCGGTGGTGCCGTAGGTACCGGGGTCGCAACCTCGGGAAGGGCCGCGATCTCGGGCGCCGGACCACCCGATCGGCCGAGCCCGTAGGCCGTGATCAAGCCGAGCACAACGCCTACGGCGCCGAGCGTCACCCGCCAGCTCGGGCGGCTGAGCGTGGCGGTCGAATCCTCGAGCGATGGCGTCGGGCGCCCTAGGTCGACCCACTCGACACCGACCCCCTCGTCTGCTTCGCCCACAGCCGCGAAACTAACTCGGACCGGCCATCGGCTGGAAGCGGCCCGCTGGGACGTCCAACGAAGCTGGTGCGCCTAGCGCAGCTGCGCAGTCTCGGCGGTCGCCGCAGCGACCTCGCGCCGGCGCCGAGTGGGCGACACCCAACCCATTGCTTCGGCCCGGTCATGCAGGCGTTGCGTGGCCGCAAGTCGAGGGCCGCGTGCTCGAGTGACCTCGTCGTCGCGGACCGCACCCGCGTTGGGCTCGAGCGCCGCACGACCGTGCAACCGGCTCAGCCACGAGGCCTCGACCTCGAGCGGAATGCGACGGTACGACGCCATATGGCCATAGCCCGACAGCCGACCGCGCAAGTACGACCGCACATAGCGGATCAAGAAGCGCGCCCACCCCAGCTCGTTGAACTGGCGGACGTGCACCAGCTCGTGCGCCATCAGCGCCTCGGATTCTGCGTACTTGTGGCGAACACAGATCACATTCCCGAGCGTTATCGCGCCCGCTTGCGGCGGCACGGGACCGCCGACGAACACCCGGTAGCCGTCGTGGTGCTCGATGCGAGGACGCCGCGATGTGCGCGCGCCACGGTGCGGATCAGGCTTGCGTTTCCCCGCCATTGCTTGGTCCCTCGGGCCCCGACAGCCGGCTCAGAACAACCGCATCGACAGCTGCTTGCGGTAGTCGGCAGTGCGGGGATCGTTGGGTCCCATCACCTCGAGCAGGTCCACGAATTGCTGACGCGCTTCGTCGTCGGTTTTGACCTTGTCGAGCAGCGCCGTCAGCTTCTCGTCGAAGTCGTCGTTGACCGGAGCCGCGGGCGCGGCCTCGGCAGGTTGGCTCGTGCTCGAGCTACCGGCGGTCTCCAGGCCACTCGCTCCAGCAGGAGCCGCGCCAGCCTCGGGGGCAGGTGCGGCCGCAGCCGCCGGCGGGGTTACGCCCGTGCGAGCCAACGCGGCGATGCGGCGAGTGTCGGCGGTTTCGGGGACACGTTTGAGCAGTTCGAGCGCCAACTCGGTCTCGCCGTTGCCGGCGAGCAGCTCGGCGAGCGCGGGCACCGCTGCGTGATGGTCGGGCACGAACTCGAGCACCTTGATCAGCGACGCTTCGTCGCCGATTTCGAGCAACCGTTCGATCTCGAGGTCCTGCTCGCTCGGGAGCAAGCGGCCGATGAACTCGCGGACCGCCGGCTCGCCCTGCGCACCGACGAACCCGTCGACGACCTGGCCGTTCTTGAGCGCGTACACCGCAGGGATCCCTTGGACCTGGAACGCCTGGGACGTCGCGGGATTCGCATCGACGTCGACCTTGGCCAAGATCACCTGGCCATTCGTTTCAGCGATGACCGTCTCGAGGATCGGTCCGAGGGTTTTACAGGGACCGCACCACTCGGCCCAGAGGTCAACGACCACGGGAACCTCCATCGATTTCTCGATGACATCGGTTTGGAAGCTTGCGTCAGTTACGTCGACCATGGACGGTCCAGGCTATCTTGACGCCTCGAGCTGGACACGAGGTCGCTGCCGCGAGGGCCCGATGGCCAGGGGAGACGTGCAGGCATGGGGGACAATGCGGGTGAGGTGCAGGGCGTCAACGTCGACAACGTCACCGAGTGGATGGCGCAGCGAACCGACCTGGCCACTCCCCTTTCGTTCGATCTCATCGCCGGTGGCCACTCGAACCTGACCTTCCGCGTTGCCGATCCCACCGGCCGGGCCTGGGTGCTCCGACGGCCGCCGCTGTTCCAGGTATTGCAAAGCGCGCACGACATGGGTCGTGAGCATCGCGTCATCGCCGCGCTCGCGAACAGCGACGTGCCCGTGCCTGGCATTGTCGGGTTCTGCGAAGACGAGTCGGTCAACGAGCGGCCCTTCTATGTCATGGAGTTCGTGCCCGGCACCGTGTTGCGCTCGGCCGAGATGGCGACCGCGTTCGGAACCGACCGCCTCCCTGCGGTGACGAAGTCGCTGGTGGAGACCATGGCCGCGATCCACCGGGTCGATGTCGACGTCGTCGGGCTCGGTGACCTCGGCCGCAAAGAGAACTACATCGCGCGCCAGTTGCGTCGTTGGCTCGGCCAATTCGAAGCGTCGAAGACTCGCGAGCGTCCTGAACTGGTCGCGGTGCACGACCACCTGGTCGAGCGCATCCCGGATCAGGGCAGCGCCGGTCTGGTGCATGGCGACTACCGGCTCGACAACTGCCTGGTCGCCGACGACGGATCGATCGCAGCGGTCCTCGACTGGGAACTGTGCACGCTCGGCGACGTGCTGGCCGACGTCGCTTCGCTGATGACCTATTGGGCCCGCCCCCAAGATGGCTTCACTCCGATCGATGCTGCGCCGACCATGGCCGACGGCTTCCCCGAGCGAGAACAACTGCTCGCTTGGTACCAAGAGGCTTCGGGACGCAATATGGACGACATCGACTTCTATCTGTCCTTCGCGTCGTGGCGTCTCGCCAGCATTCTTGAGGGCGTCTACTCGCGCTATGTGAGTGGGGCGATGGGAGACACCGAACCCGAGGGTGGCGCCGAAGCGTTCGTGGAACGCATCGATGCTCTCGTCGCCAAGGCCGGCGAACATGCCGAGCGCGTGGCATGATCGGCTCACGTCGCGCCTCGGGTCGCCAAAGAACCGCCGTGCGGTTGACGCTGGGGGTTGCTAATGGGTATTGATCCGAACGAGCTGTTCGAGTGGATTGGCGAACCCGTCGAGGGGCCGATGCCGTTCGTCATGCTCACCGATGGTTGGATCGAAGCCAGCGAGGCCATGGCGCGGGTGCACGAAACGATCACCCACCAGGCCGACCTGACCCCGATCGTCGAATTCGACGTCGACCGCCTGCTCGACCAGCGTGCCCGGCGACCAATCATGAATGTCGTCGACGGCGTCATGCAGGAACTGCAGTGGCCCAAGCTCTTGATCTCGGTCGGCACCGATGCCAACGATCGCCCGTTCCTGTACATGCATGGGCCGGAACCTGACTTCAACTGGCGGCCATTCGCGGCCGCGACCGCGTTGGCCGTGGACTCGATCGGCGCTTCGACCATGTTCACGATCGGCGCATACCCGGTGCCGGCCCCACATACCCGCGACGTCACGATCTCGTTCGCCTCGACCTGCCCCGACCTGGTGCGCGCCCGCGAGTCGACCACCGGCACGCTCACGGTTCCCGTGGGTGTCCAGATGGCAGTGACCACCGAGTTGCGCAAGAACGGCGTCCATACGCTCGGCCTGTTCGCCCAGGTCCCGTACTACATCTCGACCAGCCCGTGGCCCCAGGCCAGTGTCGGTCTGTTGAGGAACCTGCACGAAGTGAGCGGTTTGAGTTTCGACACAACGTCACTCGACGCCCAGGTCCCCGACGCGTTGGCCGCGGTCGAGTCGATGCTCGAAGACGCACCATCGTTGCGCGACATCGTCTCTGAGCTCGAACAGCGCTACGACGACATCAAACGGATCGAAGAAACCGATCTCCCAACCGGAGACGAACTCGAAGAGGAACTCCAGCAGTTCCTTCGTGACATCGACGAAACCTGAACCCTTCCCCCAAAGGACATAGCAATGAAGATCGATGGTGGCCTCTCGTTCAAGATGGCCGAGGCAGCCGACAGCGCTCGCGAAGTCGAAGAGGCCGGCTACACCGGGGCCTTCACCGCCGAGACATCACATGAGCCGTTCTTGCCATGTGCGATTGCCGCCGAGCACACCGAACGCATCGAGATCGGCACCGCCATCGCCGTCGCCTTCGCCCGCAGTCCCATGACGGTGGCGAACGCAGCGTGGGACCTGCAGGCCTTCAGCGGCGGACGCTTCGTCCTTGGCCTGGGCAGCCAAATCAAGCCGCACATCACCAAGCGGTTCTCGATGGAATGGTCACGTCCTGCCGCCCGCATGCGTGAGTACGTGCAGGCGCTCCACGCCATCTGGGACACGTGGCAGACCGGCGACAAGCTCGACTTCCGTGGCGACTTCTATCAGCACACGTTGATGACCCCGATGTTCAGCCCGCCGCCAATCGAGGCCGGCAAGCCCAAGGTATTCATCGCCGCCGTCGGCGAGATGATGACGGGCGTGGCCGGCGAGGTGTGCGACGGCTGGTTCAGCCACGGTTTCACGACGGCGAGCTACCTCGAAGACGTCAGCCTGCCGGCGCTACAGGTCGGCATCGACAAGGCAGGCCGGACCAAAGCCGATGTCGAGGTCTCCCTGCCGGGCTTCGTCGTCACCGGCGAGACCGAAGAAGAGATGGCCGCCGCGAGCTTCGCGGTGCGCAAACAGATCGCCTTTTACGGATCGACGCCTGCGTACAAGACGGTGTTGGACCATCACGGCTGGGGCGACGCGCAGGGTGAGCTCAATGCCATGTCCAAGCGGGGCGAGTGGGACGCAATGGCTGACCTCATCGATGCCGACATGCTCAACGAGTTCGCGGTCGTCGCCGAGCCTGGCGATGTCGCCGACAAGCTCAAGTCCCGCTACGCGCACCTGGTCGACCGTTTCAGCTTCTACGCGCCTTACAGCGCAAACAAGGAACTGTGGGGCGGCGTCATCGCCGACCTCCAAAGCTGACCTGTCCTAGGCTTGCCTGCTCAGCGACATCAAGCCACGCCGACAGGTTCGTGGCCGATGCTGCTAGGTTGACGACCGGCGAGCAGATCGAACTGCGGGATATCAAGCGGGCCGGCCGGATGGTCGGTCAGCGAGGATGGTTCTGCGACCGGGTGTGCCGCCAGAGATAGCACGAGACCTGCGGCACCGATGCCGATGTCTCACCGCACTGCCACCCAACCTGGAAACGGCGTACTACCGCTGCTTCCTGTGGAGAATCACCACTTCATGACCGCTACGCCGGCGCCGAGTGCGCCATCCGCGTTGCCACTTGCGCCTTCGCAGCTCATCGAGCGTGAACGCCTTGACCGCATCGTGCAGCAGTACCTCGACGGCACCATCAGCCTCGCCGACGAGGACTTCCTCGAATCACACCACGCCCTGTGGACCGACAGCTTGTGGCGCCTGCTCGAGCAGGCGGACACGGCACTCGATCGTGCCCGCCAAGACGTCAAGGGACCGGAGCGAGCTTCGGTGCTCAATGACCTCGAAGACGAGTGCGAACGCATCGACTTGTTGTTGACCGACCTGCTCGGCCCGGTCGAGGTTGCCGGGCCCGATCCCGAAGCTGTCGTCACGGGCGAGGCTCAGCTGCAGCTCTCGTGGAGCCGGGGCCAGATCATTGCCTGGAGCGGTGGACACGACGCCGAGCCAGGGGACCTCGACGCACTGCGAGTCCTGCTCGGTCGCCACGACGGCGGATCGATCTCGTGGCTCGAGTCGGATCCGATCGACATCGCGGCTCGGGCCGAAGCACCGGCTCTTGCCTCGCCGATCATCAGCGCACTCGGCTGGATCATCGGGTTCGGCAACACACCGCCCGAAGACAGTTCGCTCGGCACGAGCGCACGCTGGTTCGGCCTGGCCGCGGCATTCGCCGTCGAACTCGTATCGCAGGGCCGCATGGTCCCACTGCTCGAACAGTTCCGGGGCGGACGAGGCCGAGGCAAAGGCGGACTTGGCACCTACCACGTGCGTTGGGCTGCGTCGGTCATGGATCGAGACCGCCTCGACGCACTTGCCGATGCCGCGCCGGGCGCGGCCATGGCCGCCTCGGACCGCAAGGATCGCAAGGAGTTCGCCGGCGCGGTCGTCGCGGACCTGACCGACGCCATCACGCGCATCGCCGCCGGCCAGATCGAAATGCCCGCCGCTCCCGACGAGCCCGCGAACAAGATCGAAGTCGGCGAAGCGATCATGGCCCGCCTCGACGGCAGCGCCTTCCAAACCCAGCATGCGATCGGCAACGACATCGTGCAGCGGATGGGCCGCTGGGCGCAGTCGGTCACCGGCACCGCCAACATGAAACTGTTGGTCAAACTGAATCCGCCCGACGAAGACAACGCATGGCTGGCCGAGGTTCTGGCCAGCGGGCAGCGCAACACGATGGAGCCGGTCGAGGTCGCGATGGCGACCGCGTCGCAGACCAAATCCAAGACGATTGCCCGTCAGCTCCAGCGCCTGGAGCGCCTGTTCCCCGCACTCTTGCGCCCGGGTGGCCGTCGCCGAGGCGAAGTCATCTTGTCCCAAGACGAGGCGTGGCAGCTCATGTCCGAGATGGGCAACATGCTGATCACGGCCGGCTTCGATGTGTCGGTTCCTCAGCTCGCCAAGCGCAAGGCGACGCCGACGCTGCGTCTCACCACCGAGTCGTCCGAGACCGTGGTTGGCGCCCAACAGCTCGCCGATGTCCGCTGGTCTGCGGTCTTCGACGATGTCGAACTCACCGCGGCCGAGATCGCGGCACTCGCGGCCGAGGCTCGCCCGATGATCAAGTCGCAAGGCGAGTGGATCGAGATCGACAAAGTCGACCTGGCAGCTGCCGCTGAAGCACTCGCTGAGCGGGCCGACAAGACCCGCATGTCGGGCGCCGAGATGTTGCGTCACGCGCTCGGCCTCGAGGGCAATCCCTTTGGCGGCCAGATGTCCATCGCCGGTCAGGGGTGGGCGGCCGACCTGATGCGCAGCCTCAAGACCCTGCCCGAGGTCGACACCTCTCCCCCAGGCTTCGAGGGTGAGCTGCGCAGTTACCAGGCCGATGCGTACGCGTGGCTTTCGGTCCTCGACGAGGCCGGCATGGGCGGCTGCCTGGCACTCGACATGGGTCTCGGCAAGACCCCGACCACGCTCGCCTCACTCGGCCCGTCACGCCAACATGGACCGGGATTGGTCATCGCCCCACCAGCGGTGGTCGGCAACTGGGCCAACGAAGCTCGCAAGTTCATGCCGGACCTGCGGGTGCTCGTCCACCACGGCCAGAACCGGCGCAAGGCCGAAGACTTCCTCAACATCGTCGACAACTTCGACGTTGTGATCACGACCTACGGCACTGCCGTGCGCGACATCGACGTGCTCGAGCAGATCACATTCGGCAAGGCCGTGATCGACGAAGCCCAGGCGATCAAGAACCCTGCCGCGGAAACGAGCCGGCAACTCCGTCGGATCAATGCCCGTACCCGCCTTGCGCTCACGGGCACGCCGATCGAGAACGGGCTTGGTGATCTCTGGGCCATCCTCGACTGGGCGAACCCCGGACTGCTCGGGCCGAGAGCGAGCTTCATCGCACAGCTCTCGCCGTCCAAGAAAACCAAGCAGGCCAACGAAGACGCGCTCACGGCACTCAACGGCATCCTCGTGTATCGCCGCACCAAGGCAGAGCCGGCAATTGCAGCCGAGCTGCCCGACCGCATCGACGAACTCGATCATTGCGCGATGACGCCAGAACAGATCGGCCTGTATCAGGCGGTCATCAACGATCTGGCGGCAGAAGCAGCGGCCGCCGAGGTCGGGACGCCCGCACGCAAGGGCGCGGTGTTGGCGGCGATCACCGCCCTCAAGCAGATCTGCAATCACCCGCTCAACTACAACTCCGACGACGAGAACGTCGAGATCGACGGGCGCTCCGGCAAGGTCGCCCGTTTGAACGAGATCATCGACACCGTGTTCGCTGCCGGCGAACGCATGCTCGTGTTCACCCACTTTGCTTCGTGGGGTGAGCGTTTGGCCGACTACCTGACCGAGCGAACAAAGACCGAAGTCGCCTGCTACCACGGCGGGCTAGCCCGCGGTGCTCGCGACAAGATCATCGACGAGTTCCAGAACCGTGAAGGTCCGGGCGTGCTCGTCTTGTCGCTCAAGGCCGGAGGCACGGGCTTGAACCTGACTTCGGCGAACCACGTCGTGCTCTTCGACCGTTGGTGGAACCCCGCGGTCGAAGACCAAGCCCGAGATCGCGTGTGGCGCATTGGCCAGAAGAACACGGTCATCTGCCATCGACTGGTTTGTCCTGGCACGATCGACGAACGGGTCGAAGAGGTCGTCGCCGGCAAGCGCGAGATCGCAAACATCGTGCTTCCCAAGTCAAGCTCGGTCGGCGATCTCGACGCTGCCCAGCTCCAAGTGGCGCTCGGTCTCGATCCGGATCAACTGGTCGACTACGAAGAGCGACCCGATGAGCCCCCGGTCGAGGCTCCTGCCGAGGCATCCGAACTCCAGGAGGTGCCGGCGTGAGCGAGAACAACGGCAACCGCAACAAGAACAACGCGGCCAACAAGGCCCGTAACAACGGGGCCAAGGGCCAGCAGAGCAAGACCCCGCAAAACAACGGCACGAGTGGCCGCAAGCGCAAGAAGAGTCGCAAGAAGCCGCGCCTCGATCCGGTCAAGTACTGGGGCGATCCCGGTGCACTGCCGTTGCGCAACGACTACGTGCTCGAAGGCTCCGATCCCACTGCGGTCGTGCGCTCGCTCGGCAAAGCGCCGATTCCGGGCAAGAACTCTGCCCCCGAGCTCTACTTCGAGGTGCTGTACCAGCGAGCCGCCGGTTTGGCCCACGCTCTGTCGTTCGCCGGTGGCCTGAACCAGGGCCCGCAAGCAGCAGTCGACGCAAGTACTGACGACGTCGTTGCGGTTGACGATGACGGCGAAGACGTCGATGGTTGACGTCGCGATCGTCTCCCTTCAGTTGGCGGCGCGGCCTGAGATGGTCGCCACGGCGCGTCCCAAGCTCTCCGGCATCGCCAAGACGGTGGTGCGCAATGCAGACGTGGACGAGTTCGGCCTTATGGGCGACACGATCGTCGACACGCAACATCACGGCGGCACCGATCAGGCCGTCTACGTCTACGCGGCCGATGACTATGCGTGGTGGAGCGAGCAGCTCGGCCGCGACCTGGCGACTGGAACCTTTGGCGAGAACGTGACCGTCGACTCGCTCGGGGCACCGTGGCCCGAGATCAGTGTTGGCGACGTGTACCAATTCGGCGACGTCGAGCTGCAGGTCACTTCTCCTCGAATCCCATGCGACACGTTCTCGGCGCACATGCAGGAGACAGACTGGCACCGACGCTTCCGTGATGCTCGACGTCCAGGCGTGTACTGCCGGGTGCTGACGGGTGGATCGCTCGCGGCCGGCACCGCTGGCGCCCGCCGTGGCTACGACGGTCCGACGCACACCGTGCTCGAATCCCAAGACCTCTACTACGGGTCCATCGACGACTACGACAACGCGTTCATCGAGCGTGCGCTGGCCGGCCCGATGCATCCCAAGGAGCGAGCCAAGCTCGTCGGAGAAATGGCGCGGCGAGCCGCCCGAGGCTGACGAAATCGGGTTGCGTACGCGCAGCCCGGCGCTACGCTGTCGATTCACAATTCGGGGCTATAGCTCAGTTGGTAGAGCGCTTCCATGGCATGGAAGAGGTCAGGAGTTCAATTCTCCTTAGCTCCACTCCGAGTACGTTGAAACCGTGCGGATCTAGACGGTTTCAGCCTGGCGGCGGTACTCCCCCACACCTCGTTTCCGGACACATATCGGAGACGCGTGTGGACACACATCGTGAAAGATCCGCCGGATCTGGGCCAAGCACTGCAGACGCGGGAAGGCGCCGCCACCGTCCTCGATCAGCCAGATGCGACGCCTCCGCTGTTCTCTCACGCACCTCGCGCTCTCCCAGCAGCGAAGACGTCGTCCTTATACTCCCTGAGTCATGGGAGCCAGGCGACGGCGCACCGGACAACCGCGACGACCTGCCGATCCAAGTCGACATCTCGGCCGCCGAGCGAGCGCTGACGGAATGCCAACGAGGCCGGTAGTCGTAGTTCTGGTCGTCGCGCTTTTCATCGGAGCGTGCGGCTCAGGATCCGCGATGTCTGAGTTGGCGCAAAAGAGCCAGACATCGGCCTCGTCGGCGACTCCTCCGCCAGCGCCGACGAGACCGACACCGGACACCGAAGCCACCACCCTGGAGCCGACCCAGCCCTCAGCTGAGGCCGCTCCTGCCGGAATGCTCGGGCCAAACACCGCCCCGGCACCCGAACAGCATCCGCCGCAACCCACACCGAGCTACCCGAACCCGCTCGCTCTCGGCCCACCCACTCGTGAGTTCAGATTCGTCACATCTGAAAGCGCCGATCACGCTGCGATCCTCGTCCTCGGCTTCAGGCCCGAGGACTACGGGCTCCGCGACGACACGATCTACGCGCACCTCGACGACCAAGGCCACTGGGTCGAAGTCGTTACCGACGCCCCCGACTGCGTGCTGTTCGTCCAAAAAGGCGCCGAAGCCATGGCGATCCGTCCCGCCGACGGGTTCCTCGGGACCAGGATCCTCATGGAACGCGCCGGAACCATCCAGATCCAACCTGGCTGCAACGGAGCACTCCTACGACTCTGGGAACTTCGCAGCAGTTGAGTTGAGAAGTGCGTGTGGCGTCCTTGCGCCGGGTTTGCCGGTTACGCCGGGAGTGTCACCCGTGTTGCGGATCCGACCGCTGCAACGAGCCGCGTGAACTCGCGGTTCTCTTAGGTTGCGTCTGGCTGCAAGCTCGAAGGCGATCGGCACGCGGCCGCGCCTTGTCTACTCCCACAGTTCCAGGTTCCTGGCTCGCCGCACGCCGGGGAACACGGTCGTGCCGTGTCGATCCCAACAAGGCAGCAAACCGGCTCCGCAATCCGGATTGCGAGAGAGAAACTGGCGGAACCGAGACGGTTCGCCGGCTTCGAGCACGATCGTGCCCAGGCCGACGATCACGCCAAGGCCAACATCCGGAATGCCAGCGAATCGGATCCGTTCGAGATTGCGTGCGGCCCGCCGGTCGTGCCGATAGGTCGACGCCTCCTCGTCGACGTTCAACGCGACGTGTGGCAACAGCACCGAGTACCCGGCACCCTCGCCGCCCAACGGTCGCCAGACTCCCCACGCTGAGAGTTCATCCCTGAGCGGCGGGTCGAACTCATCGACGTCTGCCACGAGATAACGGTTGAGGAAGCCAAGCGGCGTGGGATCGAGCGCAGGCCCCTCATCGCCGGTCTTGCGTTCGACCGGGGGGACCTGCCACATCGATAATCCAGGCTGCAAAAAGGAGCGCCGAAACTCGAATTCATCATCGAGGCTCGTGAAAGGACCATCGGCTCCACGGGACAGCTGCCACGCAGATGTGAGGTCCTGGCCATCCAGCACCCGACTGATCAACAGATACCCCGTTCAGCTTTACTCGCGGCTAGCAACCGCAGTCTTTCTCTTGCTCGATCGGTGTTCTGCGCAGGGGTGTCATGACCGCACCCTCGCTGGGAACTGTTGGCTCAATCACAGGATGGCCATCGCATTACCGGGCGAACCAAGACCGTTTGGGATCTTGAGCGGCGCGGCGACGAAGAAGAAGGTCCATCGATCCTCGGCGCGACACAGCGTCGCCAGGCCTTCGAAGTCGAACATCTCGCCGAGCGCCATGCCGAGCGACGGCAGCAGCCGCCGATGTAGCGATCCCACCGAGGGGTCGCCCGGCACTACTTCGACCGCCGGGTTGTCGGCACAGATCGCGGCTGGATGGGCGTTCCACAGATACCTGGCCATGGATTCATCGGCGGCGAGCCCGGCGAAGGTAGGCGCCGCGGCATAGCTGGCCCGCTCGGCGTCGGTCAGCGCGAGATAGCCACGGCTCCAAGCGGTTCGGAGACACAGAAAATCGCCGGTCTGCAATTCGACCTGTTGCTCGGCCAGGACGGCCTGGAGCTGGTCCACGGTGATCGAGCGCGGCTCGAGCGGGTCGAAGTTGCCCGTCCGTTCCATCGATCCGGCGATGTCGACGAGCACACCGCGTCCGGCAATGCCATGGTCGGCGAACTGGTCGATACCAATCCCCATCGGCCCCTCGGTCGGATCCTGGGTTCGCCCGCCCCAATACCCGTGTTCGCGACAGCGCACATGGTTGAGCGCATCCCATTGGGTCGACCCTTGCGGATGGAAGTTGTCCAGTCGATCATCCATCTCGTTGCGGTTGAGTGGGAACACGACGTGTTCATAGGCCTGTCGGCCAAACAGCGGCGGGTTGGGCAGATTCAGTGGCAGGTCGAGCGAGACCCGCACCCCGCTCTGCACCAGCGTCGCCGCAGCGGCGACTCGTTGCGGCGTCACATGATTGATCGAGCCGAGCACGTCATCGCGACCCCAGACGTCCCACGCGTGTCGCAAGCCAAGCTCGGCGATCTCGGGTAGCGAGTCGAAGTCGGGAAGCTCATCCATCAGCAAAGTCTTTCGCGCGCCCGGGCTCGGAGCGAATCGATCGCTCGACCCGGCGCTCGTCTGCTGGCACCAGAATCGAATCGGTGCCAGGCCATGAGCGAGACTTGAGCCATGCACACGAATGGCGCATTGTGATCTCTTTCGATCGCCCCACCCGCCGCGGCCGAGCGGGGCGTTCCGCGACCATGGCGCAGGTGCTCGACGCGATCCAGGACCGCAGCCGTGTCTTTGTCCCAGGCGGTTCCGCGATTCCCACGGCGATCATCGACGCCATGGCGGCCGAACGGGACCGGTGGACGGCGATCGAGTTCGTGGCCGACTACTTGGTCGAGCCGGCATCGGTCTTCGAACACCCGAACGAACCATTCAGCGTCACGTCGTTGCAGCCATCCCGCGCGCTGGCGAGCATGGTCGAAGCTGGCGCGTTCCGTTCGGCGGCGTCGGCGCTGACCACGTGGCGGGGCCTGCTGGCGCAGGGCGGATCGTTGACGCCCGATGTCGCGATCATTCATGTGAGTCCGCCTGGACCCGAGGGTCGATTCAGCCTTGGCGTCAACACCGTCACCCCACTCGATGCCATGGTGTCGGCGGGTCTCGTGGTCGCCCAGATCAACCCACACATGCCGTACACGTTCGGCGCGTCAGAGATCGAGCGAGACGAGATCGATCTGCTGGTCGATGTCGACCACCGTCTCGTCGAGTTCCCGGCGATCACTCCCGATGACGTCACGCTCGCGGTCGGCGCCAACGTTGCCGGGCTCGTGAACGACGGCGCCATGTTGCAGCTCGGGCTCGGAGCCTTGCCCGATGTGGTTTGTGCAGAACTTGCTAACCATCGTGAACTCGGCATTCATAGCGGCATGATCAGCGATGGCGTGATTGGCCTGCACGCTTCTGGCGCGCTGACTGGGTCAAGGCACCCGGACTTCCCCGACAAGATCGTCACCGCCATGGCTGGTGGCACGCGCCCACTCCATGACTTCATCCACCGAAACCCCGAGGTTCTGATGGTCCCAGCCACGATCACCCACGGTGCTGCGGCGATCGGTCGGCTCCACAACTTCACCGCGATCAACTCGGCGATCGAGGTGGCGCTCGACGGATCCATAAACAGCGAACGGATCGGCGGGCGGGTGATCTCGGGACCCGGAGGATCGCCCGACTATGGAGACCTGGCCCACGCAACCGACGGTGCGCAGTTCATCGTTGCGCTTCCTTCGACCGCAGCCCGAGGCACCGTGTCCAGGATCGTGACCGAGCTTCAGGGACCGCCAACCGTCAGCGGTCACCTCGTCGATGTCGTGGTCACCGAGCACGGCGCCGCGGAGATCGGCGATCTCAGCGGGGCCGCTCGCGCCGAAGCGTTGCGGGCGATCGCGGACCCGGCGTTCGTTGCGTCGTTGGCGTAGATGGGCGCCGTCAGTCGGGCCGGTAGATCACGCCGTCGAGGGCTTCTAGGTCGGCGGGTCCGAGGCCAAGCAGCTCGCGCAAGATCGTGTCCGTGTGCTGACCCAGCCGTGGCGCCGCGTGACGCACCCCGTTCGGGCCGCGATGCAGCCGCCAAGGTAAACCCGGTACCACTCGGTCGCCGGTGACCGGATGGTCGGGCCGGCTCAACATGCCAATCGCATCCAGCTGCGGATCATCGGCCCAGAGTGCGAGCGGAGACTGAGACGGGAAGGCAGCGATCCCAGCCGCTTGAAGTTCGCGGGTCGTCTGCCATCGGTCGTGGAGCGATGTCCACGCGGCGATCCGTTCGTCGAGCGCGGCTTCGTTCCGCTTGCGTTCCGACGCGGTCGTGAATCGAGCATCGTCGACCAGAGCAGCATCGACCACGCGAGCGAGCCGCTGCCACTCGTCGTCGTTGCGGCACGCGATCGTTACCCAATTGTCCGCGCCCGAAGCCGGGTAGCAGTTGTGGGGCGCCCACACCGGGTCGTGGTTGCCGATGCGTGCCGGATTATCGCCCGTTTCGAGATAGGCCATCCACGGCTCACCGACCGTCGCGGCAACGGCCTCGACCATGGACACGTCGACGGTCGCCGCAATGCCCGTTCGCGTCCGGGCAGCGAGCGCAGCGACGACGGCCCACGCACCCGTCATGCCGGTGCCAGGATCGCCGATCGAAATGCCCGTTTCGACCGCAGGGCCGCCTTTGTACCCGGTCGCCGCATACAAGCCAGCGAGCGATCCACCCGCAGGCCCATAGGCCATGTACCACGCGTTCGGACCGGTCTGGCCGTAGCCGCTCAACGAGGCCACGATCACATCGGGGTTGATCGCGCGCAGCTCGTCGGTGCCGAAGCCGAGACTCGCCATGGTTCCAACGCCGAAGTTGTCGATGACCACATCACTGGAACGAACCAGCTGCTCGACGATCGCTCGCCCTTGCGGTTCGCGCACGTTCACGCCCACGCTGAGCTTGTCGGAGTTGTAGATCTGGAATGATCCCGAAGCGTCGATGTGATCGGCATGCCCGGGTGGGTGGAAAGGAAAGCGCCGGAAGAGGCACGGGCGCTCCGGCGATTCGATCTTGATGACCTCTGCTCCCAGGTGGGCCAGGTATTGCGTGCAGAACGGACCCGCCCAGATCCAGGTGAAATCGCAGATCCGCACGCCCTCAAGCGGACGCCGTGGCCGTGCGGAGCCCGACGAGGAGGATGCGCACGGCCGGTCGGGTGAGACGACAGCCCGCGGCATCCAGGTTTGCCCGTTGTGCTCGCCGGGCGCGGCGGCGTCGGTCCGCAGGCCCCACCAGGCTTGGTCGAACTGGTAGCCGGCGCCGAGGTGGCGGGTCCCGTCGGGCGCCTCGGCGAAGAAGCCCCTGGCGTTCAGGTGCTCGTTGGCGTCGAGTTGAGCCATCGTGGTCACGGGCGTGATGCAGATCCGAGCATGCTGAGCGCGCACGGCAAGCTCGTCGACGTATTGCGTAGCAAACCATTCGCTCAGGTAGAGATTCACCACGTCGGCGTTCTCACGCCGCGCGACCTGGGTCCTGAACGTTTCGAGCGACGCCCACTCAGGGTCACCCATCAGCTCGACGAGCGATTCCCAGTGCTCTTGTTCGGGGCAGATGATCGACACGAGCCCATCGGCGCATTCGAAGATTCCCCATGGCACCACCGTTTTGACGCCAAGGCGAGACGCATCAGCACCCAAGAAGCTCGCCGCCGCTGGGGCAAATTCGGTGAGCTTCGCCGCGGCTGCGTACATGGAGAAGTCGATGTGTTCACCGAGCCCGGTGCGCGCCGCATGGTCCACCGCAGCACATGCCACTGCGGCCGCCGCGGTGGCCACATTGATCGTGGCGTGATGACCAGCAGCCTTGAGAGGCGGGCGGTCGATGTCGGTGGCGGCGCTGGGCGACAGGAACCCCCAGCTCGACCCATGGATGATCGCCAGTTCCTCGGCGTGATAGTCGCGATATGGCCCCGTCTGACCAAACGGGGTCAGCGCCAGTACGACCAGGCCCGGCCAGGCATCGACCGCGGCAGCGGGATCAAGCTCGGGCCATGTCCCGTCATGTACGACCAGGTCGGCTTCGCCGATCAGCGATCTGACCGACGCATCGATCCCGTCGCCGGGCTGATGCAGGACCGAGCGCTTGTTGGTGTTGAGCCACCGGTGCAGACCATGCGGACGCGACCGGACCCGGTCGAACTCGTCGCTCTCGATCCGGATCACGTCCGCGCCGAGATCGCCGAACAGCTTGGCGACCCAGGCGACCGCGATACCCGCCGCAGTGCTCGGTGCAGCAGCGGTGCTTCCTGGAGCAGCCAGCTCCAACACCCGGATCCCGTCGAGGCTCACTCCAGGAACTCCCATCCTGGTCGTGCGTCGCGGCAGGCTTCGTACGCGGTCGGGTCGATCGGTTGATAGAAGCCAGTTGCGACCTCTCCGTCACAGGTGACCCGACACAGGTGCTCGTCGAGCCCCGCCAATCTCGCTCTGACCTGAGGCTGGTTCACGTCGTAGGTCTCGCCTTCGACAAGGTCGGGCCCCTCGTAGCCGCCCTGGTGGATCTGCTTGTCCGGCGTGCCGCCGTACATGCCGCATCGCAAGTAGGCGGTCTGGTTGCCGATGCGTTCGTAGTGGACTTGCTTCGTCTCGCCGGTGTCGAGTGGATAGTCGACAATGCCCTCGATGAAGATGTTGGTCTCTGGTTCGAACCGCAAGCGCCGCGATGGTTTGTGGACGACGCCGGAGCCCGGGCGCTCATCGCCAAAGGGGTAGAAGACCCGATCGCCCCAAAGTGTCCAACTCGGAAATGCCGCAAATCCGTTGCCCGAGGTCCCGACGTGCAGGCGCCCACCAAGGGACATGGGCGGGCCCCCAACGCCGCGGCCGACGCCCCAGTGGCGGTCGCGAGTGCCGAAGCATCCGGCGGGAAACTCGATCCGTTTGCCGCGGACCTCGACCCAGCCCTCGACGGTGCCGAAGCTCTCGAAGCCCGTAGTGACATCGCCGCGGCGCCCCGGCGGCGTGCCTCGGGCCGAGTTCGACAGCGGCTCCCGAAAGGTCTGGCGCGTCGTGTCCCGAAAGTCGAGTTGGTAGCTGATGCCCCAGTCGTTTGGCTCAAGCTCGAAGCGCCACCACCGCATGCCCTGGACGATGCGCGGCTGGATCGGACCGATGCCCATGTCTGCTCGGTCGACGCCGAGTCGCCGGAACCCTCGCACGGTCGTGTGGTGACCCTGATGGTTCACGATGGCGTACGCCTCGGCCTTGTCGAGGTTCGGATAGAAGCTGCCGCCGACCGCAACCAGCGTTTCGCCGCTGGGGTCGTGGCACAACATCCAGTACCGCTCGTAGGTGCGGGGATCACCACTCCACATGACCCGGATCGGGTCCGGGGTCTGGTGAATCATGTAGTCGTCGAGCGGCGACAGTGGAAACTGCTCGTCGAAGTGGTCATCGCTGACGCGAAGTTCGGGGATGTGCAAGTCGTTCGGCTCGGTCATGTCTCTGCCTTGTCTGTGGGCGTGTCGGTCGGCTCTGCCGTCGTAGGTGCGTCCCACCAGCGTTGTGGATGTTTGTGCAGTGCCGGGTTGGCGGCTGCACGCGCTCGGAGATGGTCGGCAATCGAGCGTCGCGCCTGATCGCCGTGATCGTCATCGGGCAATGCCTCGACGATCGAGGTCATGAGGGAGCGCAACCGCTCGTTGCGAGCATGCTCGTCGCCGTTCGCCGCTGCGTCCGCGGTGATGACGTGAGCGGCGAGCTGGCGTAGCGGGTCAGGAAGCCGGGGTGCGAGATCGCTCATCAGTGTCGCCATCGCGTCGTTGTCCCAGCGAAGAAACGGGCCGCGGATCGAGACAGACCCGGCGAGTCGTTGGAGCTGTTTTTGGGCATCAGAGAGCAGTGCTGCCGAAGCCTCGATCGACCTGGTCGTGGCGACCTCGTCGAGTGTGCGGCTGATCCCGCGCAGGTGCTCTTCGATCGTTGGCCTCATTGACCGACCGTTGCCTCGAGCAGGTTGGTCAACACCGCAGCCGACGGTTGGTACAGCTCGTCACTTCTTCCCTCGATGAATGAGCGCAAGCCACTGACTTGCATGATCGCGGTCTTGTAGGTGGAGAAAACGTTCCACCAGTGCACGGCCGCCCGGTCCACCGAGAATCCCGTCACCGCTTCGTAGTGTGCGAACAGGTCCTCGGCCCCCCACGCGTTGTCGATCAGGTGTTCGCGTCGCCGCAAAGGCTGCGTTATCCAACCGAGATCCTCGTGGGGGTCGCCCAGGTGTGCGAGTTCCCAGTCGAGCAGGCCGGTGATCTCGTCGTCGTCGAGCAGGATATTTCCGGCCTTGAAGTCGGCGTGCACCAGCACGGTTCGCGGGGAGGTGGGCGGGTTCTTTCCGAGCCACCGCGCTGCGAGGGCCAGCTCGGGGTACGACTCGAGCCGGTCACGTTCGAGCACCGCATTCCAGTGCGCCAGTTCGTGTGCGGCGGCATTGGGACCCGGATCAGAAAGAAAACCGTCGAAGCCGGCACTGCGCCAGTCAGTTTGGTGGACGGTTGCGAGCAGTTCGCAGAAGCGACGGGCCAAGTCCACGCGCTCTGTTTCGGGGCGGTCGCCGTTGATCACGTAGTAGTCGCACGTTCCGGGCAGCCGAACCATCACCAGCGACGGCTTTCCGAGCGCGGCGCCGTCGGCATCAAGCCAGCGCGCTCGCGGGGCCGGCACCCTGGTCCCCTCGAGCGCCTGGAGAACCGCGAACTCCGCTCCCCTATCGGTTTCGATCAGACCGCCATCGGGATCACGGCGGGCAATCAGCGACTCGCAGTGCTCACCACCCGCATCGCTCCAGGTCAGCTCAAAGAGCCAGTTCTCGCGAGATCTCCCGGTGGCGACGCGCTCAGTGGCGACCACATGGGCCGCGGAATTCGGGCCCAGGACCCCGCCGATGAACCGTTCGAGCTGGTCAGCAATGGTGACGTCAGAAGCACCATGAACGGCGTTGGGCGTCGTGGCGATCGGGCGAGCTGCGGTCATCGGCCGATGCCCATCAACACCATGGCGCCAACCTAGCCGCCGCTCCAGAGCCCGATCCAGAACGACACCGGGGTGGTCAAGGCTCTCGCGGCAGTGTCGGCTCGTCGGACGGACCGTCGAACGTCGTCACGTCGGGCCAAGCCCAAACACTCGTCGGATCAGCGAGCACGGCCGCCGCAGCCTCGAGCGTCATCGATGGCGCATACCGATAGCCCTGATGCAGCGTGCAGCCGAGGGCATCGAGGCGGAGTGCGTGCTCGTCGGTCTCGACTTGCTCGGCGACGATCGACATCCCCAACGACTCGGCAGCGCTGATCAGCATCCGACAGACGGCATCGGCCCGCTCGTCCTCGAGCATCCGGCGCACAAACGACCCGTCGATCTTCAACCCCATGTTGCGCATCGCGACGAGATACGCAAGATTCGAATAGCCAGTGCCGAAGTCATCGAGCGTCGTCACGAAGCCTCGCTCGGCCAAAAGCTCCAAAGCCTCTGATGACCGGTCATGGTCCACGAGCGCAGATTCGGTCAGCTCGACGGCGATCGCCGACGGTGACAGACCATGGCGGTGGCATTCACTGCTGAGATGTTCGACCATTGCGGTGTCACGCAATTGCGCGGGCGTGAGATTCACGTTCACCCGGCACGCCGGATCGACGGCCCGCAACGCCGCTGCGCCCTGTACCGCGGCGCTCACGACGACTTGCTCAAGGCGACCAATCGCACCACTCTGCTCGGCCGCCTCGAAAACAACGACGGGCGAGAGCCGCCCAAGCTCCTCTGACTCCCACCGCAGCAGCGACTCGAATCCGACAACCCGCCGCTCTCGAACGTCGACGATCGGTTGAAATTCGACCTGCGCGGTTCGATCGAGCGAATCGCCAAGCAGGGCCTGCACCAGCTTGTACCGCTGCTCGCTCGCTTCGGAGTCTGAGATTACGAACTCGACGGCTCCCGGCACGACCACCCGAGGGGTCGAGAACACCCGCTCCCAAACGCTGTAGCCGGTGTCGCCGGCAACCGCCGCCGTTGCCCGTGCAAACGGCTCCAGGCGCAGCGCATCGGTCGTGCCTTCGATTGGAAGGCGCTCTCGAAGCGCCTCGAGCAACGTGTCGATCGTGGCCTCGAAATGCTGTTGGCTGCCGTCGCCGAAGAGCACGTAGCGATCAAGGTCGAGGCGAGCAACCGTCAACCCTGCGTCGGACGCCACAGAGAAGCGCCGCACCACCTGCTCGATCAAATGCCGAGCCTGGTCAGGGTCGAGGCGATCCGCGGCCTTGAGCATCTCGGGCACACCGACGGAGGCGAGTTGGGCCGGAGTGCCGATCGCTACGGTCTCGTCGAGCAGGGATCGGAGGGCGGGCAAGAGCACCATCCCGGTCGAGGGATCGGTCGGGGTGCCAGCCATGATCTCTTCGAGACACTCCTCGATCGGCACGATTCCACCAAGATCTCGAACGACGAACCGGCGCAGCGCACGTTTGCGGATGGCCAGCGACTCTTCCTCGGTCACCCGTGCACGATCGAGCAGCTCGATGCGTTCCCCACACAAGATCTGGAGCCACGCGCCGTAGTTGCGCAGTGCCTCGTTTTGCGACGGAAGGTGCGGCGCTGCGACGCGCAAGCGGCGGCGAGCGGCGACCAGGTCGCCTTCGGCGATATCGGTCGTCGCGATGTGGAGCTGCCCAAGCACCCACCGGGTCGAACCGACAGGCTTGCCCCGCAGCTCAAACGCGTGAGCCAACCGAGCGGCGTTGAACGCGCCGATGTGTCGGGCGTAGTTACCCACGACATCACTCGCTCGGTTGTCGAACTCGCCGTCTTTCAGCTGCTCGGCAACGTCAACAATTCGGGTCAAGGTCTCGAGGATTTGAGCGGGC
>CALLPT010000128.1 GCA_938015575.1 uncultured Acidimicrobiales bacterium
TACGAAACGCTGAAGCCGCCAGCCTTCGGGCTGGCGGCTTCTGCCGTTTTCAGACCCAGCGCGTCGGTTGCGTAACGGCGTAAGCAGACAAAAGGGCGTTAACAAGTGTCAGACACCCCACCCCGCTCAGGCCGGCGTGCAGCGAGCGGGACACGGCCGGAGCGGGTGCGGCCGCCGGCGAGGCGTATGCGTGCAGGCTCTGTCGGTCAGAAGGCACGTTGGATGTCCGGGGGTGTCGGATTAGTAGACACGTGGCGCAGCATCAGGCCGGTGGGAGGGCGGGACTTCCGGCGGTAGGTCGCGGCACGAGCTGATCGACCGGACGGAGTCGGTGAGCGGGTCCCGATGATTGCTCGCGCGCCCGATTCGTGCAGGTGCGCGGCGAACCGCGCCGTGCACCGCATGACGACAACGAAAGGGCACTAGTATTGTGCCGTTTTTGGCGCTGGTCTAGGAAGCGCTGGTCGAGGAAATTGCCAGCGATGCCCTACTCGTAGAGTTCGCCCTCGTCGCCCTGTACCACGGCGCCGAGCTGCGCTGCGATCGATTGGAGCTTTTTGATGATGGCGTCGTCGGGATTTTTGGCGATCACCTTGCCGCGGCGGAAGTCGAGCGCCACTGGCCCTGATGGATGGCCGTGCCACATGGCCATTAGCTCGTTTCCATAGCTGATGACGTCACCAGACGGTGTCTCTGTGCCGACGGAGCCAGCAAGCTCGAGTTCCGGATCAGCGGCGACGAGCGCTTGCCAAACATCCTCGTCGATCTCCTCGTCGTCCCAGTGGTCGCCGATAGTTACGTGCAGCTCGTAGCCCATAGCTAAGTCCCTAGTGTCGTTGTACTGTCGAAACGCTCGAGGCAGGGGCGTGCTGAAACAGGCGTCAGACGCCATTCCGGTTACCCAGACCGCTAGCCCTCGGGATGGATGATCGTGATTGGGCCGTGCAGCTCGGTATAGGGAACCAGCTGAAGCTCGCCCTCGATGTCAATCTCTGCTGCCGTTGGATGCAGGGCGATGACCGTGCCACCAAGCGTCGAAGTGCGAACCTCGTCGCCCGGTGCAATCATGCGCCGAACGGCTCGACCGCTGGCGATTTCGGTGGCCACCGGGCGGCTACCCATGCCCACGACCAGGGCGAATGCGAGTGCCAAGCCAAAGATGCCACCGGCGACAACAATGTTGATCACCGTTGTGTCGATGCCAAGCTGCGAGGCAGCCAGGATGGCGGCAAAGGCGGTGATCACGCCCTTGACGACCGTGGGGATCTTCTCGCCCGCACGGCCCATCGATCGGCCCAGCGACTCTCGGGTTGCCGTCGACACGATCGTTCCGACAACGCCACCGAGAATGACCACGATCAACGCGGACAGTGCTCGAGGCAAGTACTCGATGGTGTCGTCTCGGAGCTTTTCGAGCGACTCGGGTTGCACGAAGCCAAGTGCCACGAGCAGCCCGATCACGAGCAGCAAAGAGAAGGTCAAGCTGGCGACCGCGGGCGCCAGTTGTGCCGTGCGGCCCTTGCGGCTCTCGAAAATCTGTTTCAGCATTCGCGAAGCGATCGAGCCGACCACAAAGCCTGATACGACCGCCACGCCCGCCCATAGCCAATCCACTTATGTTTCCCCTTGACTCGTTGATGACATAACTCGGGCCGCCCGGATGGGGAGCCCAAAGAGTTCGCTCAGCAATGTCAGGTCCTCGCGGGACCGCATGCGTTCGTCAATACCGCCACGCAGCCGCGTCGTGAGTTCTTCGGGCGGCGTGAGCAGCTCAAGCAATGGCTGACGTAGTACCGAATCGTCGGTTTCGAGCGATTCAATGCGCGTCGCACAGCGCTCACAGGTAGCGAGGTGGCGATCAAGTCCGTCTTCTTCGCCGTCGAGCCAGCGTTGGAGGCGACGAAGTGAAGGGTGGCCGACAATCACGGCTGCCATCCTTCCAGAGCGTGGGCCAATTGGCGACGCGCTCGGAGCAGTCTTGTTTTGATCGTCGGCATCGGTAGGTCGAGCACGTCGCACAGTTCGGAGTAGCTGAGACCTTCGACCTCTCGCAGCACCACGATGGATCGCGAGAGTTCGTCGAGGTCGGCAAGTGCTTCTTCGAAGCGTCCGAGGGCAAGTCGGTCATGGACCGCCGACTCCACGGACCCCAAGACAACCTGTTCCGGCAGCTGGTCAGGTTCGCGCAGTTCGTCGCGCCGTTTCCGCAGTGTCGAGATTGCCGTGTTGTGCGTGATGCGCAGCACCCAGTTGCGCAACGGCGAGTCGCCACGGAACGAAGGAAGGGCCTGCCACGCCTTGATCAGGGCGTCTTGGCTGACGTCTTCGGCCAAGATCGGGTCACGGGTCACGGACAGTGCGACGCGATAGACCGCATCGCTGTGCTCGCGAATGAGGTCTTCCATCGAGACCACGCCCGGATCAAACGGACCCTTGGGGCGAGGTGCATCGGGGTCGTCTGGATCCAGCGCCGGTTCGGTCGGCGTCAGCGTGGCGGAGGCGGACGCGGTTCCGGCCATGCTCGGTGCGCTCTCGGCGCCTTCGACCGCGTCGGATCGGCCTTCGAGCGCGCCGCTATCCGAGGCAATGCTGCGCATGGCGAGCAGGGTGGCGTCAAGCAACCGCTGGGGCGCTCGGAGCTGAGCCAGGCCAAACATCTCGATCGCGACGTCGCGAAGGGGGCGCGTGTGCACCTCGACTCGCGGCGGATACAGGAAAAGTGTGGGGGCTGACATAGGAGTGGGCCCTTGATGGTGGAGGAACTAATTGTTCCATCACCGCGACATTCCGGCGGTGACCTGCGTCTGAACATACACACCGCACCGCGTGGAGGAAACAACTATGACCCAAATGCTCGCCGTATCGTTTACCGATCGACTCTGGGACAGCATCTCAGAGACCATGGATGGAATCGGCAGTTTCTTGCCGAACCTGATCGGCGCCCTGCTGATCTTCTTGATCGGCCGCTTCATCGCCAAGTTCATCTTCAAGCTTGTTGCCCGTGTTCTGCAGCGAGCAAATGTTGATGCACTCGTCGACAAGAGCGGCCTCGGCGGCCCGCTCGAGCGCGCCGGCTTCCCTGACTCTGGCGTCTTCTTGGCCAAGATCATTTACTGGATTGCGATGTTCATCGTCATCCAGCTCGCCGTCGAAACACTGGGCCTCGAGGCCTTGCAGACACTGATCGATGACCTGGTCAGCTGGCTGCCGAAGCTCTTTGTTGCGCTGATCATCGTGTTCGTGACCGGTGCTGTCGCCAACTTCGTCCGAGGTCTTGTCTCGGGTGCAACGGTTGAGCAGCCCTGGGGCAATGCAGCCGCAACGGTTGCCTTTGCCGGCGTCTGGTTCATCGGTGGCATGGCTGCGCTTGACCAGGTGCAGATTGCTGGCGACATCGTCGAGACCCTGTTCCGCATCGTGATGAGCAGCCTGGCCGGCATCCTCATCATCAAGTACGGCATCGGTGGTATCTGGGCCGCCCGTGACCGCTTCTGGCCATCGGTCTACGACAAGTTCGGCGACGTGGTCGAGGACCCAACCGTCTGATCCAGTCAAGTCGGGATACAAAGTCCTGATTTGAAAACGCAGGGCCGCCAGGGCTCGCGAAAATTTCTTCGGAAAAGTTCGCGACAACCTTGGCGGTTCGTGCGTCTATACGGGTACGCCTACCCCGGCGAATGATTCCGAAGCGCATGGGTTCCCGCCACCCAGCTTCGGTTGCAAGCTTCGGCTTGCATAGGGAGGACAGGCACCCGCCGCCTGAAATCCCGCATCGATGGAGGCCCTCCGGGGCCTCCATCGTCGTTTTTCCACCCGCTTCTGCTGGGTGGTCGGCTGGTCGGCCGTTACAGGTTGGTGAGGCGGGCGAAGCCTTCGGCAGGGCCGGAGCCGAGTAACTCGGCGAATTCGTCGGCTCGCCGATGAATATCGGCCCGGAACTGGGCCCGACCTTCGTCATCGTCGTCGACGAACCCCATCGTCGATTCGAGCTGGCTGATGTGGCGCTCGAGCGCAGCAATTTTGGTGCCAAGCCAGCCGTCGACGTGCTCGACATGGTTCGGCTCGTCGGCTTCGAAGAACCACAACTCGTCGGGGCGATGATGCGGGCCGAGATGGGGGAAGAAGTGTGGGTCGCGGGCAGCGACGACCGCATCGGTCACCAGAAAGCCCGCGTTGCGATGGTCAGGATGCAGGCGATAGCGCTTCCAAGGATCGTGGGTGATGACGATCGAAGGTTGCAGGTTGCGGATCCACTCGGTGAGTGTCGCCACATTTTCTCGGCTCTGCTCGAGCTCGCCGTCGACCCAACCGCAGAACCCGACCGTTCCGGTGGCGCCGAGTGCTTCGGCTGCGTCGCGTTGCTCGCGTTGGCGGGTGGCAACAAGTTCGGCCAGGTCGGCGTCGGGATTCCAGGTGCCTTTGGAGCCGTCGGTGCAGACGACGATGCTGACTTCGCAGCCGGCTGCCGCCCATTTCGCGAGCGTTCCGCCCGCTTGCAGCTCGCTGTCGTCGGGGTGTGCGGAGATGGCCAGTACGCGGGCGGGCGTGTCGACGTCGGCGGAAATGGTCATGGGGTCGCTTTCGTGGGAAAGATCGAGTCGTCGAGGTCGTCGGGGAAGTCGACATCCCAGCCGAGGTCTTGATCGTGGATGATGCGCAGGCCGCAACGGTGGCGAATCGCCTCTTTGACGTGGTGCGGGTACGAGTTCGCTCCGTAGCCGAAGTGCAGGTCGAGCCCGGGGGGAAGCACCATCACGTTGGTGCCGGCGCGATGCCGGTCCGGGACAATCGTGATGCCGTTCCAGGTCAGGAGCGCGGCCAAGGAGCGTGCCCGGGGGAGGTCGCTGTGCGCGATCGCGATACTGGTATGGCCGTCGGCACTCAAGGCTCGATAGCCGGCATCGATCGCGCCGTTCAGATCGGTGCCCGGGCACCAAATCACCTGGGCCCCGAGTGATCGTGCCCATGCCGCCACACCTTCGTCGTCGCAGGCGATGGCGACGGTCGTTGCGTCTTGGGCGGTCACCACATGGGTCGCCATGCGCTGGGCGAGCGCAGCGCGCTCGGCCGGCTCGAGCGCGGGCCGCAGGCGCCCCTTGGCCTTTTCGAAGGCCTTGACCGGGATCAGCACGGCGCCGGTTGCGCCAGCAGACATGAGCGCCTTGGTGCCAACGGTGGCCCCGTGCTCATTCGTGCCATGTGCGCCCATTGCGTTGGCCAGCATACGGCTCGCTGCGCAGCGAACCCGAACGACCCGGCGCCTGACGGTTCGGGCTCGTAGAGTGTCGCCATGCGAGTCAGTGTCCTGGGGGGAGGGTCGTGGGGGACCACGGTTGCGTCCCTTGCCGCCCACAATGCGAGCACGATGCTGTGGTGTCGCGACGAAGACACAGCGTCGAGCATCAACGAACGGCACATCAACAGTCGCTACCTCGAGGGCTATGAGCTTCACTCGGAACTGACGGCGACCACCGATCTCGAGCACGCCGTGTCGACAGCAGATCTGGTGGTGATGGGAATTCCGTCGCATGCCTATCGCCAGACACTCGAGACCGCGTCGGAGTTTGTGCGCCCCTGGGTGCCGGTGTTGAGCCTGACCAAGGGCCTGGAGCAAGGCACTCGGTTGCGGATGTCGCAGGTGACCAACGAGGTTCTTCCGGGTCACCCGGCAGGTGCGCTCACCGGACCGAACCTGGCCAAGGAGATCCTGGCTGGCGGTGCCGCAGCGTCGGTGGTTGCCATGGCCGACGATGTGGTGGCAGCGGCCTTGCAACGGGTGTTCTCCACGACGCTGTTTCGCGTGTACACCAACGACGACGTCGTCGGCTGCGAGCTTGGTGGCGCACTCAAGAACGTAATCGCGGTGGCGTCGGGCATGGCCGACGGCCTGGGCACGGGGGACAACACTCGTGCAGCCGTCATCACACGCGGGCTGGCTGAGTTGACCCGTCTGGGTCAGGCAATGGGCGGCCGTGCCGAGACTTTTGCCGGCCTGACCGGCATGGGTGACTTGGTGGCGACGTGCATCAGCCCCCAGAGCCGCAATCGGTTCTTCGGCGAGCAGTTGGGGCGCGGGCGGACCGTCGCCGACATTGCCGAAGAAATGGATCAGGTTGCCGAAGGCGTCAAGACGGCGCCGGTTGTCGTCTCGATCGCCGAAGAACTCGATGTCGAGATGCCAATTGCAGCCGAAGTTTCGCGGGTGGTGAGCGGCGAACAGGGTGCGGTCGAGGCGTACCGTGGCCTGCTGCGCCGTTCGGTCACCCACGAAAGCCTTCCCGACTAATGATCACTCGCCTAGCCCGCCGCCTCGGCTTCGAGGCGTCGGTGCCTGTATCCGTCGTCGACGACTGGATCATGCCCACCGACGACGCCTCGGTGCCGCTTGCACCCCGAGGCGGCACTGCGACCTGTTTGGTCGACAGCGTCGGCCGCATTCAGCCGGCCCATGCTCGTTGGACCCTGGACTGGTCGCTTGCTGCTGGTGCCCGTTGGGTGTCGGCGATCGAGTCCGAACGCGTCCGCCAGAAGCTCGTGGGTCCGGCGACGCTGGAAACGACGGTCACGACACCGTCGGGGCCGGTCGTGCAGCGTGTGGCCGCAGCGGTCGTTGATGGTGAGCCAGCGGTTGTGGTCGAGATCGAAAATCAGGGCGGCGTCGCGATCGCCGTCGGGCTGGTTGCTCGACCGCTCGTGCACGGCGGGCGCGGGTTCCTGGCTCGTGCTGGTGCCTCGGCGACGGCGATCGATCTCGGCGAGGGCGGTGCGGTTCGATTCGATGCGGCGGCAGCGACGGCCGTGGCTGATGGTGTCGATCTCTTGAAGCACATGCCCGAAGCCGATGCCGGGATCGCCAGCGATGCGATGACTTCACGTTCCGGCGGCGCCCAAGCAGCCGCCGTCTTCCCCTTGCCTCATACGGCCACGTTGCGGTTCGTCATCGAACTTGGTGGCCCGGTTCGCTCCGACGCGGCCGTGCCTGCCGTCGACGACATCGAGCGAGGCTGGCAGGTCCACCTGAACGCCGGGGCTCGGTTCGATGTTGGTGACGCCGATGTGGGCGAGCGAACCTCGGTCGCCGCTCGTGGATTGTTGACCGCGTGGCCGACCCCGCATGCGGTCCCTGGCGCGATCACCGCGTTGGCCGAGTTGGGCTTCGGCGCCGATGCTCCTCGGCTCTTCGACGACCTGCAGGATCTCGATGACGACCCGACGTTGCTGGCGGCCGTTGCCCGTTGGAGCCAGCTCGGCGAGGCGACCCCGCAGCTCGATGTGCTCGATCGCTACATCGGCCCCATCGCTCGTGCCGTGCATGACGCGTCGAACCGGTCGTCGTTCTCCGGACCCGATTGGCTTGCGGGCGCACTTGATGCCTTGGCGGATCGCCTCGACCTGATCGAACAACCCGATGTCGCCGAACGGGTGCGTTCGCTGGCGCCGACGTCGAGCGCGCTCGGTGAGATCGATGCGTTGCTGGCACGTCGACGCAAGATCGGTGAGTTTGCCGACCCAGCCGTCGGCGCGCAGTTCGTACTTGGGGTTCGCTCGCGCTTGCTGGCGGATCGCCCCGGGCGCCTCGACCTGCTGCCGGCGTTGCCCGCATCGTGGCGAGGCCACACGATCGATGCGCTGGGCGTGCCGATCGAAGGGGGGACCGTGTCGTTCGGTGTGCGTTGGCATGGTCCGCGGCCCGCGGTGTTGTGGCAGGTCGATCATCCCGGCGAGATCCAGGTCACGGCATCGGCGATCGACGGCGACTTCGCTTCGACCGAATCGAGCGGCGAAACATTGCTGGCAGATCCGGGCTGGCCCCGTTCAGACTGAAGCCGCGCCCGATGGTCGATCCCTACTGATGTCAGACTCTGTTCCCAAGCTGCGCAAGGCGCTCAAGTCCTCGTCGCCGGGTCGACGTTACGAACAAGCCTGCTGGGACCGCGGGGTGGAACGTGTTGCCGGGGTCGACGAAGTCGGACGCGGCGCCTGGGCGGGCCCGTTGACGGTGGGTGCGGTTGTCATCCCGCGTGATCGCCGCATCTACAAGGTCCGAGACTCGAAGATGCTGAACGAGGCTGAACGCGAGTCGCTCTACGGCCGGGTGACCGAATGGTGCGAGGCCTGGGCGGTGGGGCATGCGAGCGAAGTCGAATGCGACGAGTTGGGCATGTCGGCGGCCCAGAAGTTGGCGGCTCGACGAGCCCTCGAAGGGTTGGGCTGCTCGGTTGATCACACGCTGATCGACGGCAACTGGGACTTCGTCGGCGGTGAGACGACCAAGATCGTCAAGGGAGATGCGAACTGCCTTTCGATCGCGGCCGCGTCGATCATCGCGAAAGTCACGCGGGACCGGATGATGCGAGCGATGGCCCAGGAACATCCGGGCTACTTCTTCGAGGACAACAAGGGCTACCCGTGCCCGCGGCACCGCTCGGCCTTGGCCACCGTTGGTCCCTGTGTCGTGCATCGCCACTCGTGGGCGTTCATGGACGGCCTGCCAGTCAATGGCGTCGAGGTCCGGCGCCGCCAGGGAACACTGTTCGATAGTGGACGAGACGTGGGCGAGGTGCAGGGGTGACTCGGGTGCTTCCGTGGATGCCATGGGCCTTGACGTCGTGGACGGTCTTCCTGTGGTTGTCGCGCCTGCGCAATGTGTTGGGCGACGATGATCTGACGTCGACGGGGAGAGCCTGGCGCATTGGCGTCGTCGTGGTGTTCGTGGTGTTGGCCATCGTCGCCGCCGCCGGAATGATCCGGCGCACCATGGTTCCGTTGCTGGTCCTGATCGTGTGGACAGTCAGCTATTGGCTGGTTCGCGGGATCGGGATTTTGGTGGGGGATTGGTCGGTTGGTTTCAAGGCAGTGCACACCGCCCTGATGGTGGTGTCGCTCGGGCTGGCGATCGGCGCCTGGATCGGCTCGTGGAGTGGTCCCTCAGAGGCGGCCAGCCGTTAGCATCGGGGGCCATGGGTCAGCCGGTCACCGTCGTCAAGAAGCCGTCCTCGAATCCGGGTGTTGTGCGGTTCGAGATCAATCGTTCGATCACGGGCATGAGCCACGAGCGCTATGCCGGTGCTCCGAGCGATGAGTACGACCGTCCGTGCGACGAGTTGGCCCGTCGATTGTTCGGTCATCAGGGCGTCGAGTCGGTGCACATCAACAGCAACGTGATCACCGTGAATATGTCACACGGTGCCGACGATGCTGCTCTGGGCGAAACGATCGAAGAGCTGTTCACGTATTACCGGCCTGGTGTCGAGGTCCCCTCGTTCGAGGAATAGTGCGTTTGCCGGTGACTACCGGTTGACGAATACCGAACATATGTTCGATACTGGCGGGCATGCGGGCCGGAGCTCAGCCATCGATCATCCCTGCACGCCCTAACCCGGCCGTTACTGGCTTGGCGAGTACTGACTCGGCCGAGACCGGTGCTGATCTGGACGCGGGGCGAGCGGCCAAAGTTGCTCGTCTCGAGCTGGTTCGCCCGGGCATCACTACGGCAGCCACGATGGCGCACGAGCGGACCCTGCCGGTAGCTGCGGGGCTCCAAGAACTGCTTCCTCGAGGGGCCCTTCAACGGGGCAGCATGGTCGCTGCTCATGGCGTGGGTGCAACCTCGTTGAGCTTGGCGTTGGTTGCCGAGGCAGTACGTCAGGGATCCTTCCTGGCAGTGATTGCTCCCCGCTCGTTCGGGCTGGCTGTCTGTTTGGATTTCGAGATTCCATTACGCCGTGTTGTGCAGTTCGTGTTACCCGAGCGGGTCGGCGGCGATGGCGCTAGTTGGGCACAGCTGGTCGCTGCCGTCGTCGAAGGCTTCGACATGGTGATCGTGGCCGACCGGCGTCGGGTCACGGGCTCCCAAGCCCGGCAGCTGAGCGCCCGAGTGCGGGAACGGGGCACGGTGCTCGTACGAGCCGGAGGGCCCTCGTGGCCCGAGGCCGCAGATCTCCGCTATGACCTGGCGTCGCCGACGTGGCACGGCCTGGGGGCAGGGCACGGACAACTGGAGTCTCGCACCTTGCGGGTTCAGATTGCCGGCCGGCGCTGGCACGGAAGCGAACGAGTGCGTCACCTGGCCCTTCCTGCTTCGGCTGCCAGCGGCGAGCCAGCAACCGTCGTTGTCGAGGAACCTCGCGTCTCGGTTATTACTCCGGCGGCCGTGGGGCAAGGAACGAGCCGCTCTGGCGAGGACCTCCGTCATGCCGGCTCTGATATTGACCAGCTTGTGGCGGTCGAAGAACCGGGCCGGCTACCAGGTCGGGCAACGGCATGAGTCGCCACGTCGCCGCTTCGGCTGTTTGAAGCCGCTTGGTGTGGCCACTCCTTCTTCTTCCGAACGTCTCACGGTCGTGTCCTGTCGGGCCTGGCCGGTGGTCGGGTGTGGTCGCAAACTCGATGATCTCGCGATCGTGGTGGTGGGCAACCGTGTCGTGGCCTCGTCGAGTGCCGCCCAACAGGCGGGGGTGACGGCTGGGCTTCGGCGACGCGAAGCCCAGCGGCGTGCACCAGGAGTCGAGGTCCTTGCTCCGGACCCGGCAGGCGAGGCCCGAGTTTTCGAAACCGTGCTTCGCTCTCTCGAAGAACTCACACCCCGCATCGAGATCGACCGACCCGGGGTGTGCTCGTTCATGACCCGAGGGCCGAGCCGCTATTTCGGTGGTGACCAAGCCATGAGTGAGCGGGTGGCTTCGGCGGTGGCAGCGGCACTCGCAGGGCGGACAACCGTGCATGTCGGTACCGCTGATAGTCGGTTCGCCGCGATGCGAGCGGCGATGCTCGCCGAGGCGAATGGCATCCGGGTTATTCCGGCCGGGGCAAGTGCTGCCTTTCTCGGTCCGCTTCCCGTAACCACGTTGGTTACCGACATCGAGCCGGGGCCGCTTCGGTCCGAACTCGATGATCTTGTCGATGTGCTGCATCGGCTTGGGCTTCGCCATCTTGGCGACTTTGCCGCCTTGTCGCCCGACGATGTCGTTGCCCGCTTTGGGGCAACCGGAACCAAGGCGCATCGCTGGGCCCACGGGGTGGACCATCGACCGCCTCAACCCAAGGATCCGCCTGCTGATCTCGAGGTGGCGATCGAGCTTGATCCCCCGGTGCAGCGTGTCGACCAGGCCGCGTTCGTGGCCCGAACGTTGGCCGATGAATTCATTCGTACGTTGCGTACTCGCGGTGTGAGCTGCGCCCGGGTCGCAATTGTGGCCGAGACCGAACACGGCGAGGAGCAAGTTCGGCTGTGGCGCTCCGAAGAAGCGTTCTCGGCCGGCGCGATCGCCGACCGCATGCGGTGGCAGCTTGACGGTTGGTTGTCAGGTCCGGTGCGTGGTCGTCCAACCGGCGGCCTTGCCCGGCTGGCATTGCGCCCCGACGACCTATCCGTGGCCGCTGGCCGCCAGCTGGGCTTCTGGGGAGAGCAGACGGGGTTGGCTGAGCGGGCGGCTCGGGCGGTGGCCCGGGTCCAGGGGTTGGCGGGTGTGGGCGTCGTCCTTGTTCCCGAAGTCCAAGGAGGGCGATCCCCGGGTGATGCGGTCGCGGTCGTCCCGGCCGAATCGGTTGACCTGGTGGAACGGGCGGGGGCGGTGGATCGATCACTCGTTGGCGACACGGTTGGCGATGCCGCCGCTGGTGTTGCCGGTGAGCGGGCCGGGCTGCCCTGGGCAGGGGCTTTGCCACGGCCCGCTCCGGCGCTCATTCATGATCCGCCACTTCCGGCGGTGCTCGTCGATGCGGCACACCAGCCGGTCCAGGTCGGCGGTCGGGGGATCATGACGCAGGAGCCGGCGCTCCTTGCGGTCGCAGGGCGGGATCCGATCCCCGTGGTGGGGTGGTCGGGTCCCTGGTTGTTGGATGAACGGTGGTGGCATGCTGATCGCCACCGACGCTCAGCCCGGATGCAGGTCGTTCTCGATGACGGTCGGGCCGTCTTGCTTGCGTCGCAGGCCGGGTCGTGGACTGTCGAAGCAAGCTATGACTGAGTAGGGCTAGTCCAGCTCCGTGGTCCAGTCTCGAGTCTCGAGGATCTCACGCAGCATCTGCAGGTACTCGTCGGCGCGGATGGGAGTGCTCGACGCCGCGACCGACAGCAGGCCCATGGTGTGGGTCGTGATGGCGGTGCAGCCGAGTCGGTCGCGAGTCGCGATCGGACGCTTGTGCAGATGGACCAGCGACACGGTCGGCACGGTGCCATCACCGATCTCGATCCGCAGGTGGCCGCCGATCGAGTTCGAGATGTGGACGACCGCGGTGGCGGCGGTGTCTGCCGCGTCGCCGTCGCCGACGAGGTCGCGGGTGAGGGCGGAGAGCCGCTTGTCTTGGACATCGTTGATGCGACGTAGCCCGGCCGTGGGGCCGGCAACGTCGACATGCATCATCACGCCGTCAGGGTTGATCGTTCGAGCGGCGATGCAGAGGGCACGCATGAGGAACGGGGCGTAGCGCATGGGCCCTTCGAGCGTGGACGCATCGAGGCTGTCGAGGATCGAGTCGATGGATTGGAGATCGACTTCGGTCATGGACATGGCCGTGGCGGGCGGGGGCGACGTGGGTTCACCGCCGAACAGGGCGTTGTGGACGTCGCTGTAGAGCATGTCCTCGTTGGGCCAGCTCGGAAGTGCGTCGGCCAGCGAAGAGGTCGGCGCGGCGTCTTCTTCGTCCTCGGCCGGCGCCCAAGGTGGAGCGGCCGTTTCGGCCGCACTCGAAAGGTCGTTCATGGGCTGGTCGCCGGTGGCCGGGTCAGCCATGGCCGGGATGCTTGTCGGGGCCCCCGCATTCGGATCTCCAGCCGGGGGCGAGGGAGTGGCCACCGGCTCGGCGGCGGTGGCGGAGAGATCTGGAGTCGGCGGCGCCTGTGGTGCCTGTGCCTGTGGTGCTGGCGTTTCCGGGCTCGGTCCCGTTGGTGTGTGGGGTGCTGCGGCTTGGTCGACGTGGATGGCCTGCTGTTGGGCCTGCTGGCTGGCAAGCCACGCCGCGAACTGGGCCTGTTGTAGGGCAGCGAGCTGGTCGGGTTGGTGCGTCGTCGGCATCGAGGCATCGGCGACAGGCGCAGGTGCCGCGACGGGGGTCGGCGCAACGGCCGCAACTATCGGTTGTGGCTGAGTAACAACGGGTTGAGCGGCAGCGGGTTGGGCAACAACGGGTTGAGCGGCAGCGGGCTCAGTAACAATGGGTTGGGCAACAACGGGTTGGGCAACAACTCCGTGGTGCGGCGAGGTCGCCTCGGCCATTCCCGCCTCGGTCGTTTCCGCTGGGTTCGCTTCAACGACGGGGGCTTCGGTCACCGCGCCCTCGGTGTCTTCGGGCAGCACGGGCGCGTTGAGCCACGTGACGACGCGTCGGAACATTCCTTCCTTGGGCGCGTCGGCCTCGGCCGGGACCGATGGTGATGGTGCTGAGACGACGGCGGGTGTTGTCATCGGTTGCTGCTCGATCGGTGCAGTCACACTGACCTTCTTTCTGGGGCGTCGTTGACGCTGTTGCGCGTCATTTCCATCGGCGCTAGCGCCGGGGTTTTGAGGAAACAAGCCCCGCAAGATCGGGACTCGCTGCGCCATCTTGGCGACGGCAGCGAAGGGGATAAGTACGGTCCGGACAACGGGGATGGCTTCGATCGTCGAACGGATGCGAGCGAAGACGCCGAGCTTGGGGAACCGGATGATGCCTCGAGCCCACAGTGCCAGGAACACCCAGCCGCCGATCGCGCTCGCGGCCAGGAGGAACAGGATCAGGTTGAACGGTTTGGTAATCGTCTCGACGAGCGACGGCGAGGGGACAGCATCGAGATCAGCGCCAGGGGCAAAGACCGCCGCGGCAGGTTTCGGTGAACCGTCGACGCGCACGAGCCCGGTCGCCGCTTCGGCCCCGATTGGCCAGGTGACCTCGGCGACGATGGGGGCCTCGTGGACCTCGGGGCCGGCTTCTTTGGGCTCGGGGGTTACCGGCGGCGGGAAGCGGAGTTCTTGTTCGGCGACCCGGGCCTTCTCCTCGGCGTCGAGGCGTTCCGCTTCGGCCTGGGCCCACGCCGCGACGTTGTCAACGTCGTAGTCCCGCAGGCTCGACACGTTGAATCCCTGCAGCCCGTAGTCCTCGACCGCGATCAGCATGTCTGCGTAGAAGCGAGCCTGTTCCGCTTCGGTTTGGGCACCTGGCATGACGCCGACGTGGGTGTGGTAGCTGGCGTCGGCCACAAGCAGCGGCCGGCCGTCGGCGATATCGCGCAGGTACGGGATTGTCGAGTCGAGCTCGGCCATATCGCCGGACCAGGTAAAGGACACGACGTCGGCGATCGGTGGGGCCTCGGCCGCGGCTCGTGGCGATGACCAACCGATCGTGATGGGCGTGTCGCGGTCGCCATCTCGGACCGTGCGGCCGACGTGGGTGAGCCACGCGTCGAGCATCTCGGGCCCGACTCGCTCGATACCGATGTGCGTGTCGGGCTCCGAACCCAATTCCCACAGAATCAGCGCCGGGTGATCGCCGAGCGTGTCCATCACGGTGAGGAGGTGGTCGTCGTCGGCATCCCAGTGCAGCGGCTGATGCTCGGTGCGATTGCCGAGCAGGCTGACGATCACGTTGAGCCCGTTCTCGTCGGCGATGTCCATGAGCGCGGCCGCGGGGAAAAGAGCCGAGGTGGTGACGTCGCGTCCACCGAGCAGATCGAACGGCACCTCGAAGCGCACGGTGTTGAAACCGAGGTCATCGATGATGGCGATCTCGCGCTCGGCTTGAGCGAGGTCGGGGTTGGCCCAAAAGTCTTCGGGGGTCTGATTCGTCGGAGCCCATGTGATCGAGCGCACGTTGGTTGCCTCGAGCGGACGGACCTCGAGGTTGTCGACCTGGGTTGCCCAGGAGCCCTCCGACGATCGCCGCACCCAATGGTGGACTCTCCAGTTGCCTTCACGAAACACAAAGACGGCGTCGTAGGTTTCGACCGTGTCGTACCACTCGGTGCGTCCGTCGACGGGGTGGCCTCGAAGGAAGCGGCTTGCCTCGGAGCTCACCGAGACGACCGAGCCGTCGTCGCTATAGAAGTTGAGCTGCAGGTCGTGGCCGATCTGGTGGATCGGCAAGCCAAGCCAGTCGGAGTGCGACGCCAACATGGCGTCTTCGGCCGCCCCGCCGAAGTACTCGATGAGGCCGTCGGTCACGGTGCCATCGGCGCCGCTGCCAACAGGACCGCTTCCGTCGGAGAGAACAAGGAACTGGGTCCAGGCTCGGAGCCAGGTTTCGGTGATGGCTTCGCGATCGAGTGGTGCCAGTTCCTTGGGGAGGCCAGGAGGGTCCGCTCGCCATTCGACCGCTTCGACCAGGTCGTGGTGGAGCTCAGCGGAGACGTTGAAGATGGCGGCGGTCTCCTCGGAGCGAGTGATGTCCGCCATCGCCCGGCTGAGGAAGCTGACCGCGATGATCCCGGCGATACCGACCCCGCCCATCACGGCGAGGCGGAGCAGCATCTTCACTTGCGCACGGCCCAATCGGCGAGGCTCTGTCGCTGCGTGGGCGTTCATCCCGAGACCTGCAACGTGCGTTCGAAGCCGAGTACCTCGACGGTGACCGGCTCGCTGGTGGCAGCGATCACCAGGTCGGTTTCGCCGTTGAATGTTGGATGCTGCGACACGCCGCGTTCGGTGGTCACGATGACCGGTGTGCCGTCAGGGACGAATGCGCCCAGCGTGCTCACGACCGGGCCGATGGTGAGGCGCACGCCGTCGATGTCGGGGACGGCGGAGACGTCGAACCCGGTCACCATCGGGCCGAAGGGGACCAGCAGCGGGGGGCTGACCGTTCCTGATGCGGTGACGATGACGGACTCGGTGCCGGGGCGGCTCGGTGCTTCGAGCGTGAACTCGGCTATCCCTTTGATGACCTGGGAGGTGAGGCGTCGGGTGCCGCCAGGTCCGACGACATCGGCGAACACGTTGACGCCATCGGGGAGCACATTGCCGAACTCGTCAACGAGTTCGGTCGTTTGCAAGCGGAGCAGTGAACGTCCGTCCGCGGGCACCGGAGGATCGACGAGTTCAACGAGGAACGGGTCGGGGCTTCCCGCGACCTCGAGGAAATCGAGTTCTTTGCCGCGCCCGTCATCGACGGTGACGGCGACCTTGCTTCGTCCCGCGAGCGTGCCGCTGATGATGCGCGACCATGCGAGCAAGCCATCGGTCTCGATCGTGAAGGCCTCAGCTTCGAGGTCAGGTCGGGTGACGCGGACGTCGACTGGTGTGCCATCGGAGACCGGGTTGCCCAATGCATCCTCGGCGACGACGACGATCATCGTGGCCGTTTCGTTCGTGGCTTCGATCGTGCGAGGGCCAAGGAACAGTTCGAGCGGATCGACGGCGGTGCCCGGGATCAACTGCAACGTGGCATGGCCGGTCTTGTCTCCGGAGATGGCGGTGAGCGTCAACACGCCCGAGGCCGGCCCCGTCGATGCCTCGATGGTGAACGCGGCGAGCCCATCGTCGGTTGTGGTGTCGAAGCGACGATGGGCGTAGCCGGTTTCAACGAGCAGGGTGACCGGCGAGCCATCGGCGAGGTCGCCTCGAACGCTCACGTTGAAGTCCTCGCCGACTCCGAGTGCGGGCGGTGCCACGATCGAAAGCTCGTTGGCGGCAATCGCAACGAACGGCTCCGGCGGTTCGGGCGAGGTCCCCCGAAGCCGCATGAAGGCCACGAGTACCAGTGCGACCAGGGCACACGCAAGCAGTGCGCGTCGGTTGCGCAGGCGCGGCGGCACGAGCCCGAGGAGGGCGCGGCTGCGTTGAGGTGCACTGGTCACACCGATCCGTCGGCGGGCCGGGCGCGTTTGTGAGCCCGATGACTCAGGTGGCCGGTTGGTTGTGACGCCCGTCACCATGGTTCCGGCGACTCACGTTGGACGTCTTCGGGCCGAAGGAGTGGGGTGACAGCGCCGACGGTTTCCGGCGGCACCGGTGTTGCCGGTGCCGGAGGAGCACCCGTCGTCGACCCCGCGTCAGCGACACAACCCGTTCTCCCGCTTGCGCCTCCGGCGATCGAACACCGTGTTGCGCCTCGCTCGATGCCGCGGTGGAAGAGCTGGTTGCACCGGCGTGGTGTTCCTCGGACCTGGCCAGAGGTGCCTCCTCGTCTGCGGTGGGCCTACATCGTCACCGCGGTCTTTCACGGTGGGCTACTGCTCTTCGGGACCTACCGCAGCACCTATGACGCGTACGTCCACATCTTCCTCGCCGACCACTACCGGCGCGATTGGTTCTCGACCTGGGACACGCGTTGGTACACGGGCTTCACGACGGTCAGCTATCCACCAGGCACACACCAGGCCATCGCGGCGGCATCGAAGCTCGTCGGCCTGGATACCGGGTTCGCGTTCGTGCAACTGTTCTCGTTGTTGCTGCTCGCAACCGGCATGTATCGGTTCGGCCTCTGTTGGGTGAATCAGAAGGCGGCGGCAACCGGTGCGCTCCTGCTGATGGTGTCGTCCACGATTGCCCAAACAGTTCATCTCTACGGTCAGCTTCCGACGACCTTCGCAGCGGCGTTCTTGCTCAATGCCATCCCGTTCATCCGCAAGTGGGTGACGCACGGGCGTGCGGTCGATCTCGTCTGCGGCATCATCACGATGGCGGCCTGTACCGCCGGTCATCACGTGACCACGTTGTTCGGCTCGGTGTTCTTTCTTGGACCGGTAGTGGTGCACGCCCTGCTCGAAAAGTCGCGTGAGCCTCGCAGCGACGAGACGCTCACCGGTGAGCCCCCGATCAATCGGGCGACGTTCATGCCGCTGATGGTGCGGCGATTCCGACGCATGGCGCCGGCCGCACTGCGGGCCTGCATCCTCGGCCCGTTCATCTTGATGGCCCTGCTCGGGGTGGTCCTGCCGTATTGGATTTCGTCGGCGACCGATCCCATCAATCAGGTGTCGATCCCGCACGGCAGCCGATCGAACTTCCTCGAGGACAGGAACCTCGGGCTCATGTTCTTCGTGATCCCGTGGGGGTTCAACTTCTTCTTGATCCCCTACGCAATGGTGCGGGCGGTACTCGACAAGAAGTGGCCGCTGGCCGCATCGATCTTCACGCTGTTCGTGTTGGGCACCGGTGGCACGACCCCGATCTCCGAAGCGGTGCTGGGCGGGGCGTTCTGGATTCTCACGCTCGACCGGTTCACGACCTGGGCCGCGATCCAGATCATGCCGCTCGCCGGCATGTTCGTCGTCAGCCTCGAAGACGGGTCGGTCGCCAATTGGCTGCGACGCACGGGTGGCCGTTCCTTGTTGCGGGTCACGCAAACGGTGCTTCTGATCGGGTTCATCTCGTTCACTCTGTTCTCGGCGACCTTGTCGCAGTACCGCAAGTTCCAACCCCAGTCCATCGATCCTGACCCGATCGTCGCGTTCTTGGAAAAGGACGACCATGACCGGTGGCGGTTCCTCACCCTCGGCTTTGGTGACCAGGTGGCGTGGGTGTCGGCCCAGACCCTGGCGACCCAAGTCGATGGGAACTATCACTCGGCGCGTCGGCTGCCCGAGCTGACCAGCACATCGGTCGAGCGACTCGAAGGAGCGAAGTACCGCGGCATCAGCGGGCTCGGCTCACTTCAACAGTTCGTCGAGGTTCCTGAGAAGTACAACCTGAAGTACATCTTCTCGAACGACGCGTTCTACGACCCGCTCTTGCATTTCGCCGGTTGGAAGTCCCTCGGCCTGCTCGAGAACGGCATTGAAGTATGGGAGCGAGCCGACATCCCGCCGCTTCCGAATGAGCTGCCGTCTCGCGAGGTCTCGGCGTGGCAGCGGATCATGTGGGGGACCGTCCCACCCGCGGCGATGCTGTCGGCGTTGGCGGTGCTCGCCTGGACGTTCTTTGGGCGCCCGGGGACTCGCAAAGACGAAGAGATCGACATGGTCCGCCAAGAGACCCGGTTGGTGCTCGGCCCGCTCAAGTCGCTTGACGAGGTGCTCGGCAAGAGCGAGGACGTGTTGGGATCACTGCCGTCTGATCAGCTGGCGCCCAAGTCCGATTCGTTGTCGTCGCGGGCGATGACCACCTTGCGGGGCTTCGCAAATCGCAAAGTCAAGCGACGCACCAAAGCCATTCGCGTCGCCGTCATGCTGTGTCTGGTGTTGTGGTGGCCGGCTCGGGTGATCACGAGCGACGCGTATGTGCCGTCGCCTGAGCGGACGGCCGAGGGCTATTTCGATGACCTCGACTTCCGCCGGTTCGAAGACGCCTATGAACGGCTCGATCCGCGCACTCGACCCGACTATGAGCTGTGGCGTTTGCAGCTGTCGGTCAACGGTGGCTTGCTGGCCTCGTACGCAAAGCTCGACCGCATGGAGGTCGAGACCACCGAGGTGACCGGAGACGGCCGGGCGACCGTGCGAGCGGACCTGACCTATATCACCGCGCTGGACTGGTACCCGATTGTCGAAGACGTCGACATGGTCGAACGCGACGGCGAGTGGTACGTCGTGCCCGAAGAACCCGACCTGTATGTCCCACCCCAGCAGCTGGCTCGGGTCGCCGGCATCGAGTACGAGCAGGCGGGCCGCACCCGCGTCCGGGAAGCAACGCCGGACCGGACCGACAAACAGGATCGCCCGGACCTGCACCTGACCTCGGCCCGTCTCATCGAATACGAAGGTCGTCCGGTCGTGATCGGCGAAGTGATCAATGTCGACGTCGACCCGGCGGACATGACCGTCTATGCGATTCTGCGCAATGCCGAGGGTGAACAGATCGTTCGCTACAACGCCACCGAGCAGATCCTGCATTCGTTGAACCCGCGCGAGTCCACGCCATTCCGTATCGAGTTCGAAGAAGTCGCAGCTGGCGTATCGCTCGACTTCGATCCGCTCGATTTCCATCCCGTGCAGCTCGACGAAGAGATCGTGTCCTACGAGGTCTACGCCCAAGCGGTGGTGACCGATGCGGGGCTGTACCGCGGGCTGCAGGTCAATCAGGTCGCGGTCGGCCAAAACGACGAGGGCGAGTGGGTGATCGAAGGCGAGCTACGCAACGACGGAGTCCAAGAGGCGACGATCCCGATCGTGCTGTTCAGCTTCCTCGACGAGTTCGGTGAAGTGGCCTGGGTCGAGCACACCTATGTGGACTACTCCGTTCGACCGCAGCGCACGCAGGCATTCGACATGGTCATTCCCGATCTGTCCGGTCTCGAGCAGGTCAATCTGCCGCAGCTGTTGTTCTCACAAGCCAACAACGTGAATCAGCAGCTCGTGAATGCACCCACGGCGCTGCTCGAACTGCCGGCCGACTTCCCGTACCCGTTCTCCAGCGTGCGGGTCGACGTGAGCACCTTCATCTCATCAACCGGCTAGAGGCGCGTGTGTAGGGCGGGGCTCGTCCCGAACCGAACACGCCAGAACCAGAGTCGGTCTGGTGGTCCTAGAGTTGCTCCCCGTGGACGGCGAGGAGCAGCTGAACCTCGATGCGGTCGAGCGATGGTTCGTGCATCGCGGCGTGCCCCAGGCGATCTTTCACTACAACGCGAGCGAAGACGTGCTGACCCGCATGGTGCCGTACCTGGTCGCGACGTTCTTGCTCGGCTCACTCGCCGGGTTCGGTGATCGTTTCTCCGGGTGGAAGCAGCTCCTCGTGGCGTTGGGTGCGTTTGCGATCCTCACCGCCGTTGCCCTGGGCGTGAACCGGTTGCGAGGTCGGCGCTTGCTTGCGTTGCCCGACGACATCGGGATCATCGAGATCGGCGCGTTCCTGCTGGGAGCGCCCCTGATCGCACTGATTTTTGGTCAGGACGCGGGGCGGCTGTGGTGGCAGCTGCTCATCGTCAACTTCGTTCTGCTTGCCGGCGGCTACCTGCTGACGACCTACGGCATCGTGCCCATGTTCCGATGGGGCCTGCGCGAAGTCGTCGTGCAGCTCCGAGGCATCGTGGTACTGCTGGCCCGCTCGCTGCCGCTGTTGCTGCTGTTCGCGACCTTCTTGTTTCTCAATGCCGAGATGTGGCAGGTCGCCCACGACCTGACGCCGGCGTTCTACGCAATGACCATCGGGCTGGTGCTGCTTCCGGCCTTGTTGTTCATCGTGTTGCGGTCGCCGACCGAGGTCGCCAACCTGCACCGCTTTGCCAGCTGGCAAGAAGTCGACGACATCTGCGCAGCGACCGATGCCCCCATTCCGCATCGCGAGTGTCCGGCCGGCACCCCCGATCTGGTGCCACTCGACCCGGGCGAGGTCCGCAACTTCACGCTGCTCATGACCATTGCCCAGGTCGTGCAGATGCTGCTCGTTGCCCTGGTTATCGGCGGGTTCTTTGTCGGGTTCGGGCTCTTGACCGTGCGTGAAGAGACGATCCTGCAATGGACCGAGTTCACCGGCACCGACTTCGACCCGCTCGCCCGGGTCACGCTGTTCGGCAGCGACATCGTCGTGACCTGGGAGCTGTTCGCCGTGTCCGGCTTCATCGCCGCGATCTCGGCACTGCAATTCGCGGTCAGCCAGATCAGTGACGAGCTCTACCGCGAACAGTTCTACGAGTCCCTCGAGATGGAGATCCGCCAGGTCTTGGCCGTGCGAGCGCGGTACCTGGAGCCGCTCGTTGCCTCGGTCGTCGGATAGCGCCGTTTTGCTCCACTCGTCGAGTGGACGATGATGGCGCTATGGAAGACGGGATGCTGGCGCCGTATCGGGTGCTCGATCTGACCGACGGCCCGGCCGAGATTGCGAGCTTCATGCTCGCAGGTCTCGGTGCCGACGTGATCAAGGTCGAGCCGCCAGGGGGTGCAGCCTCGCGTCATGGCGCGCCGTTGGCCGACGGCGAGCCGGACGGGCTGGCGAGCCTGGCGTTCCACGCGTGGAACCGGGGCAAACGCAGCGTGGAGTTGGACCTCGACGACGATGGCGATCGAAGCCGCTTCTTCGACCTGGTCGCGACCGCAGACTTCGTGATCGAAGACGCCGGGGCTGGGGTGATGGCCGAGCGAGGGATCGGTTTCGATGTGCTCAAGGAGCACCGGCCGGACCTCGTCTACACCGCCATTTCCCCGTTCGGCCAAGACGGTCCCTACGCCAAGTATCTGGCCACGGATCTGACGCTCTCGGCGATGGGCGGCCAGATGGCCGTCACCGGCGATCCGGATCGGCGGCCGGTGCGGATCACGGTCCCGCAGACCTGGCTGCACGCATCGGCCGAGAGCGCGCTCGGTTCGATGATCGCCCACCATCGTCGCCTGGCGACCGGTGAGGCCCAGTTCGTGGATCAGTCCGTGCAGACCGCCGTGTTCTGGACGCTGCTCAACGCCATGATCCGTTCGGCGATCGACGGCAAAGACGACAACCGGGTCGGTACCGAATTGCATTTGGCCACGATGCAGTCGCCGCTGGTGCAACCGACCTCGGATGGCGAGATCTGCCTGCTGCCGACGGGCAAGGCCATGCTGGGCCTGCTTCCGTGGATGCTCGAACACGGCACCGTCACCCAGGAGTGGGTCGACGCCGAAGACTGGGATACACACGAACGCCGCATGCTCGATGGCGATGAGCTCGTGCATTCGCAACAAGACGTGCTCGAAGCCGTACGGGCGTTCACGGCGACGCTCACCAAGGCCGAGCTATTTCAGGGCGCGGCCGAGCGAGGCGTGACCGCCATGCCCGTCAACACCACGGCTGACGTTGTCGACTTCGAACAGCTGGCGATCCGGGAGTACTGGGACGACGTCACGCTGCCGAGCGGCCGAACCGTGAAGGCACCGGGTCCGTTCGTCAAAGTGTCGGGCCGCCCCGTCGACTGGGGGAGTGCTGCGCCGGCTGCTGGAGCGCACACCGACGAAGTGTTCGCCGAGGTCGCAGCTGCGGCCGCACCCGAACCTGTCGTGGTGACGGGCAATCGGGGCCTTCCGCTCGAAGGCCTCAAGGTCGTGGACTTCGCCTGGATTGGTGTGGGTCCGATCACGGGCAAGTCGCTCGCCGACCATGGCGCAACCGTCGTGCGGGTCGAGGCCGAGGAGCCACCGGACCGGCTGCGTCTGGTCGGACCGTTCACCGACGGCGAGATCGGCATCAATCGCTGCCAGTTCTTCGGTTCGTTCAACACGTCGAAGAAGTCGCTGCATCTGAACCTCAAGGACCCAACCGGGCTCGAGGTCGCCAAGCGGTTGCTCGACTGGTGCGACGTCGCCCTCGACTCGTTCACCGCCGGCACGATGAACCGGCTCGGCATCGGCTACGAGACTGTCCGAGCGACGAACCCGGGCGTGATCATGGTCGAGACGTGCCTGTTCGGCCAGACCGGGCCGGCCGCCCCGCTCGCCGGGTACGGCTACCACGCCGCGTCGATCAGCGGTTTCTACGAGATCACGGGCTGGGACGACCGCGCGCCCGGGGGTCCTTGGAACGCCTACACCGACACGGTCGCGCCCCGGTTCTTGACGACAGCGATCTATGCCGCGCTCGACCATCGTCGCCGCACCGGCGAGGGGCAATACATCGACCAGGCGCAGATGGAGTCGGCGTTGCACTTCCTTGGACCGCAGCTGCTCGATGTGCAGCTGTCCGGACGCAAGGCTCGGCGCTCAGGCAATTTCGACGCCGATCGCGTGCCGCACAACAGTTTCCCGTGTGCGGGCGACGACGAGTGGTGTGCGATTGCGGTCGAGACCCAGGAGCAGTGGGCGGCACTGTGCCGAGTGATCGGCGCCGACGAGTGGGCCGACGATGCCGCTTGTTCGACGGCCGAGCAGCGTCGGGAGTGCATCGACGAGATCGAGGAACGCATTGCGGCGTTCACGCTCCAGCACGATCCGCAGGCACTCATGCACGTGCTCCAGCAGGCGGGTGTGCCGGCGGGCGCGATGCAACGGTCGAGCGACACGCTCAAGGATCCGCAGCTTGCGCACCGCAATTTCTTCCGGCCGATGCAGCATCCGGAGATGGGCGAGGTGCCCTACGAAGGTCACCAGTACCGGATCTCCGGCTACGACAACGGGCCGCGGACGCCGGCGCCGTGCCTGGGCGAGCACACGTTCGAGGTGCTGACCGAGGTGCTTGGCATCGAGATGGACGAAGCCGTCGCGATCCTGTCGAGCGGGGCGTGCGGGTGACGAGGTGAGGGCCGAGCCCACTAGCCCTGGCGTCTAGCTTTGGCGACCGCGATCGTCGAGAGGCCGGGCTCGTCGTAGGCGAATCCGCTATCTCTGCGAAGTTGCAACAAGGGATTCTCGAACATATGTTCGTGGTATGGGTTGGCGCAATCCTCCGGTGCCATGGAGCGAGCTTGAGCGGCGGCTGTCCGGGCGCGCCCCTTCTGGCCGGCCCGATGATTGGGCGCCCGGTGACGGCAGTGACTCACCCGCCTGGTCCCGTAAACGCCACGAGTACGAGCCCCCCGACATCGAAGCGGCGAACGCCCCCGGCGTGCCGTATGCCGAGCTGCACTGTCACTCGAACTTCAGCTTCTCCCATGGTGCTTCGGATCCCGAGGAGCTGGTGCAGGAAGCCGTCCGCCTCGGCCTCACCGCGCTGGCGTTAACCGACCGCAACGGCTTCTACGGCATCGTCCGCTTCGCCGAAGCAGCTCGGGCCCATGGACTGGCCACGGTGTTCGGGGCCGAGTTGACGATCACCGAACCGTTGCAGAACCCGAGTCGTCTGGTCGTGCTGGCCCGCGGCCCCGAAGGTTATGCCCGCCTCGCCCGAGCGATCAGCACCGCCCAGCTCGCCGGCAGCAAAGGCGACCCCCGCATCACCCTCGCCCAACTCGCCGACGTGGTTGTGGGTGGCGGAGAAGTGCAACCGGAAGCGCTGGCCAGCCGCCAATCCGCAGAGGCGCCAAAGGAGCGCAGCGACGACGCGCCGATTGCGAGGAAGCAGAGTCTCTGGTATGTGCTGACCGGGACGGGGGAGGGCGCGGTGGCGCGGGCGCTGGCCGATGCCGGGCCGGCGGCGGCGCAACGGGAACTGGAGCGGCTGGTCAACGCCTTCGGGGTCGACAGCGTGTTCGTCGAGATCTGGGACCACGGCCATCCGCTCGACTCGGCCCGCAACGACGCGCTTGTGCGCATCGCCGATGCCGTCGGGGTCGGGGTCGTGGCTGCCAACGACGTGCAGTACCACGGCCCGCAGCGGCGCCAGCTCGCCACGGCGTTGAGCGCGGTTGCCGAGCGGGCCAGCCTCGATGTCGTCGACGCGCACCTGCCATCGGCGGCGGCAGCGCACCTGCGCTCCGGCGACGAGCAGGCCTGGTGGTTTCGCCGCTATCCCGGCGTCGTCGAACGCGCCGCAGAGATCGCCGCGGCCTGCGCCTTTGACCTCGCGCTGGTCGCCCCGCAGCTTCCCCCGTATCCGTGCCCCGACGGCCACGACGAGATGAGCTGGCTGCGTGAGCTCGTGGAGCAGCGGGCCCCCGAGCGCTACGGGCCGAGACCAACACCTGAGAATCCGACAGAGGTGACTCCCGGTGCCTGGGCCCAGATGGATCACGAACTCGACACGATCGAACAGCTCGGCTTCCCCGGCTACTTCTTGGTCGTGCACGACATCGTCGAGTTCTGCCGCCAGGCCGACATCTTCTGCCAGGGGCGAGGTTCGGCGGCGAACTCGGCCGTGTGCTTTGTTCTGGGTATCACCAAGGCCGACGCGGTGTCGCTCGGATTGTTGTTCGAGCGGTTCCTGTCGCCCGAGCGAGACGGGCCGCCCGACATCGATATCGATATCGAGAGCGGGCGCCGTGAAGAGGTCATCCAGTACGTCTACGAACGTTACGGACGCCACCACGCCGCCCAGGTCGCCAACGTCATCACCTATCGGGCCCGGTCATCGGTGCGCGACATGGCTCGAGCGCTCGGCTACGCACCCGGCCAACAAGACGCCTTCGCCAAGAACCTCAGCCGCTGGGGTGGGCTCGGTGAGCAGACCGCTGGTGGGCACCAATCAGCAGAGGCGTCAAAGGAGCGCAGCGACGACACGCCGATTGCGCAGGAACTAGGTATTCCGCACGACGTCATCGAGTTGGCCGGCCAGCTCGAACACTCGCCCCGGCACCTCGGTATTCACTCCGGCGGCATGGTGATTTGTGACCGCCCGATCATCGAGGTCTGCCCGGTGGAGTGGGCCCGCATGGAGAACCGCAGCGTCCTCCAGTGGGACAAAGAAGACTGCGCCGCGACCGGGCTGGTCAAGTTCGACCTGCTCGGCCTCGGGATGCTCAGCGCACTCCACCTGGCTGTTGATCTGATCGCCGACCATCACGGCATCGAGGTCGACCTGGCCACCATTCCGCAAGAAGACGAGGTGTACGACATGCTCTGTCGGGCCGACTCGATCGGGGTGTTCCAGGTCGAGAGTCGAGCCCAGATGGCCACGCTTCCTCGGCTCAAACCCCGCACGTTCTATGACCTGGTCGTCGAGGTCGCGCTCATTCGTCCCGGCCCGATCCAGGGCGGCTCGGTGCATCCCTACATCCGTCGCCGCAACGGCAAAGAACCGGTGACCTATCTGCACCCGCTGCTCGAGAACGCGCTCGCCAAGACGCTCGGCATTCCACTGTTTCAAGAGCAGCTCATGCAGATGGCGATCGATGTTGCCGGGTTCAGCGCGGCCGAAGCCGACGAGCTGCGCCAGGCCATGGGTTCCAAGCGCAGTCAGATGCGAATGGAGCGACTGCGCGACCGGTTCTACGGCGGCATGCAAGATCGGGGGATCGTCGGTGAGACCGCCGATTTGATCTGGGAGAAGCTGGCGGCCTTTGCGAACTTCGGTTTCCCCGAGAGCCACTCGGTCAGCTTCGCCTATCTCGTCTACGCCAGTTCGTGGATCAAGCACCACTATCCGGCGGCGTTCTGTGCATCGCTGCTGAATGCTCAGCCGATGGGCTTCTACAGCCCGCACACGCTGGCTCAAGACGCCCGTCGCCATGGGGTCACGGTGCTGCAGCCGTGTATCAACCGGAGCTTGGCGGGCGCATCGCTCGAAGGTTCGACCGATGCGCCTGACATGCGCATGGGTATCTCGTCGATCCGTCATATCGGCGATGATCTGGCTGACGACATCGTCGCCGAACGGGGTCGAGCCGGCTCGTTCGCGTCGATCGAAGATGTCCGGCGCCGAACGGGTGTCGACCGTCGCATCCTCGAAGCCATGGCGACCGCTGGGGCGTTCGACTGGTTGCAACAGCAGGGTGGGGACAACATTGACCGTCGCCAGGCCCTTTGGGTTGCCGGTGCGGTTGCGGCGACCGGGCCGGGTCAGCTCGCCGGCATCGTCACCGGAACCGAAGCCCCGCAGCTTCCCGGCATGAGCGACGCAGAATTGGCCCAGGCCGACTTGTGGGCGACCGGTGTTGCCGCTGATGGCCACCCGACTCGGTTCTTGCGCGACGACCTGCGCTCACGCGGCGTCGTCACCGCGGCCGACCTTGTGTCGCATCCGCACGCCAAGGTCTGGATCGCTGGTGTGGTCACGCATCGGCAACGTCCGGCGACCGCCGGAGGTACCACGTTCCTCAACATCGAAGACGAGACCGGTCTGGTCAACGTCGTCGTGTCCAAAGGCTGTTGGCTACGCCATCGCAACCTGGTTGGCACGGCGCCAGCGCTCTATGTGCACGGACGCCTTGAGCGCAGCGAGGGCGTCATCAATGTCATCGCCGAACGCTTCGCAGATCTGCCGCTCAGGGCAAAAATGACCAGCCGTGACTTCCGCTGAGCGAGCCGAGCCCGTGCTCGATCGCCGGGATGGATCGAAGATCGACCGGCGTCAGGTCGACGGTGCCGGCAGGCGTGGGGCGATGCAGCAAGAACCCTTGGGCCATGTCGCAATTCAGTTCCTTCAACACCTCGACCTGTGTCGGGTCCTCGACCCCCTCGGCGATGGTGGTCATGCCCAGCGTGTGGGCCAGGTCGATGATGACCTTCGCGATGACACGGTCGTCGCGATTGTGTAGCGACTGGATGAAGGAACGATCGATCTTCAAGATGTCGACCGGTAGACGGCGCAGATAGCTCAGGCTTGAGTAGCCGGTGCCGAAGTCGTCGATGGCCAAGACCACACCCAGGTCCTTGAGCTGGCACAGGATGGTCATCGAGGCAGCAACATTGGCCATGACGACCGACTCGGTGATTTCCAGGCACAGCTGATTCGGGTGCAGATCGTGTTCGGCCAGCAACCGCTTGATCATTGGAATGAGCGAAGGATCGAGTAGCTGGTTGTTCGACAGGTTGACCGTCAACAAAAGGCCATTGTCGCGATCGCCGCTCCAGCGAGCGCCTTGCGCAATCGATGCGGTCAATACGAGACGTCCGAGATCGTTGATCAGGCCCGAGTCCTCGGCGATGGGAATGAACAGCGCCGGGCTCACTTGGCCGAAGAGTTCGTCTTGCCAGCGGGCCAAGGCTTCGACGGCGACCACGTTGCCGGTGCGCAGGTTCACGATCGGCTGGTAGTCGACGGTGAGCGTTTCGTCGCGCAGGGCGACCCGGAGCTGTCGCTCGGTCGTATAGGTCTGCACCGCGTGTTCGCGCATGATCGGATCGAACTCGGTGATGCGGGATCGCCCGCGGGCCCGGGCTGCCACCACTGCCGCCCGGGCCTGCGCGAGCAGGGTTTGGGGCTCGGCGAAGCGAGCCTCGTCGAAGGTTGCTGCGGCGACGCCGATGGTCACCGTGATAGCCAGATCGCCGGCCGAACTGGGGACCGGATCGTCGAACTGGCGGGCGATGCGCGAGCCGATGTCGGCAGGTGCGGTGTCCATGGTCGCCTGGCGCCAGGCCAACGCGAAGCCATTGCCGTCGACGCGAGCGATCAGGTCATAGGGCCGCACCGCATCTCGGATGCGTGCCGCGGTGTTGGCAAGGATCTCGGTGCCGATCGCACCGTCGTGCATCGAGGTCAGGGCCTCGAAATGGTCGATGTCGACGGCCAGCACGCCCACACAACCGCCGGGCTGAAGTTCGGCCAGATGCGTGCGGGTTTCCTCGGCAAAATCGGCATAGCTGAACCAGTCGACATGAGGTCGAACAAGCTCAGGTGCAGGTTCAGACCGCCGGTCTTGTGCTGCGGGTGGCTCGACGAGTGGGGCGTCGAGCCCGGCGACTTGGATCTGTGGTGGGGGCACATTGATTCGTCGGACTCAGGGCCGCGTCACTTAGGCCTTCTGATCCGATCCTTTCTGAAATGGGCTCGGGGTCCTATGCAGCGTGGGGGATTGACCTAGGCCGCTACCGTCGACTCCGATGGAGCCTAAGGAGCCCCCGTCTCTATGTCGAACGATCGGCTTTCCGGGACAGGGCGAACGATCAGGGCAGAGCGCACCCGCCTGACCCCGCTGCGGCGTCGGATTCTGCGCGCCCCCGCTCGTATGTTGCGGTCCCCGGTTCGGATCCCCGGCGATGTATGGGAACGCCTCGCGGCACTCATGTTGTTGGTGCTGGTTGCGCTGGTCGCCGGGCTCACGCTTGGCCATGCCACCGACACGCTCGAGGAACTCCCCGGTCTGTTGTTGATGGTCCCGGCGGCCATCGCGTTGCGCGGCAACATCTTCGGCGCCCTCGGGTCGCGACTCGGTACGGCGATTCACGCCGGCACGTTCCGGCTGTCGCTACGGCCATCGTCGGTCGTCGGCGAGAACGTGATCGCGGCCACCGTCTTGACGGTCGCGACCTCGGTGCTGTTGGCCATTCTGGCCAAGGGGGCGGCGGTCGTTTTCGGGGTCGCGAACTCCATTTCGATCGGCTCGTTCATCGTTGTCAGCCTGGTCGGAGGGCTGCTCGCGTCTACCGCGGTGGTGGTCACCGCGCTTGCGTTGACCGCAGGATCGGTGCGTTACGGCTGGGACCCCGACAATGTGACCGCTCCACTCGTGACAGCGATGGGCGATGTCGCGACGGTGCCTGCGCTCGTGATAGCGGCCCAGCTGGTCGGCTTCGACGTACCCGTACTGATCATCGCGATCGCGGGAATCGTCTCGCTGCCAGTTATGGCCGGGGCCGTGCTTCGTTTCGGCCGTCCCGAGGTGAGAACGATCCTTCGTGAGTCGCTGCCTGTGCTCGTCATCGGCATCGTGCTCGATCTGGTCGCTGGTGTGACCGTCGAGCGTCAGCTCGACTCGTTTGCCCGCTACCCGGCCCTGCTGGTCATGTTGCCGGCCTTCTTGGCGGTCGCCGGTGCGCTCGGCGGGACCTTGTCGAGCCGGTTGAGTAGCCAGTTGCATCTCGGCATGGTGGCGCCCACGCGGGTTCCCGAAGCTGCGGCGCAACGCGAGATCGGCGTATCGCTCGGACTTGCCGTGCCCGTGTTCTTGGCCTGCGGCGGCCTTGCGCATGTCTTTGCCCGCTCAGGCGGCCTTGCCAGCCCGGGCCTCGGCTGGCTGGTGGGGGCGGCGCTGCTCGGCGGTGCCGTCGCCACGCTCCTCGCGGCGGTGGTCGCGTACTACAGCACGATCGGGTCGGTGCGAGTGGGCCTCGACCCCGACACCTACGGCATTCCGCTGGTCACGAGCACGCTCGACCTGCTCGGGGCCTTCACCCTGATCCTCGCCATCAATCTTCTGGGTTTTTTATGACCGATCAGTGGCGAACACCTGCTTCGACGACGGAACTATGTTGAGAGACCGAACTCATGGATGAACGTCCGAACAACCTGCGGTCCATGCTGGCCGAGGCCAAGAACCTGAGCGAACTGATGGTCGACATCGCCTACGCGTCGGTGTACTTCGGCAGCGAAGAGATGGCGGCCGAAGTCGGCGAGCTCGAAGAACAGATGAACGAGTTGGTGCACGACATGCGTCAACTCTGTGTGCTTGCGGTGCGGCGCCCGCGCGACGCCGAAGGCATGTCCTCGGTGTTGCAGGTCGTGAGTGCGATCGAGCGCATCGCCAACGATGCCGTCGACATCTCGCGTGTCATGACCCATCGACTTGGCATTCCGGCCGAACTCGTGGCCGACTTGAGCGACGCGGCCGAGGTCTCGCATCGGGTCCTGGTGAGCGAGGGGTCGCACATGGCGAACCGTCCGGTCGCCGACTTCGAGCTGCCGGTTGCCACCGGCATGCGGATCTTCGCCACCCGGCGTGGTCGCCAATGGATCACCAACGTTGGCGGTGACTTCATCATGTCGCCAGGCGACGTGCTGTTCTTGCGCGGGAGTCCCCAAGGCATCGTGCGGCTGCGCGAACTTGCTGCAGCGCCGGTGTGGGAGCCGCCCCGGCCACCCGAGGACCACTGGATCTCGGATCTGGACCGGGCCGTCGACCTGCTGGTCGAGATGAAGGACCTGAGCGAGGCAGCCGTTGGCCTCGCGTACTCGGCGCTCGTGCTGAACAATCGCGGACTTGCCGCCGAGGTGCAAAAGCTCGAAACCCGCCTTGATTCGATGAACGACCGACTGGAGCTCTGGGTGCTTCGGGCGGCGAAGGAAGACCTCGATCCCTCGCCCTTGCGAGGCTTGTTGCATCTTGCCCGGGTGGCCGAGGACTTGGGCGACCAAGCCCGGCAGATGACCTGGGTCGTCGAGCAAGGCGAATCGGTGCATCCGATCCTGGAACTCGCACTCGGCGAGAGCGACGAAGTCGTCGTGGAGCTGCCCATCGCTCCGGGAGCTGCGGCCGAAGGTCGCACGCTCGCCGAACTCGAACTCAACCTCGAGCCAGGGTTTACGGTGCTGGCGCTTCGGCGCGGGAGCCGGTACTTCTACCGGCCCAGTGGCGCCCAGCAGCTCCTGGCCCATGACGAGATCATCGCCAGCGGCCCCGACGAAGGGCGTGAACAACTGGCCGCTCGGTTCGGGTGGCGACTTCTGCGCAACGACGAGAGCGGCGAAGACGAACTCATCCCCGTCGACGCCTAACGGACCGTAACGGTGTCTGACACCGGTGACGGCCGTTCGTCGCGGGGCGTAACGGTGTCTGACACGTGTGACGGGCGCTGGCTGCTCGCCCGGTTTGGCTCCGCCAAACAACGTCGGTCCGGCGTAACGGTGGTGGGCGCAGGGCGGTAGCGTTTCGGGCGATGGCGACGTCACACGATCTTGCACCCGACGAGTGGGCGGGCCTGCGCCTACTCAGCATCCACGCACACCCCGACGATGAGTCGTCAAAAGGCGCAGCGACGGTGGCCAAGTACAGCGACCACGGGGTCGAAGCGACCCTGGTTTGCGCAACCGGCGGCGAAGAAGGCGACATCCTCAACGAGGCGGTCAACACCCCCGAGGTGATCGCCGACCTGCCGGCCGTGCGCATGCGCGAGCTCAAGGCGGCGACCGACATCATCGGCTACCAGACGGTCGAGATGCTCGGCTATCGCGACTCGGGCATGAAGGACAGCGAGGCCAACAAGCACGAGGACTGCTTCTGGGCCGCCCCAGTGATCGAATCGACCGAACGGTTTGCGGCGCTGATTCGACGGCATCGACCTCACGTCGTGATCAGCTACGGCGATCCGATGGGTGGCTATGACCATCCCGACCACGTGCGGGTCTGGCACATCACCGACCCGGCGATCGCGGTCGCCGCATCGGCCGACGCCGACATCGAAGGCGAACCGTGGCAGGTGCAGAAGCTCTACAACTCGCTCTGGTCTCGAGCCCGCATGGTCCGCATGCACGAGAAGTTCCACGAGCTCGAGATGGAATCACCGTTCGAAGACTGGTGGTTCGATCGCCCCGACTTCGATCACCTGATCACGACTCGCATTGACTGCGACGGCTTCTACGAGCGGCGAGCCAATGCGCTGCTCGCCCACGAAACCCAGGTTGATCCGACATCGAAGTTCTGGTTTGGTCTGCCCGACGATGTGATGGCCGAACTGAACAACGAAGAATGCTTCCGTCGAATGTGGTCTCGTGTGGCGGTCGGTGTCGAAGCTGGCGGCACCGAGACTGACCTGTTCGCCGGCATCAACCCCGAGGAACACTGATGGCAGAACGATTCAGCGACGAATGGTTCGCGGCGGCGCTCGAAGTCGCCGCGGAGCTACCCGAAGTGCCCGGCGTCTCGTTTGTATTCGATGCCGAGATCACCGAAGCACCCGGCAAGGTTCGAGCCCACGGTCGGGTTGTCGACGGCAAGCTCACGTCGCTCGTGCCTGGCAAGTTTGTCGCCGAGACCGATGACGAAGAGGTGCAGGTGACCTTTGCGGCCAAGGGCAAGCGGCTTGAACCGGTGCTCGCTGGCGAGGTCTCGCCGCTGCTCGCCTATATGCGCGGAGAACTCAAGGTCGACGGCGAGTACGAACTCGTCGTTGACCATCTTGCCAACCGAGGCGACCGCGACGCGCTCGAGTCGTTTCGAGCTTCGGTCGCCGCACTCACTGACTGACCTGATCGAACACGGCCCAGGCTGAGCACGACAGTGCCTGGCTGTGAGAGTCTCGGCCTGATGCTGTTCTCCGAGATCGCCGCCGCGTCGGCCGTCGTGGCGGCCACGGCGAAGCGAAGCGAAAAGACCACGGCGTTGGCCGAGGTGATCGAGCGCTTGGCGCCCGACGAGATCGAACCGGCCGTCGGGTTCTTGTCGGGCTCGCTGCGTCAGGGGCGTATCGGTACCGGTTGGCGGGCGGCGACATCGGTCGACTTCACGCCCGCAGACGAGGCGACACTCACGGTCGGCGAGGTCGATCGGGCGATCGACGAGTTGCAGTCCACAACCGGTGCCGGTTCGGTAGCGGCCCGGGCCGAACAACTCTCGTCGTTGCTGGGGCGGGCAACGGCGCCTGAAGCAGACATGATCCGTCAATTGCTGAGCGGCGGTATTCGCCAAGGTGCGCTCGCCGGTGTCGTCACCGAAGCGGTGGCAAAGGCCGCGGCTGTCAAAGCTGCGCAGGTTCGCCGCGCCGCGATGCTTACCGGCGACTTGGGCGAAGCATCGGTGATCGCGCTCGGCGAGGGCGCAGATGGCCTGGCGGCCGTTCGGTTGCGCGTCGGAACCCCCGTACAGCCGATGCTGGCCGCCACTGCGGAGACCGTTGCGGGCGCGGTCGAGGAACTCGGGAGCGTGTCGGTCGAGTGGAAACTTGACGGTGCACGAATCCAGGTGCACCGCTCCGGTGACGAAGTTCGCATCTTCACCC
>CALLPT010000129.1 GCA_938015575.1 uncultured Acidimicrobiales bacterium
ACACCCGAGAGCTCTTGCAAGCAGCGCAATGGTGAGGCAGCAATGGTGAGGCAGCAGTGTTGAGGATTGGCATTGACGTCGGCGGCACCCATACCGACGCGGTCCTTGTCCGCGGCACCGAACTTCTCGCCGCGACGAAAACGCTGACCACGGCCGATGTCATCTCCGGCGTCATGGACGCGCTCGAACAAGTCCTCGCCGATCACCCAGGCAGCGAAGACCAGGTCACCGCTGTCATGCTCGGGACCACCCAGTTCACCAACGCCGTGGTCGAGCGCCGACACCTCGTGCCCGTCGGCGCCATTCGCCTGGCTGCGCCCTCGGGCAAGGGCCTCGAGCCGAAGGTCGGATGGCCCGACGACGTCGCGGCTGCACTCGGCGATCACGCGTGGGTACTACAGGGCGGCTACCTGTACGACGGCCGCCCACTCGCGGACATTGATGATGCCGAGGTCGACCGCCTCATTGCGGAGCTCGCCGCTTCCGACCTGCAATGTGTCGCAATCACCTCGGCGTTCTCCCCGATGAACGCCGAACCCGAGGTCACGGTCGCCGATCGCATCAGCGCCGCACTTCCTGACTTGCGCATCGTGCGATCGCATGACCTCGGACGCCTCGGCATTCTTGAACGAGAGAATGCTGCGCTGCTCAACGCCTCGCTGCTGCCGTTCGCCGAGCGGGTTGTCGGCTCGTTTACCGACGCTGTGCGCGGTCGCGGACTCAGTTGCCGCTTCTTCGTCAGCCAGAACGATGGAACGTTGATGAACGCATCGTTCGCACAGTCGTTCCCGGCCCTCACGTTCGCCTCGGGCCCGACCAACTCGCTGCGAGGCGCCGGCCTGCTCAGCGGGCTTGAGAACGCCATCGTCGTCGACATCGGCGGCACGACCTCCGACATTGGCGTGCTGCGTGATGGGTTCCCGCGTGAGTCGACCGCCATCACCGAGATCGGCGGCGTGCGCACGAACTTCCGCATGCCGGATCTGCTCACGCTTGGGCTCGGTGGCGGAAGCCTGGTGTCCGATGACGGCCGCACCGTCGGTCCGCAGTCGCTCGGCCACCGTCTGGTCGAGGACGGCCTCGCCTTTGGCGGGTCCACGCTGGCCGCCACCGACATTGTCGTGGCCGCAGGAAACGCCGACATCGGCAACCCACACCTCGTCGAACACCTGTCGCCCGAGCTCATCGATCGGGCACGAGCCACGATCACCGAGATGCTCGACCGTGCGATCGACCGCATGCGCCCCGACGAAGATCCGATGCCCGTCGTGCTGGTTGGCGGCGGCGCGGTACTCGTCGACAGCGATCTTCGCAGCGCATCGAGAGTTGTGCGCCCCGAACACGCCGGCGTGGCCAACGCCATCGGTGCTGCCCAAGCCCAAATCGGCGGCGAGGCCGAGCAGCTCGTCTCGTACCGCGATGTCGCCCGAGACGAGGCGATCGAGATGGTCACTGCATCAGCGGCTGCATCGGCGGTTGCTGCCGGGGCCGACGCGGCATCGATTCGTACCGCCGACGTCGAAGAGATCGCGATGTCGTACATGGAAGGCGCCGTCAATCGGGTGCGGGTCAAGGTCGTCGGAGACATCGCGCACCAGGGACCGGGAAAAAATGAAGCTCACGGCTGACCATCTCGAAGATCTCGCTCGCGGCGCCGTGTTCCTCGCCACCGGTGGCGGCGGCGACCCCTACGTCGCGATGCTGACCGCGCGAGCCGCCCTCACCGAGTTCGGTCCCGTCGAGCTGATCCCAGCCGCTGCATTGCCCGACGACGCAACCGTCGTCACGGTCGGCAACGTCGGCGCACCTTCGGCTGGCCTCGAGCTGCTCATGTCGATCGACGAACCCCAGCGTGCAATCCAGGCCTATGAAGAACAGGTGGGCACACCAATCGACGCGTTGGTGTCGTTCGAAATCGGAGGCGGCAACTCGCTGATACCACTTATCGCTGGTGCCGCACTCGGGTTGCCGGTGGTCGATGGCGACGGCATGGGACGGGCACTGCCCGAGGCCCAGATGATGACCTACTCAATCGCAGGCGTCTCGGCGACCCCAGCGGTGGTGCTCGACTACGCAGGCAATGCCATCGTGCTCGATGCCGACAATCCCCTCGACTACGAACACCAAGTTCGTCAAGTCTCGGCGGAGCGTGGTGGCATGGTCACCGCGGTCGAGCATCCGATGACGGGCCGCCAGCTCAAGGACAGCATCGTGCCGGCCACGGTCAGCTTCTCGATTGAGCTCGGAAGGGTTCTGCGCGAATCCCGAGGACGCACGACCCAGGCACTCGACCCGCTACGAGCGTTGTTCGCAGGCTCGATCTTCGGGCACTTCGAGCACCTCTACAGCGGCAAGGTCGTCGACCACGCGACGTCGATCGTCGGTGGCTACGACGTTGGCCATGTCACGATCGAGTCCTTCGAGACGTCGCAGCCGAACCTGCTGCTCGACGTAAAGAACGAGTTCTTGGTCGCGCGGATCGGCGCCGAGGTCGTGGCGTCAGTGCCCGATCTGATCACGGTTGTCGACGACGAAACGACCGAGCCGATCAATGCTGAGCGGCTGCGCTATGGGCAGCGAGTCAGCGTGCTGGGCGTCGGCTGTCCCCCAATGCTGCGGACGCCCGAGGCACTGTCGGTCGTCGAACCGCGGGCATTTGGCTTCGACCTGGACTTCATCCCGATCGAGCGACTGCACGCTCGCGACGCCCGCTACGGACCGAGATAGATCTGGCTCGTCGGGTCTGCCAACGGGCAGGTCGTCGTCGCGGTGCGGTTACCGACCGAGTACTGGGCGATCACGAGGGCGTCGACGATGCTCGCCGCGCCATCGCAGTTCACGTCGATCGTCGGCACGAGCACCTCGGAGGTCACGTCGAGCAGCGGGCACGAGTCGACACCCGTACGGTTGCTGACGGTGTATTGGGCAATCAGCAAGGCATCGACCACGGTCACCGCATTGTCGCAATTCACGTCGCCATGGGTGACGGTGCTGATGACACCCGACACGAGCTCACCGGAGAGTTCGAGACTCGAGGCGTCGACGACGGTGGTGGTGGCGAGCGTGAGGGGACTCTCGCCTGATGCGAGCCCCGTGTTCTGAACCGAGATCACGAACAAGTCGCTGATCTCCGACCAGCCTTGCGGATCGATCGCCGAAAATTTGACGAGGCCATCGGTATCGATGTTGCAGTCGCCGACCGCGATGATCATCGTGCACGCCGTGACCGTCAGCTCCGCGTCGTTGTAGGCGACCGAGCCGTTCATCGCGGCCGGTGCGGCGGCGCCTGGGGTCACCCGCAACGTGACATCGCCACTTGCTCCGTCAAGCACGACTGCCGAATCGACGCTGATCTCGAAATCGCCTCCCTGGGCCTGTGCCTGGGGAAGCAGTCCCGCCGACCAGCCGGTTGCTACGACCAGGAGTCCAAGCAAGGCAGCGACAAGGAACGACCGAAACGTTGCACGAGACTTCACGCGACAACACTAACGAGCCACAGGGCTGATCGCATGAGTCCTCTCGCCTACGCCGAAGCTTCAGTCGAGCAGATCGGTGATGGCGGCGGCGATCTCGGCCCGGCATGTGGCCGGCGAAATCAGCGTGCCGACCGCGCCGATGCTGGTGTGAATCTGGCCTCGTTGGGGCAAGTGCATAGCCGGGCTTCCTGCCGCAGCAAGTGCTTCGACGTAGGCAGCACCCTCGTCTCTGAGCGGGTCGAATTGCGCGGTGGCGACGATCGTCGGCGCCAGCCCGGACAAGTCGCCGTGCAACGGTGAGGCTCGCGGATCCAATCGCTGGTCCTCGGGGCAGTAGTGATCCCAGAACCAGGTCATCAGCGAGGCCGTCAGCACATAGCCCTCGCCGTTGTCTTGATACGACGCTCGCGTCATATCGCAGTCAGTCACCGGGGTGATAAGTACCTGGCCGGCAAGAGCGGGACCGGCTTCGTCCCGAGCTCGCTGCGACATGACCGCTGCCAGGTTCGCTCCGGCCGACCAGCCCGCTAACACGGTCTGCTCGGTGGCTCCGAGCTGGGCGCGGTTCGCGTCGACCCACTGCAGCGCAGCCCACGCGTCGTCGACCGGAGCAGGGAACGGGTGCTCCGGGGCATGGCGGTAGTCGCATGAGATCACGATCGCGCCGGTCCGAACGCACAGGTCGCGACACAGGCCGTCGTTGGATGTGTAGGAACCAATCACCCAACCGCCGCCGTGCCAATAGACGATCACCGGGTGGGGTCCGTCGCCAGCCGGCCGGTAGAGGCGGTAGTTCAAGTCGTTGCCGTCGGCTCCGGGGAAGACACCGTCGATCACCTCGCCGACCTCGGGTCCCGGCGGTGCTGCGGCTGCGCCGGCAGCGGCGAACTCTCGAGCCTGTTCTGGCGAGAGCGACTCCATGGCCGGAAGCTCCATCTCGGCCATCGCCTGCAGCAAGAGCGCGACATCGGGTTGCAGCTCGCGAATGAGGCCATCGCTGCATCGCTCACCGGCCTCGTTGCCGCGCACAAACCCGAGCCAATCGCGCTCGACGACCTCGTTGCAGGCGGCGCGATAGTTGCCGACCCCGCCAACATAGGGCAGGAATACTCGGGGCTTTCCGGGCACGTTCGCTCCCATGTACCACGAGTCCGTCTGCTCGAACATCGTGATCCCGGCACAATCAGCGACGTGAACCTGCCAGCCAGCTTCGGCCGTTTCGGTTGGTTCGAGTGTCGTGGTTCCTTCGGCGCTCATCGCGGCGATGCAGTCGGTCACCCACTCGACGTGTTGCTCGATCGAAACGGCCATGTTCGAAAGCACTGAGGGGCTTTGGGGGCCGGTGATCATGAACAGGTTCGGGAAGCCTTGGGTCATGAGCCCCAGATAGGTGACAGGGCCTGCCTCCCACTTCTGCTTGAGCGATTGGCCGTTTCGGCCTTGGATGTCGACGCTCACGATGGCACCGGTCATG
>CALLPT010000130.1 GCA_938015575.1 uncultured Acidimicrobiales bacterium
GGCAACGGCGACGCCAGTTCCTGCGACGGCGACGCCAGTTCCTGCGACGGCGACGCCAGTTCCTGCGACGGCGACGCCAGTTCCTGCGACGGCGACGCCAGTTCCGGCAACGGCAACGCCGGTTCCAGTAGCGACGGCGACCCCCGCCGCGACCGTTGCGCCCACAGCGACCTCGACCGCCTCGCCGACCCAAGCCACGCAGCCGACGGCGCTGGCTGACCCGGGTCGATTCAACAATGCGCCGGACCGGTTGACGCTCTCGGGCCTCGAGGCCTCCTTCGTCGTGCCCGATGCCGAACCTCTCGAACTCGTCGCTGGCGGCGAAGCCAACCAAGACCTTGGCACTACCGGTGCGGGGTCATCAGCGGGCACCTCGGGCGCTACCACTGGCTCGAGTACGGGAACCGTCGACCAAACCGGTCCGGGCCTGGCTCGAACGGGCGCCAGCACACCACTCCTTGCCACTCTTTCGGTGCTGCTCTTGAGCATTGGTGGCGTCCTGATGGTCGCTTCCCGCCGGGAGTCCGAAAACTGATCTGACGTGCTCGCCGCGAAGGTGCTGGGGTTCTGATGTCCGACACTGCGCGACCGAGGTGCACACCGAAGCCATGGTCGATTGCGCTGATGCTTGCCGTCGTGCTGATCGCCGCCGCGACTCCGCATGCTCAGGCGAGCCAGCCAAGCGCCTACACGATTACCGCCCAGGCCGAGGGCAAGGTGATCACCGTCGGAATCGCTGACATCACGACCCCGGTTGGAACCATCGATATCGAGCTACGCGGTGTACCCCCGCTGGCCTCGGGCGAGTGCGTCCTTGCTTCGGGCTCGGGTGCGTGCGCTCAGATCGACGATGTCGTGCGCATCGTTGCCTTCAACTTGACTGGATGGCAGGAACCGTCCGTGCTCGCCGAGCTGGAATTCGCCGCGGAACCCGTCGGCGCAGAGCTCGTGATCACCAAAGGCACCGACGTGAATGGCATCGATCTTGTTGGTGCGGCCGCGCAGGAAGTTGCGGGATCGCCGCCGCCAGTAGAGGACCCCGAGGGCTCGAGTTCTGGCTGGCTCGTGCCGCTGGCCATCGTTGCGGTTCTGGGCCTTTTGGTCGGATTGGTCGCCACAGGGCGCCGTGCGAGGTCAACTTCTCACCCTGCGTGACAGCAGTACAGGCTTCTGCCTACAGCCGCCAAGGCCGTCCCTTGAGTAGCCTGGACACCATGCAGTCGCCCGTCCGCCCCTCGATCGTGGTCGCGTGCAGCGCAGTAGCCGCGGCCCTGGCTGCGCTGGTGCTTTTCGCAGCACCTGCCTTGGTCGATGCACAGGGAAACCAGGCGGCCCGGTTCACCATCGAGACAAGCCCGGCGAACGATGACCTCAGCACGGTGACGGTGGCGCTCGACCCGGGAACCTCTCGTATCGCGGCCCTGTCGGCCGAACTGTCGTTTGACTCCGATGTGGTGTCGGCCGAAAGTTGCCAACTCTCGATCCCGGGCGCGTGCAATGTGGTCGATGGCCGGATCAAGTTCGCGGGCCTGAGCGTGAACGGCTTTGGCGAAGTCGATGACTTCCTGACGGTGACGTTCCGCTCCTCGGGTGATGCCACCGTTGCGGTGCCGCTCGAGCTTGCGGTCGAGACCGTGAGTGACGACCTCGGCATGGCACTCGACGACATCGAGCTTGTCGGCGCCGACTTGCACATGGTCGAGGCGCTCGGATCCATCACCGGTGACGTTGTCGACCAAGCCAGCGGTGCCGGTCTGTATGACATCGACGTGTGCGCGACGAGCGAGGTCGCAGAAGCGACGTGTGTTCGCACCTCGGGACTCGGAAGCTTCGTAATCGACGGCCTCGCGTCGGGCACCCACACGCTGGTGATCAGCGACCCCGCCGGGCTCTATACCCCGGTGACGGAGATCGTCGATGTCGAATCGCCGGCCATCACCACCGGGATCACGGCAGCGATGGTGCCCGCAGTCGTCGAAGCGATCATCGAAGACGCACCGGCGCCGATCGAGGAGCCCCGGTCGGCGAACCGAGCAGCGCTTCCCGGCGACCCGTCGACGGTGACCGGCATGGTCACCGACGGTACGACCGGCACGGCCATCTTCGGCCTCCAAGTGTGTGCCACGATGCCGGTCATCGGGACACAGTCCTGCTCGTACACAACGACGACGGGTACCTACCGCATCGAAGGACTTGCCACCGGCAACTACAACGTGACCGTGAGTGATCCGGGTCAGCGCTACGCGTCGACCGATACCGACCGGTTTGTTGGCGTGACCACGAGCGTCGGCGCCGCGGGTATCGACATCACCGTCGAGCGCAACTAACCAACGACAGCCAGCCGACAACAGCCCTGTCGATCGCGTTCGGTCGGGGGCAACCCGTTCGCCGACAACCCGTTCGCCGGCAACCCGGTCGGGTGGGGCTAGTGCTGCTCGTCAGGAGCGAGCGCGGTGATGATCATCACCACCGCGAACGCGCCAATCGCGAGGACCGTCGGCACGACCGCATCGCCGACCGAGGCCGGCAGCTCGATGCCGGTGCCGCTGATCTGTTCGTCTTCTTCGCCGATAACGCCGACGCCGTTCGGCCAGGGCCAAAGCACGCGGAGTGAACCGGCCATCAAGCCAATGAGCGCCGCGAGCAGGGTGTCGCGGTGGCGTTCGAGCACCCACGTCAACAAGGTGCTGAACAGGGCAAGACCCGTGATCGCTCCGATGCCAAAGACCGCGATCTCGGGCAGCAGCCGATCGTGGACCGCACCGACGAACGGGCCGTACATGCCAAGCATGAGGAGCAGGAACGAGCCACTCACACCCGGAAGGATCATGGCGCAGATCGCCACGGCGCCGGCAAAGAAGTAGTACGGCAGCGGCGGTGACGAGGCAACACCAGACTGGAAGCCCAGCAGGAAGAACGCAAGTACGGCAACAACCACCAACACCGCCATGCGCATGCCATCTCGAACGTCGAGCAGCTTCCAGGCAATGAGGATCGACGCAACAACCAGGCCGAAGAACAACCCAGCCATCGCCTCGGGTTCGTCGACCAGCAACCGGTCGATCAAGGACGAGAGCGCCACGACGGCGGCGCCGACACCAGCGAGTAGTGGCAGGATCAGGGACCACTCGATGCTGATCAGCTGGGTGCGGAATCCAGCGAAGTCACCCCGAAGAAGACGAGCGAGCGCACGAGCGCCGGTGCGAACCGATGCCAACAAGCGCTCGTAGATGCCGAGGATCAGGGCGATCGTGCCGCCGCTCACGCCGGGCACGATGTCGGCGGCACCCATGGCAAAGCCGCGGCCGAGATTGAAGATGGCCTGCACCCAACGGCGGTTGGTGTTGAGCGTTGGTGTGGGCGATGAAGTCATGCTGGTGCTCATTGTGGTCTCTCCGTCCGGACACTCGGCGGTGTTGCCATGACAAAGAACACGAGTCCGAGCATCGTGCCGGCCGCGAGCAGCGTGAACCCGGTCCGGTAGTTGCCGGTCGCGTCCGCGAGCACGCCCGCGAGGAGAGGGCCTGTCATGGCCCCGATTGTCGTGATGAGCGCCGAGAATCCCATGATCGTCCCAAAGGAAGTCGTACCGAAGTAATCGGCCCGGAGCGCGTTCATTTGAGGACCTCGAGTCCCCCAGGCCAATCCGTGCAGCACGATGAAGCCCGCGATCATCCAGAGGTTTTGCGCGTAGGTGAGCAGCAGCAGACCAATGCCATGTCCGAGCATGGCGACTCCTGCGATCGCCCGCTTGTTGAATCGGTCGCCGAGCGGGCCGCCAAGACCGGTCCCGACGAGCTGCAGCAGTGGGACCAACCCGGCAACGAGTGCCGCACCCTGTGCCGAATAGTCCAGGTCCTCGGTAAGGAACAACTGCAGGTGGCTCATGACGGCGCTGACGACCAGTAGGGCCGAGCCGTGGCCGAGCGCAATCATCCAGAAGGCCCGTGTGCGCAAGGCCTCGGCGGCGGTGAAGTCGTTCGCTTGCACGCCTTCGGCACTGGGCATCGCGGCTGCAATCGAGGGCTCGATGCCGTCGCGGTGTTCGCCGAGTTCTTCGCGCGACAAGCCGATGATCGGCGCCATGGCCCAGGCGAGGCCGGAGAGCACCGTGCCGGCGATCGCGAGCGTCCATCGCCAGCCGATAGCACTGAACAACAACACCATGATCGGCCCGCAGAGTCCACCGATCGCAAATCCCATCGACGCATAGGACAAGGCGCGGGCGCGCTTGCGTTCGAACCAGCTGACCATCGCCGAGGTGATCGTCAAGAAGCCGGCGAAGGTGCTTCCGAGCGCGATGAAGACGAGCGCAATCAAGAAGTGGGTCTGGTTCTGCATGAGCGCCATCGCCACGTAGCCCACCTGCATGAGCACCGCGCCGAGACGCATCATCGCCGTCACACCCCAGCGACGCAGCGCGACACCTTGGGGTGGGCCCAAGAGGGCGCTCTCGGCTCGGGTCGCCGCGAACCCAATCGAGAAGAACGTCTTCGACCAGCCGAACTGCTCCCGTAGCTGCACGGCAAGGTTGCCGTACCCCTGTATCCAGACGAGAGATTGCAGGCCCCACACCACGGCCGCGGAGCGAACGACCCGCCAACCCTGGAAACTCGCCCGGTCATCGACCGGTCGAGTAGGGGAGGACATCAAGCCACCTTA
>CALLPT010000131.1 GCA_938015575.1 uncultured Acidimicrobiales bacterium
GACCGAACTGCGAGCATGGACCGGACTGCTTGACACCGCCCGCATTCTGGACTCGGAGCTCGAACGGGATTTGATCGCGGATCATGCCATGACGCATCGCGAGTACGAGGTGCTCGTGCGCCTCGACGGTCACGGCGGTTCCTTGCGAATGACGACCCTGGCCGCCCAGATCGAAGCATCATCGCCGCTGGTCTCCCAAACCGTCGCCCGCCTCGAAGAGCGCGGGTGGGTTGGGCGTCGAAAGAGCGCCGAGGACGGACGCGGCGTCGAGGCCTACCTGACGGTCGACGGATCAGCCGCGCTGCGCTCGGCGGCCGAACCACACGCTGCGCTAGTGCAAGCCTTGCTTACCGACGAGCTTGGTTCGGATCTCGAAGCGGTCGGTTCAGCATTGACACGCGTCGCCGACCACTTGCGGGCCCACCGCCGCGGCAGTGGGTGCACCGATCCGAGCTGCCCGCTCAATCGGTAACGCGGTCAGTGACCGGCGCGTGCGAGCGGCGGTCCGAGATGTCAGCTGTGGCGTGGCGAGTCAGTCGCGGCGGCTCGCCCGAACAAGAAGACCACCGGCGGCGACCATCGTGAGGCCGACGAGTGCAAGCACCGAGGTCTCGGCACCTGTCTCGGCCAGTTCTTCAGCTGCGGCTTCTTCGGCCACGAATGTCAGGCGAACGAACGAGGCCACCGCCTCGACCTCGCCGCTGTCCAGCTGGTCGCCGAACGCCGGCATGAAGCCCTTGCCGTTGGCGATGCTTTCGATATGGGTGGCTCGGTCGCCCTGGGCCGCAATCCCGATGAGGGGTCGACCTCGACCTTCGACGCCGGTTCCGTCTGCACCATGGCAGCCGGCGCAGCTCATCTCGTAGACCGCTTGGCCGGCGGCCACCTGGCCAGGATCATCGCCGCCTTGGGCCGAGGCGACCGAGACGCCTCCAAGCATCATCGCTAGTGCGATGACAGCGGTCCATACGATTCCTCGAGCGCTCATGAGCAGTTCCCTCCCGGATGACTGCCCTGATGCTCGCGCGAACTTCCTAAATATGCAAGTAACTGTGTTGGTGCTGTCACTCCGAGTCGATGGGCCAGCGGCGAAGCGCCGTCAAAAAGCACTCGAGATCCGCTGCAATTGCAACGGATCTCGAGAGATTGAGTCGGGCTGAAAGGATTTGAACCTTCGACCCCCTGGTCCCAAACCAGGTGCGCTAGCCAAACTGCGCCACAGCCCGTGGACATCACCGGTCGAAACCGATGCTGTTCAACCCAGGCACTATACCGAGGGCGCTGCCGTGTCCTCGCCGAATTCGCCCGGTCTTCGAAGGAAGTTTTTGTGGCGGGCGTCTCGCCCGATCAACGTGCCGTCAGACGTTGGCGAACTCTTGCTCGATCGCGATATGCATGGGCACATTCGGTTCCGCATCGAGACCGAGGTCGCCGACCAGAGCCTTGAGCTCCTTGAGGTCCCTGCCTTGTAACGCGATCGAGTGGAGGCGCTTGTCGCCGTCACGCAGGTCGATCTTGACGATCTCGGCACGGACATTGCCGATCCGGTACGTCTTGCGCTGTTTGGTGACGAACACGGCTTGGACCCCGGCCTCGTCGTCGAGCTTGCGCACTGCCTTGTTCAAGTTGTAGCTCTTGCCACGGGCCGGTTTGTCGAGGCGCAGCTGGCTGTAGACATCGTCCCAGGGCGACGGGGTGCCGTCGACATCGTCGGGCCATTGGCTGTCCCACCGCTCGAAGCCACGCTTCTGTTTCACCAACTGCTTGAGCTTGAGGCGGTCATCGCGGACCTTGGCGTTCCATTCCTCGTCGTCAGAGATGAGGTAGCAGTCCTCGATTTCCTCAAGCACGGCTTCGGAATCGGCACGACGCACGATCTCTTTGCGGATCTTTCGGTGCTTGCCCCACACGCGGTACTCATACCGAGATCGCGCAGACGCGTGATTTGTGGTGTGAGCCATGGGGAACCTGTTCCTAAAGTTAGCGGTTAAGCCTAGTCGGAACGCCGCCATAGTCCCAGCGCATTTGTTGGAACAACGGCAAACTTGCGGGCTGCGACGAAAACGAACAATCCCGGGCGGCGATGCCACCCGGGACCGATCTCTGTACCCCGTACGGGATTTGAACCCGTGCTACCACCTTGAGAGGGTGGCGTCCTAGGCCGCTAGACGAACGGGGCAGGACGAGTGCTTCAGCTCCGAAGAGCCTCAGCCTTGCTCGGACGGGAGGACTTGAACCCCCAACGACTGGACCAGAACCAGCTGTGTTACCAATTACACCACGTCCGATTGCGAGCGGTCAGCGTAGCGTCTTCAACGCAACCACCACTCAGAAATTTCGTGAAACGAGGTCGTTACTCGAGGGCCTCGTCGACCTTGTCCATGGCGTCGTCTTCGCTGACGTCGAGCGCAAAGCTCAACTCGCTCACGAGCACGCTGCGAGACTTTTGGTACAGCGTCTTCTCACCCGCGGAAAGACCCTTGTCGCGGTCGCGCAGGGCGAGGTTACGGACAACCTCGGCCACCTGGTAGACGTCGCCTGACTTGAGCTTTTCCTGGTGATTCTTGAAGCGCCGGCTCCAGTTCGCTGGCTCACGAACATCGCGCTTCTTGAGCACGTCGAAGAGGTCATCGACATCATCGCCACTGATCGGCCAACGCATGCCGACATCGTCAGCACTATCGACTGGCACCTGCAGGGTCATCTCACCGTGCGCCATGCGGAGAACGAAGTACTCGCGCTGGGTGCCCGGATTAAACGGGTCGTCCTGCTTGCGCTTGTCCTCGATTACCGCCGCCCCATGATGGGGATAGACGACACGGTCACCCTTTTTGTACGTCATTGCTCTCCAAGGTCGTCGAAGACAGCACTCCACCATGCCGCCCCGAGCCGCGGAATACACCCTCAGCGGGCGAGATTTCCAACCGATTCTCCGTGGTCGCGGTCACATGCTGACCCCGCCCCGGCCAGGAGGGGGTCCAGCCGCGGCGGCCACGCAGGACGTACCGTGCCGGTGTGCAGTCACTGGTGCTACGACGCGGCCTTGCTGCCAGTGCCGTGTTCGTCGTCATTGGCCTTGCGATCGCCCTCTTCTGGACCCGCCAGATCAACGTGTCCGTCTCGTCGGAACGCATCGAGACCACCGTCGTTGCGCCGGTGTCGGTGAACCGCCATCAACCACAAGATCGCACCCTCGAGAGCTATCGCGGGTTGGGGGCCTGGGTCGACGGTTTCGACTACTCGCCGCCGTATGCGGCCGGCGGTGTCCCGCCCCTGGTGCCCGCCGAGGTGTTCGAGATGGCCGAGTTCGGTGTCGAGACGCTCTATCTGCAGTCGGGGCGCCTCGATGACCGGTCGCCCGACCTGCTCGAAGACCGCTGGATCCTGACCGAGTTCCTCATGCGTGCCGACAAGTTCGACATCGACGTGATCGCCTGGTACCTGCCGAAGTGGGGCGACGATGACGAGGACCTTCGGCACCTGCTAGCGGCATCGAATTTCGAGGCTCTCGGCTACCGATTCGACGGTGTCGCGGTCGACATCGAATGGAACCAAGACGGTCTCGAAGTCGACGAGCGCAACTTCCGTTTCATTGCCTTGTCGCAGTTGTTGCGAGCAGCGACCGCCGGTGACCCGCTCGGCGCAATCGTGTTGCCACCTGTCCAGACCGAAGTGATCAACCCAACGTTCTGGCCCGACTTCCCGTGGACCGAGATCGCGCCGCTCTACGACGTCTGGCTTCCGATGAGCTATTGGTCATTCCGCACCGAGCCCTACGGGAACGGTTACACGTACAACGCCGAGAGCGTCGACCGGCTTCGAGCGAACCTGGGCGATCCCGGCGCACTTGTGCATCCGATCGGCGGCATCGGTGGTCAGATCGACGCGCCGCCGTCGGGGACCGAGCCTTACATCGCCCGGGTCGACCAGCTCGATGGATTCGCGCGGTCGTTGGTCGATACCGGATCAATCGGCGGGTCGATCTATGACTGGCTCACGCTTGACAACGAAGGTCGTGCCGCGATGCGGAACCTTTTCGAGTCCGGTATCGCTTCGCAACTCCCGGCCATCGAACCCGCGGCTGAAGGTGACCTCGAAGCCGGCGACGCCGAAGCACCCGCCGACTGAGTTAGGCGGCGCGTCGCTCGCTAGTCGACCTGTCGGGCGACCGTGATCACGCGCTCGACGGCGTCAGCGATCTCTGCGGCGGCCAAAAATTCGATGTCGCTGCGAAGCTCGTCGAGGTCAGGGAAGAACCCGAGAACCCACCGGGCGAACATGGGGTCATCCATCCAGGCGGCATGGTCGGCTCGGACCGGCACGGGCATCGGCGCGCCGGCTGCAGCGGCGCGGCGAAGCGCCGACCATGTCGGCACGGTCCGGGCAAGTCGCTGACCGAGTTCGATCGGGTCTGTCGCACCCGGCGGGCCCGTTACGGGACAACATGCTGCGGCGTCTTGCCATGACATCGCCCGCTGTTCCACCAGGTCCACCAGGAGATAGTCCAGCCACAGTGCGAGTGACAGATCTACGGGCTGAGCCGTCGTTGGATCCGTCGCCAGCCCGAGTGCACGGCGACACGCGTCAACCAGCCACCCCTGGGGCTGCCAGGTCTCGATGACTTCGACGCCGCCGTCGAGGAAGCAGACCTCGGAGCCGGCACGGCTCACCGCGACTGCCAAAGTTGCGTCGAGGTGCCTGCGCTCAGAGGTGGTCATCACCGATGCCGCAACCGCAGCGATGGCGTCGTAGCGGTCGGGAACGCGCAATCCCAGCAGCGGCTGGGCCGACAGCTCGCCGATCATCGGTTCGGTCACCTCGTTGAGCAGGGGATGTAACCGGCCCTTGGCGAAGCCAAAGACGGCGACGGGCGCGTCGACAGTCGCGGAACCGTTTTCGCCTGCGGGATTGCTTGTCTCGTCGTTGGCTCGCAGGCGTGGACGTCGCCGTCGAAGTTCGCGTCGGAGCGCTTGGCGAAGGCCGCGGAGGTCGGCAGATGCGTGCGTCGCTTGTGGTCCGTCATCGGGCAAGGGGAGCGGGCGGGCAAATTCAGATGGCCGGGCAAATTCAGATGACATGGCGTCGCTTCTGCAAGTACTGAGAGGCGACGGCCGTGCCCTTGCGTCGCAAGCTGGCTCGACCTCGGTCGAGGAGCGCACCGCAGCATCTTGGCCGATCGGTGTGACAATCGGGGAGGGCGGAGTACAGCTAGACGGCGAAGCTGATCGCGACGGCGGGGCGCACCGTCCAGGTAAAGGCGCTCGTGCGCTCGTCGCCGTCCTCGTCCCGCTCGGTGACCACGACCTCGAACTCGCCGACTTCGGTGGGGGTGCCCGTGATCAACGGAGCCGCCGCATCGATCTCAAGCCCGGGAGGCAGCCCGTCTGCCTCGTAGCTTGCACCGAGCGAAACGGTGCCCACCGGTATCTGTGTTGTCTGCATCAGCGGGCTCGACCGGTCAACACCGGCGACCAGGCCGGGCGCCGGGGCCTCGTTGACGATGACGGTGACTTCTCGAGACACCGTTGCGCCGTCGACCGCGAGCGCGATGAGTTCGACGGCATGGAAGCCTGTCGCGGTCGCGCTTCCAACGATCGAGGCGCCATCAACACGCAAACCAGCAGGTAGCCCGACCGCGAACAACTGCACGGGATCGCCAGTGATATAGGCGACGTCGACCGCCAACTCGAATGGCTCCCCAGCCTCGGTCTCGATGAGGGTCGTGTCGAGTGTGAGTCCTGGCGAGAACTGCGACGGCGTCAACTCGTCACCGCCACCCGACGCTTCGATCGAGATCGAGGCGGTCGGTGCCTCGATCGGGAATGCGCTCGCTCCGTCACGCACCGAGAACTCGATCGCGTCGGCGCCGGAGAATCCCGGCGAGGGCGTGTAGCGGACCACGTTCGACGAGAGCTTGGCGCCAACCGGCACGTCGATGCGGCCATTCGAGGGCCCCCGTTCAATCACATACACCGGATCGGCAACCGTGCCGAACGGGCGGGCCAGCAACTCGATCTCGACGGTCTCGCCGCCAGATTCGACAGCCGAGCCCACGGGCGTCCACCCGGGAACGATTGCCGGGCGATCCGAGAAGATGAGCGCGTTGTTGGCCTCGTCGCTCTCGACGATCTCGTCGTTCGGGTCGGTGATTGCGCCAATCCAATATCGGCCGGGAGCGGTGTAGGAGACGTCGACCCACTGCAACGTGGTGGTTGCGTCGTAGATGTCTCGCCAACCGGAACTGATGCCCATGCGAAGCGAGGTCGCGTCGGGGTTGTTCTCTTGGCAGAAGTTGTCGAGTTCTTCGCTGTAGGCCTGATCGGTGCCTGGTTCCATCTGTTCCGAGTCGACCAGACAGAATCCGATCTTGGAGCCGGCCGCGGTTTGCGACCCTTGCGACTCGTTCCACAGCACGTAATCGACCGCTTCGATCAGGTGGAAGTGGTTGTGTCCATCGTCGGTTTCGTAGCGAACCGTCGGCGTTGCGACGTCGCGCCATTCACCGTCTTCGCGTACCCGCTGCACCATGCCGTCGGGCTCTTGGGGGTTGCCGACGACGTCGAGTGGTCCGGACCCGATGTTGTGGACGTAACCGTCAAACGTCAGTACCAGCTGGACCTGGCCGTCCTCGCCGCGGAGCTGCTTGAGAAACGCTGGCCGCGGCGGGTCGCTGATCAAGTCCGGTAGGCCA
>CALLPT010000132.1 GCA_938015575.1 uncultured Acidimicrobiales bacterium
GTGTCGCTCGTCGCGACAAACAAGGCTTCGTTCGGTTGCAGGTCAGGCCCGCTGATCCAGCGGTCGAGCGAGCCGGTCGAGAAGTCGTAGCCGGTGATGCCCTCGAACCAGACGTTGCCATCATTGGTCTGCTGCGTCGTCACATACCACGCATGGTCGGGGCGTTCGGTCAAGTATCGACGGTCGTAGCCAGGCAGGTCCAGCGGCAGGTCGTGCAGGATTTCCTGGCTGACGGTCGGGGTGGCGCCCGCTGTGTTGATCGTGAACCGAGTCAACAGGCTCGGACCGTCAAGGCCGTCGTATCGACTGAAGAAGTCTGGAAGTCGCGATGCGTACAGCACGATGTCGTCGCCATCTCGGTGGGCGAACGAACCGTGGAAGATGAACATCGGGTCGACTTCGGCCCACTGAATTTGGTCACCGGTGCCGCCAAGCGGCATGACACCGATACGAGCGCCATAGGTCGGATCCCAGCGATAGGGGATGGGCTGGCCGCCCATGGCCATCTGCAGGTCGAACAGGACCGGGCCTTCCCAAAAGATCACATCGCGATCGGTGATGGCGAAGTCGTGAATCATGGTCGATGCCGAAAGCTCGATCGGTGACGCATGCACGATTTCGGACCCGTCTGCCGAGATCACGTAGTACGTCAGGTAGGGCGGTGCGATGATGCCGTAGCCGAACGCATGGAGCAGGCCGGTCGCCGGGTCGACTTTGGGGTGTGCGGTGAGGTTGTTGCCAAGTGCCCCACCGAAGTTCTCTGGTCCGATGGTCGACAGATCGCTCGGGTCGAGTTCGTACGGCCATCCGATTTCGCCGAGGCTCCACAACCGGCCTCCGTGGCTGACGACGCTCACGTTGCTCTGGGTGTTCGTTTGACCCGGGATCGAGAGCGTGTCGCTTCCGCCGGAAGCGGCGGCTTCGTAGACCGGTGTTTTGACGAAGCGGTTTCGATACGTCACGGCCTTGCCGTTCGCGAACTCGACGCCGTGGACCATGCCTTCGCCGAAGAACCAGTGCGCGTTGGCGCCGAACGCGTTGGTGCCGTTGCGCACATACAACCCATTGAGAGCGGCGGGGATGCTGCCGCGGACGACCAGGTTTGACTCGGTGAGCTCATCGGTCACCGGCACGAAGCCGCCTTGGCGCCAATAGCCGAGTGACGGGTCGTACTCGACGCCAAGAGCCTCGGTCGTGGGGACAGCCTCGGGAGGTGTCGCCGTCGGGTCCGGAGCGGCTGTTGCGGTCGGGTCGGGATTCGGGGTCGCGGTCGGCGCGGTCGTGGCGACCGGCGCCGCGGTCGGGCCGGTCGGGGCAGCGATGGGATCAGATGCGCCGCAGGCCGCGAGCGTTGGACCTGTGACTCCGAGTGCGGCCGCGTAGCGAAGGAAGCGGCGGCGCGACAGTTCGGCATCCATCAGCGCTGGTCTCCTGTTTCGGGCAGTGGCGTTCCGGTGAAGTCAGCCGCTGAGCAGATACTGATCCAGAGGTCGCCGGGAAGGTCGAGCCCGTCGCGCATCCGTTCGGAGCGACGCTGGTGTTCGCGGTCACCGGGAAGCAGCACGGGTTCGCTGTCGTCGAGAGGCTCGGCCGCCAGGTACCAGTCGGCGTACGAGGTGACGTCGGCGGCGAACGTTTCGTCGATGTCGATGCGTTCGGGATCGATGTAGATCGACAGCATGCCGTTGCAGAACGGCACGACATCGGGCCCGGCCGTACCGGAGCCGGTCAACGCACCCGCCAGTAGTTCGCACATCACCGAGAGCCCGGAGCCTTTGTGGTTGCCCATGGCGCGCAGGGCGCCAGGGCCGTCGAGCGAACGAGGTCGCTCGCCGGGAACGATCTCGCCATAGAGCGCGGCCGGGTCGCCCGTCACTCCGTCGGGACCGACGAGAGCATCGTCGGGAACGGGTGGCCCACCCTGGGCGGCGACGGCCGTCTTGCCTTCGGCGACGATCGACGTTGCGAAATCGAGGATCACCGGCCGATGGTCGGGACGTGGAACTCCGAACGCATACGGGTTGGTTCCCATGCGCCGCGCTGCTGATCCGAACGGTGCCACGAGTCGGCTGTTGGCGACATTCACGATGTGCATCGACACCATCCCCGCGCCCGCGGCGCGTTCGGCGAATGCGCCGATGCGCCCCAAGTGACCGGAATGGCGCAGAGCGACCGCGGAGAGACCATGCTCGCGGCACCGGTCGATACCGGCGTCGACGGCGATCGGTCCGATCGTCTGCCCGAACCCGAACTGGCCATCGAGCACCAGCATCGAACCGCCGTCCATCACCGTCTCGGGCGTCTTGTCCGCATGCACGATGCCTTCGTCGAGCATGTGTACATAGCGCTGCACCCGCACGACGCCGTGGCTGTCATGGCCGGTGAGGTTCGCCTCGACGAGATTGTCCGAGATGCGACTGGCTTCTTCAGGGCTGCAGCCGGCGTCGCGGAAGATGGCAGCTACGAAGTTCGAGAGCGCCTCGGCACTCATGTTGACGCCCGGACTCATGCGCTCACCACGTTCATGCACCGACGTTAGTCACTCACGAACCCCAGCTCGCCGTCGTGACCTGTTCGACGACTCCTGCGGAGCTAGCGGAGGAAGCGGTTTGCGGTGGGGTAGCGGCAGTGCTGCGCAGGGCGATTAGCCGTGGACCCGGAGCCGATCGATCCGGTAGAGCTCGATTGGGTCGCGAATGCCACGCAGCTCGTGCGGACCAAGCGGAGTGCGCGCAACCGTGCCGGGCAACGCGTCGACGAACGACTGCGTCGCGACGATCGAGTCAGGGAACGACATGCCAACGATCCGTGAAGCGATGTTGACGATGGTGCCGTAGTAGTCGCCGCCGCTGTTGATCACCTCGCCTCGGCTCAACCCGACGCGCATGCCGTCGAGCCCGGCGATGTCGCGACAGACTGACGTGAGCTGGCGTGCGACTCGAACGGCTTCGTCGGTGTGCTGGGTCACGAACATGACCTCGTCGCCGATCATTTTGACGACCGTGCCGCCGTTGGCCACCACGATTTCTTGGACCTCGGACTCGAATTGGCCGATGACGTCCATGAACTGTTCAGCATCGGCGGCCTCGGTGAACGCGGTGAAGCCGACGAGGTCGGCGAACCCGATCACCAGGCGTTGCAGGGCCGCGCTCCGGGTTTCGTCGACCCGCAGCTCCAAGCCTTCGTCGGCGATGAAGCCGGCCAAGTGGCGGCGGATCAAGGTGCCAGTTGCTTCGAGGAAGGTCGGCAGCGATGAGTCGATCAGTTGGGTGTACGCGACGACGGCGTCGACGAGCGGGGCGGGCGAGTTGTCGATCGGCGTGGAGAAGTTCACGCGCAGCATCGAAGCGGTTGCTCGAGCGATTCGGGCGCTGCTGTTGCCGATCACGCGCACCATCGACAAGGTTTCTTCTTCGCCAAGAATGTTGCGAACACCGGCGAAGAAACGCGTTGCGTCCAGTTCGTCGGCCGTGAGCCCCAGCCCACTACCAGCAGCCAGGCCCATCGCCAGCCGCAAGCGCTGTGAGAACTCGTGATCGATGCCAACGCCAGCGAGCGCCGCATCGGCGTCGGTGCCTTGCCATGCCCGCTCACGGACGCGGCGAGCCGAAGCCATGCGCTGAATGCCGTGCTCCTCGATCTCGTCGAGCGTCACTCCAAGATCAACCAGGTATTGCACGGCGGCGACGAGATCATCGTCGTCGCGGGCGCGGGCATGGGAGATGTCTCGACGCTGGAGTTCCTCGATGCTGACCTGGGACACGGCGTCTAACGCTAGACGCCCGGTGCGACAACGAGCAGCCGGT
>CALLPT010000133.1 GCA_938015575.1 uncultured Acidimicrobiales bacterium
CCATCCGGGGCGCTCGGGGGCAATCTTGTCGAGCAACTTGACCTGGGTGAAACGCACGGCCGCCCGGCGGCGCACGAACTGCATGACGACGTAGGCCACGAGCAGCACACCAAGCATCGCCAGCCACCAGAGCCGGCCTGCCTCGAGGAACTCGAGGTTGTCGGGCGGGTTGAAGCCCGATGACCAGAGCCCGGTATCGCCGCTGTTCATTGCGTTCTCTTTCTTAAGGTCTGGCTCGTCGGTTCATGGCTCATCGGATCTGGGCCCCCGAGGTCGCAACAAAGCGGACAACGTCGTGGAGCCAGTCTCGATCGGTCGAAAGTTGCAGGTGGCGGGTACGGGTCGATCGGAATGTCTGCGCGATCTCTTCGCGCTGCTCGAGCGCCGCTTCGGCGAAGCGCTCCCGCACCCGGCGACTTCCGGTGTGAATCTCGCGACGCTGACCGGTTTCGGGATCGACTACGGCCAAGCTGCCGACGTTGGGCAACTCCATCTCGCGCGGGTCGACGATTTCGACCGCCATCAACTGGTTGCGGATTCCGACACGTTTGATTTCGGTTTCCCAGTCGCTGTCGTCGATGAAATCGCTGATCACGGCCCGCAGACCGGTACGACGGTGCGGCCCTCGTAGTCGGGCGATCCCGTCGGCCAGCGATACTTCGGAGTGATCGCCCCGGGGGGCCGTCAGCACCTGTTCGACGATGTGAAGCACATGGTCGCGACCCTGCTTGGCCGGCACGCTTTCGACCCCGTCCGGACGGATCAGCTCCGCGCCGAACCGGTTGCCGATCCGCAAGGTCAAAAACCCGATGGCCGCCGTCGCCGCGGCAACCAGGTCGCGCTTCTCGCTGTTCGCCGTGCCGAAGTCCAGGCTCGGGGTCAAGTCGATGGCCACCGCCGTCTCGAGTTCGCGGTCAGCGATGGTCTGGCGAATGTAGGGCTCGAGCATGCGAGCGGTGACGTTCCAGTCAATACGACGCACATCGTCGCCAGGCTCATAGCGGCGGGTCTCGCCCGGCTCGCTTCCGTGGCCCGGCACGAGTCCGCGATAGTCACCCTGCAGTAGCCCGTCGAGGCGCATCGTGATGTCGAGCTCGAGCCGACGCAGCACCGTGCTGACCGCCTCGCGGCGATCGAGCCAGGGGTGCTCGTAGCTGGGTTCGGCGTCGGGTCGAGACGATCGCCCGAACCGAGGACGGGAGAGGGCCATGAATGGTCAGACCTCAGCCAGCTGCGCTGGAACCGTAGGTCGGCTCCTGGGATGGAGCGACTCGCGGGGCCGGCACGGTAGCCAGGATGCCGGCGACGACATGGTCGGCGGATATGTCCCGAGCTAGCGCCTCGTAGGACAGCACCAACCGATGGCGCATGACCTCGGGGGCAACATCGAAGACGTCTTGGGGGAGCACGTAGTTGCGGTTGCGGATGATGGCCAGCGCCCGGGCGGCGGCGACGAGCCCGAGGCTCGAACGAGGGCTCGCGCCGTAACTGATCATCGGGGCCAAGTCGCTCAGCCCGTAGGCCGACGGATCGCGAGTGGCGAGGGTGAGGCTCACCGCGTAGTCCACGACGTTTCGATCGACGTAGACGTTGTTCGCCATCGCCTGAAGTTCGATGAGTTCGTCGAGGGTGAGCACCTGACCGGCCTGTGGGGGGTTCACGCCCATCCGCTGGACAATTTCGACCTCTTCTGCCGGGGTCGGGTAGTCGATGACGATCTTCATCAGGAAGCGGTCCTGCTGAGCCTCGGGCAGCGGGTAGACGCCCTCGGACTCGATCGGGTTCTGCGTGGCCAAAACGATGAAGGGCTTGGGCAACGGGAACGTCTGTCCGCCGATGCTGATCTGGCGCTCGGCCATGGCCTCGAGCAGCGCGGACTGGACCTTGGCCGGGGCACGGTTGATCTCGTCGGCCAAGACCATGTTCGCCCGAAGTGGGCCCAGCTCGATGTCGAACGTCTCGGTCGAGCCTCGCCAAATGCGGGTGCCCACGATGTCGGCCGGCAGCATGTCCGGCGTGAACTGAAGGCGCACGAACGAGCCGCCGACGACCTTGGACAAGGTTTCGACCGACAGCGTCTTGGCGATCCCTGGGACACCTTCGAGCAAGCAGTGGCCGCCCGCGATCAGGCACACCAAGATGCGTTCGAGCATGCGCTGCTGACCCACGACAACGCGCTTGACCTCGAACAGGACCTCTTCGAGCGGTGTGGCGGGAAGTTGCTCGGTGGTCGATGCCAGCTGGGTCGCTTGGGTGGCCGGCAGCCCCGCGGGTGCGGCTGCTGCGGTAAACGACGACGGTGCCGGTGGGGTCGCGGGCGAGTCCGGCGGGACCGGCGGCGGAGGTGCCGGCCGGCTCGTTGGGGGAGGGGGCGGCGGTGGATTCGATCCAGATGGCGGCGGCGGTGTCGACGAAGACGGGCTGCCGCTCGGAGGTGGTGGAGTCGAATCGTTCGCCATCGGATCCTCAGGTCGAAGAAGGCCGGTCTCGGCCACGGTGGGTCTGCGGCCGACCCAAGGGTCGATGCCGCGAGATTCCAAGGGTAGAGGCGCCCACGCGCCGATGGGCTTCGCCGTCGCTACGAGCGATTCGGTTGCCCCACGTGTGCGGCGGCGGCCAACCATTCGCCCCGCCCGAGCGTCGACGATCTCGTCCGGTAGTTTTGGCTGGTGCGCATTCTCGTCGTCGATGACGAAGTTGAACTTGCCGAAGCAATCGCCCGCGGCCTGCGCCGCGAGGGCTACGCCGTGGATCTTGCCCACGACGGCGAAGAAGCCTTGGACAAGGCTCGGCTCACTCCCTATGACCTGATCTGCATGGACATCACGATGCCGAGGATGGATGGCCGGGCGGTGACCCGAGCGATTCGTGCCGAACCGCATCATGATGAACCTCCCCGGATTCTCATGCTGACCGCCCGCGACGAAGTCACCGATCGTGTCGCCGGCCTCGATGACGGTGCCGACGACTACCTGGTGAAACCGTTCGCGTTTCCCGAGCTGTCGGCTCGCATCCGCACCTTGATGCGGCGCGACGCGGCTTCGTCGGGATCGCTGCTGCGCGTCGGCGACATCGAACTCGATACCGCGGCCCATGCGGTGAGTCGAGCCGGTGTGCCGATCAGCTTGACCTCCAAAGAGTTTGCGTTGCTGCGCTACTTCATGGCCCAACCCGGTGTCGTCATCTCCCAAGAGGAACTGCTCGACCATGTCTGGGACGAGAACGCAGACCCGTTCACCAACACGGTGCGGGTGACCGTCGGCACCTTGCGTCGCAAACTCACCGTCGACGGAACCGACGCGCCGATCGAGACCGTGATCGGGGCCGGCTACCGATTGCTCGGCAACATCGCCTGACCAACGATGATCGACGAGCCCACCACGGCAGCGAGCCCGCACCGGCCCCTGCCGCCCACCACTCCCGCCGCTGACGAAGGCAGCTTCTTGCCAAACGCGATGCGGTCGGTGCGGTTCCGGTTGACGCTCCTGTACTCGGTGATGCTGTTCGGTGTCGCGTCGATCGTTGTAGGTGGCATCTATTGGGGGCTGTCGCGCAGCCTCGACGATCAGATCTCGCGTGAGATGGCGATTCGCGAAAGCGGGACCATTGCCTTTGATGTAGAGCAAGACCTCTACGAGCAGCGGCGCGAATTCGAGATCCTCGTCGACCAGCGCACGCTCGAAACCCTGCGGACCTACTCGATCGTTGGGCTCGGCGCGCTCTTCATCATGAGCTTCGGTGTCGGCTGGTTCACGGCCGGGCGGGTGCTCATGCCGATTGGGCGGATCACCCGCGTGGCCCGCGATATCCAAGCCACCGACCTGAGTCGGCGGATCGGTCTGCTCGGCCCCAACGACGACCTCAAACAGCTGGCCGACACCTTCGACGCGATGCTCGACCGGCTCCAACGGGCATTCGACAATCAGCAACGCCTGATCCATGACACGTCGCACGAGCTGCGCAACCCGCTCGCTGTCATGCGGACGAACCTCGATGTGACGATGAGCGACCCGGGTTCAACGATCGAGGACTACCAACACACGGTCGAGGTCGCGCAGCGATCGAGCGAACGCATGTCCAAACTTGTCGACGACCTGTTGGCCTATGCCCGTCACGAAGCCGCGACCCGCATCGAGGCGCCGGTCGACGTGACTCGGCTGGTCGGCGATCTGGTCGACGAGTTCGTCGGACCGGCAGAGGCAACCGGCTTGGAGCTCGCCGTCGATGTAGAGGACGACCTGCACGTTGTCGGTCACGCTCGGTCACTCGAACAGGCGGTGGCAAATCTGTTGGCCAATGCGGTTCGTTTCGCTCCGCTGGGCACGGCGATTGCGGTGACCGCAGGCGCCGACAGCGGTTGGGTCTGGATCACGGTCGCCGATCAAGGCCCCGGCATCGATCCCGAAGATCGAGAGCGCGTCTTCCAGCGCTATGTGCGAGCCGGCGAAGGCGAAGCTGGCCGACCCCACCTCGCCGGCGGCAAAGGTTCGGGTCTGGGACTGGCGATCGTGCGCGAGATTGTGCAGGCGCACCGCGGCGAGGTTTCGCTGGTGGACACCCCTGCAGGCGCAATGTTCGCCATGTGGATTCCGCGCCTGGTCGAAGAAGAAACGACCGGCGAGTTCCGGCTGCGGCGCGCTCGACCACGTCCTCGGCCCCGCCGCAAGCAGGCATCGCAGACGCCGGTGGGCTGAGACCGGCCACAGGCTTCCTCGGCGACCGCGATGCCACCCATCGCGCATCTGTGCCTTTAACACCATCTTTCGATTGGGCTTACAGCCCTTTTCGGCCGTGCGCCATAGTTTCGTGTTGTGGACGAACCAACCACTCCCTCGACAGGTTCACAGCCCGAGCAAGATCTTCCGCGGCCGCCGATCTGGCAAGAGCGCCAGCACGATGCCCGTTTGAGCCCGAACCCGCCCGACATCACGATTCCAGGAAGCCCGCCCGCCGCGGCAGCGCCTCCCGCGCAACCGGTACCCGCAGCGCCGGTCGACCCCCGTCCCGCGCCGCCTGCGGGACCCGGGCCGACCTTTGAGCAGCGCACGTATCTGCGCCCGCCGTCCCCAGCTGGTGCAGCGCCGGGGGCAACGGCAGGCCCCCGCCCGGCTTCGGGCGAAACCGTTGCTGGCGCCCGCCCCGCGTGGCCGACGACACCGCCAACGGCCGGTGATCCGACCCACCGAACCAGTCTGGCCAGTCCCCATGCGCCACCTCCTCCTCCCGCCCCCCGGAGGCGCATGGGGCTGGTCTTGAT
>CALLPT010000134.1 GCA_938015575.1 uncultured Acidimicrobiales bacterium
GTTTGGCTTGTTTCTCGTGCTTCCCGGTCTGGCGATCGCGACCTGGTACCTGCTGCGGGTGCGGCCAGCGGTCGATGCAATCGAACACGGCGACCTGCGTCGGATCGACCGCGATCAGGCCACCTAGCCGCTGGGCCTCCGAGCTAGAGGGCCTCCGAGCTAGGGGGTCTCGGAGGTACTGGGCCCGTTCGCTGCGGGCCTGCTCGCCATGGGGCCAATCGCCCCGGTCGTGGGCGTTAGCGAAGTTGCTGCGCCGATGGTGTCAGCGGAGCTGGCAGCAGGGTGGTACCTGTCAGGGCCTCGTCGACCGCGGCAGCACATGCCCGGCCTTCGGCGATTGCCCAAACGATCAAGCTCTGGCCGCGTCCCATGTCGCCGCACACGTAGACGCCGTCGACGTTCGTCGACCAGTTCTCGGCGCGCTCGACATTGCCGCGGTCGGTCAGATCGACGCCGAACTGCTCGAGCATCGGCGACTTCTCCGGTCCGGTGAAGCCCATCGCGAGCAACACGATGTCGGCCGCAAATTCTTCTTCGCTGCCCTCGACGGGCTCGAAGGACATACGACCGTCGGTGAACGTCTGCTCGACCCGCACGGTCTTGAGCGCCTTGACATTGCCGTTCCCGTCATCGACGAACTCGACCGTGTTGATCGCGAACTCGCGCACGCCGCCCTCTTCGTGGGCCGACGAGGTGCGGTGCTGCAACGGCCAAGTGGGCCAGGGCGTCGAACTGTCTCGCTCGGCCGGCGGACGCGGCATGATCTCGAACTGGTGCACCGACCGAGCACCGTGACGGTGCGACGTTCCCAAGCAGTCGGCTCCCGTGTCACCGCCGCCGATGATGATGACGTCTTTGTCGGTCGCCGAGAACGGATGCTCGTCGAGGTCGCCTTCTTGGACCTTGTTGGCCGGCGGCAGGAACTCCATGGCTTGGTAGATGCCGCCGAGCTCCCGACCTGGAATCGGAAGATCACGCCACTGGGTCGCACCACCGGCGAGAACGACAGCATCGAACTCGTCGGTCAGCTCATCGGCGCTCACATCGACACCGACCTCGGTCGAGCAGCGGAACTCGACGCCCTCGGCTTCCATTTGCTCGAGGCGGCGATCGAGGAATCGCTTCTCCATCTTGAACTCGGGGATGCCGTAGCGAAGCAGTCCACCGGCGCGCTCAGCCCGCTCAAAGCAGACAACGTGATGACCGGCGCGACGCAGCTGCTGGGCTGCCGCGAGACCCGCGGGGCCACTTCCGACAACGGCGACCTTCTTGCCGGATTCTGAGCTTGGCGGGACCGGAACGATCCAGCCGTTCTCCCACGCGTGCTCCACGATCGTCAGCTCAACAAGTTTGATGGACACCGGGTCTTCGCTGATGCCGAGAACACAAGCGGCTTCGCACGGCGCCGGGCAGAGGCGACCGGTGAATTCGGGGAAGTTGTTCGTTGCGTGCAGGCGATCGATCGCCTCGCGCCACTTGTCGTTGTAGACGAGATCGTTCCAGTCAGGAATCAGATTGCCCAACGGGCAACCGTTGTTGCAGAACGGGATGCCACAGTCCATGCACCGGCTGGCCTGCGTGCGCAACTCGGCCTCGGCAAAGTTCTTGTAGAGGTAGACCTCTTGCCAATCCCCCACCCGCAGGTCGGCGGGACGGCGGTTTGGCCAGCGTCGACCGAACTGCATGAATGCCTTTGGATCACCCATGATCAGACTCCCTGTGCCGTCGCCATCACGGCGATGTCCGGATCGACCCCGGACCGTTGTGCGGTCTCGAGCGCTTCGAGCACCAACTTGTACTGCCTCGGAATGACTTTGCGGAACCGGAACTTGTATTCCTCCCAGTCGGCGAGCAAGCGCCGGGCCCGAGAGCTTTGGGTGTGCTCAAGGTGGCGTTCGATGTCCGCCTTGATCAGCGCAAAGTCGTCGCTGTCCGGCGATTCGACGTCGACCATGTCCCGGTTCACGCGGGTCGGGAAGGTGCCGTTGCTGTCGTAAACGAACGCGGTGCCGCCCGACATGCCCGCACCGAAGTTGCGTCCTGCCGAGCCGAGAATGACCGCTCGACCACCCGTCATGTACTCGCAGCCATGGTCGCCGACACCTTCGACCACCGCGATCGCCCCGGAGTTGCGAACACAGAATCGCTCACCGACATGGCCTTGGAGATAGGCCTCGCCGCCGGTCGCCCCGTAGAGGCAGACGTTGCCGGCGATCACATTGTCTTCGGGTTCGTACGCGGCCTCGGCGGGCGCTTGCACAATGATCTTGCCGCCGGACAAGCCCTTGCCGACGTAGTCGTTGGCGTCGCCGGTCAGGTTCAGGGTGATGCCTCGGGGCATGAACGCACCCAGGCTGTTGCCCGCGCTTCCCGTCAGGCGAACGCTGATCGTGTCGTCAGGGAGTCCGTTTGCGCCATGGCGGGCCGTGACCTCGAAGCCCGTCATGGTGCCCACGGTCCGGTTCACGTTCGAGATCGGCAGTTCGATGGCAACCGAGTCGCCGTGCAAGATGGCAGGCTGCGCGGCGGCAATGATCTGCACGTCGAGCGCTTTTTCCAGGCCGTGGTCCTGCGACGTTGTGCAGGATCGAGCGGCGCCTTCGGCGAGCTCGGGCAGGTGCAGGATCGGCGATAGGTCGAGGCCCGAGGCTTGCCAGTGATCTCGGGCGTGGGTCGTGTCGAGGAGCTCCACTCGGCCGACGGCCTCTTCGATCGAACGCAACCCCAACGAAGCGAGCAGCTCGCGCACTTCTTCGGCGACGAACATCATGAAGTTGACGACGTGGTCGGCCTTGCCCGTGAACTTGTTGCGCAGCTCCTTGTTCTGGGTTGCGACGCCCACTGGGCAGGTGTCCAGGTGACAAACGCGCATCATCACGCAGCCCATGACCACGAGCGGTGCGGTCGCGAAGCCGAACTCTTCGCCTCCGAGCAGTGCTGCGATCACGACATCGCGCCCGGTCTTGAGCTGACCGTCGACCTGAACGACGATACGGTCACGCAGCTCATTGAGCAGCAGGGTCTGCTGGGTCTCGGCCAGGCCCAGCTCCCACGGCGTACCTGCGTGCTTGATCGAGGTCAGTGGCGAGGCACCGGTACCGCCATCGTGGCCCGAGATGAGGACCACGTCGGCATGTGCCTTGGAAACGCCAGCGGCGACCGTGCCGACACCGAATTCGCTCACCAACTTGACGTGAATCCGGGCACGCGGGTTCGCGTTCTTGAGGTCGTGAATGAGCTGGGCCAGGTCTTCGATCGAATAGATGTCGTGATGCGGTGGCGGCGAGATCAACTCAACCGCCGGCGTCGAGTGTCGCACTTCGGCGATCCAGGGCCACACCTTGTGTCCCGGGAGCTGGCCGCCTTCGCCTGGCTTTGCGCCCTGGGCCATTTTGATCTGAATGTCGTCGGACTGCACCAGGTATTCGCTGGTGACGCCGAATCGGCCCGAAGCCGCTTGCTTGATGGCGCTTCGTCGGCTGTCGCCGTTGGCGTCGGGGACATAGCGGTACGAGGCTTCGCCGCCTTCGCCCGTATTCGACTTGCCGCCAATGCGATTCATGGCGATCGCGAGGGTTTCGTGGGCCTCGGCTGAGATCGAGCCATACGACATTGCACCGGTGGCGAATCGCTTGACGATCGATTCAGCCGACTCGACCTCTTCGATCGGGATCGGCGTGCAGTCCTCGGTCTTGAACCGGAACAATCCACGCAAGGTGGCCAGGCTGCTCGAGGCGTCGTCGACCGCGCTGGTGTACTGCTTGAAGATGTCGTAGCGGCCCTCGCGGGTTGCGTGTTGGAGCCGGAAGACGGTCTCGGGGTTGAACAGGTGGTACTCGCCTTCGCGACGCCACTGGTATTCACCGCCGACCTCGAGGTCGCGGTGGGCGCGTTCGGTCGCGACATCGGGGAACGCGAGCAGATGCCTGCTCTGCACGGCGTCGGCGACCCGCTCGAAATCGACGCCGCCCAGTCGGCTGGTCGTGCCGGTGAAGCACTCGTCGACGACCTCGGTGCCGATGCCGATCGCCTCGAAGATCTGGGCTCCGATGTAGCTCTTGACGGTCGAAATGCCCATCTTGGACATGACCTTGAGCAGGCCCTTGTCGCAGGCCTTGACGTAATTCGTGTGGGCCTCGTCGACGGTCAAGTCTGGCGGCAGGCCATAGAGGCCATCGGCGAGGAGTTCCTCGATCGACTCAAACGCCAGATACGGATTCACGGCGTTGGCGCCAAAGCCGAGCAACACCGCCATGTGATGAACTTCGCGGGCCTCGCCAGTCTCGGCGATCAGGCCGACCTGCGTACGGGTCTTGTTGCGAACCAGGTGGTGGTGCACCCCGCCGACCGCCATCGCGGCAGGAATTCCCACCTTGCCCTTGGTCGTGCCCCGATCGCTCAGGATGATCACGTTCGCGCCCGCGACGATGGCTGCGTCGACATCGGCTCGCACGCGTGCAACCGCGGCTCGTAGTCCGTCGCCTCCGCTGGCGGGGTCGAACAGGGTGGAGACGACGGTGGAACGGAAGCCGATGCTGTCGTCGAGGGCCGCGATCGCTGCCAGCTCTTCGTTGCGCAAAACCGGGTGCTCGGTGACGATTTGCGCGCACGACTCAGGCGTGCGATGGAGCAGGTTTCCTTCGGGCCCGATCCACGACAGGGTCGCCGTGATGATCTCTTCGCGCATGGCGTCGAGCGGTGGATTGGTGACCTGAGCGAAAAGCTGTTGGAAGTAGTCGTAGAGCAGACGCGAGCGCTTGGACAACACCGCGACCGGCGTATCGGTCCCCATCGAACCAATTGCTTCCTTGGCCGCCTTGGCCATCGGTGCGATGAGCAGCTTGAGTTCTTCGTGGGTGTAGCCGTAGGACTGTTGGCGCACCGTGAGCGGCTCGTGGTCGCGGCGATTCGGGGCCGCGGGAAGATCACCGACGCTGCGTTGGTGTTCGGCGAGCCAGCCTGCGTAGTCGGCGCCGCCGGCCAGACCCTGCTTGATCTCGTCATCGCGAATGATCCGACCTTGGCGGGTATCGATCAGGAACATCCGACCTGGCTGCAGGCGACCCTTCTCGATGATCTTGTTCGGCGGCACATCGACCACACCGACCTCGCTCGCCATGATGACCATGTCGTCATCGGTGACCCAGTAGCGGCTGGGTCGTAGCCCGTTGCGGTCGAGCACTGCGCCGATCACGGTGCCATCGGTGAACGCGATCGAGGCGGGACCGTCCCACGGCTCCATGAGCGACGCGTGATAGCGGTAGTAGGCCCGAATGTGCTCGGGCATTGACTCGTGGTGTTCCCATGGCTCGGGGATCATCATGAGTACCGATTCGGGCAGCGAGTAGCCGCCGAGATGCAGCAGCTCGAGGCACTCGTCGAAGGTCGCCGTATCGCTCCCGCCGAGGGAGCAGATCGGGAACAGCTTGTCGAGGTTGTCGCCGAAGGCATCGGTTGCCAGCAGGGCTTCTCGGGCTCGCATCCAGTTGGCGTTGCCCTTGACCGTGTTGATCTCGCCGTTGTGGGCGACGAAGCGGTACGGGTGCGCCAATGGCCAAGATGGGAACGTGTTGGTCGAGAAGCGACTGTGCACCAGGGCGATTGCGCTGGTGAACTTCTCATCGTTCAGGTCGGGGTAGAACGCCCCCAGCTGGGGGGTCGTGAGCATGCCCTTGTACACCATCGTGCGGCACGAGAGCGACGGGAAGTACACACCATCGTGCGCCTCGGAGGCACCGCCCATGGCTTCGTTGATCTCGTCTGCACCCGCCATCAGCTGCACTTCGTGCTCGATGCGCTTGCGCAACACGTAACAGATTCGGTCGAGCGCAATATCGCTGAGCAGCGTGCCGTCTGCATGCGTCGCGCTCACGAACATTTGGCGGAAGTTCGGCATCGTGCGCGCCGACGCGCCGCCGAGGATGACGGGATTAACGGGAACGTCGCGCCAACCGAGAATGTTTACGCCTTCTTCGGCCGCGATCGCCTCGATCTGGGCGACCGCGGAGGCGGCTTCGACATCGTCTTGGGGCAAGAATCCGATGCCGCAGGCGTAGCTGCCAGCTTCTGGCAAGTCGAAGTCGACCACCGAGGCCAAGAACTCGTGCGGCACCTGGACCAAGATGCCGGCGCCATCGCCTGAATTCGGGTCGGAACCGACCGCGCCACGGTGTTCCAGATTGCACAGGGCGCCGAGCCCAGTTGCGACGATGTCGTGGCTGCGTCGCCCTCGCATGTTCGCCACAAAGTTGACGCCACATGCATCGTGTTCCGCGGCCGGGTCATAGAGCCCCTGAGGCCGAGGAAGATCGGGGTTACGCGTAAGAAAAGTCATTGCACCCAAAAGACGAAGACGTGGTGGATAAACGGCGCAGGCATCACAGCCCGGTGCGGGCCGCGCCGTTGGGACCCGCAGATTGCATGGTACTGGCGGCCCTGTGCCCTCACCCAAAGGTTTGGGCGCCATGTGGGGGTCGTTCACACTGCGTTAACAAAGCCGGATAGGTACTGCTGCGCCGGTTGGGGCGCCACCGCGAGCGTCCCAGCGCGGGACAACTACCCTTCGAGCATGGATCACGCAGCCGACGCCCATGACTTCCTCGCCTACGTGCAGGCATCGCCGACACCGCGCCATTGCGTGGCCGAGACCGTCCGGCGACTCGAAGACGCTGGGTTCGTTTCCGGCGAGCCAGCAGGCGCGGCGGACGCCGGCTTTTCCGCCCGGGCCGGATCATTACTGGCCTGGCGGCGCAACGGGGCCGGTCCGGTTCGTGTGGTCACCGCACACACGGACAGCCCCAATCTTCGGGTCAAACCGCAGCCCGACACACGCGGCGCCGGATTACATCAGCTCGGCGTCGAGGTCTACGGCGGCGTGCTACTCAACAGCTGGCTCGACCGCGATCTCGGGCTCGCTGGCCACGTCGTCCTGCGCGGCAGCGACGGCATCGAAACCCGCTTGGTCACCATCGATCGACCGGTGCTGCGGGTGCCACAGCTGGCGATCCATCTCGATCGCGAGATCAACACCAAGGGGCTGCACCTCAACAAGCAACAGCACATGAAACCGGTGTGGGGCATCGCCGGCGACGACGACGAACGCTCGTTGGCTGAGCTTCTCGGCGCCGAGATCGACGTCGATCCTTCCGCGATTCTCGCGTTTGAGTTGATGACGTTCGATGTTGTTCCGCCGGCCCTGTGGGGCTGGCAGGAGGAATTCATCGCTTCACCGCGTATCGACAACCAGCTGTCGTGCTGGGCAGCGACCACCGCACTAGCGAACACCGACGCTCCAGGCACCCAGGTGATTGCGCTTTTCGATCACGAAGAAGTCGGCAGCACCTCGGCCACCGGCGCCGACAGCGGGCTGCTCGCTGACGCGCTCGGCGAGCTCGTCGGAGCGAGCCCTGCTGAAGACTCACTTTGCATCAGCGCCGACTGCGCTCACGCAACCCACCCGAACTACGCGGACCGTCACGATCCTGAGCACCAGATCGCGCTCAATGGTGGGCCGGTCATCAAGATCAACGCAAACGAGCGTTATGCCACCACGCCGATGGGGCACGCTTTGTTCGCGGATGCGTGCGAGCGAGCCGACGTCCCCCACCAGGTCTTTGTGAATCGCACCGACTTGGCGTGTGGCTCGACGGTCGGCCCGATCACGGCTGCCCGAACCGGTCTCGAAACCGTTGATGTCGGGGCGCCACAACTGGCGATGCACTCGGCCCGCGAAACAACCGGCTCGTCCGATCCTGGCTTCCTACAGGCCGCCCTCAGCGCCGCATTCCAAGCCCCCTAGCGTGGGGAGTGGCGGGCGCGTCGGCGTTGTCGGCGGGCGCGGGCATCGCGGATCGACGCCGATGGCGTAGCGAACATCAACAGCACAGCAAAAAGCTCGAGGCGCCCGATCATCATCAGCACGGTCAGGACAGCTCGCGCCGGCCGGCTGAAGACCAAAAAGTTCGACGTAGGACCGGCGTCGCCGAGCGCCGGTCCCATATTCGACATCGCCGAGATCGAGGCACTGATCGATTCGAGAACCGGCGCACCGGTCGCAGCGATCACCATCGCGCCGAGCACCGTGATCAAAAGGAACGTCGTCAAGAACCCGATGACCCGATGCACGATGTCGTTCGGCACACTCTGCTCCCCCAGCTTGATCGGAAGCACACCACGCGGGTGGCGGATGCGGCGGATGGCCCGAACCGAGTGCTTGAACGCAACCTCGGCGCGGAACACCTTGGCACCGCCAGCCGTCGAGCCGACCGATCCGCCGATCACCATGATCAGCAGAAGCATGATCTGGAGCTGCGGGGCCCACAAGACGAAGTTGCCAAGACTGTCTGCGCCGCGGGCGTTACCGAAACCGCCGCTCGACGCCAAGGTGACCACATTGAAGGTCGAGTCACGGATGGAACCGGCGAACGTGACGTCGAGCGCATTGCCCGCGGTGTCACGTACGCCGACCAGCCAATTGACCAGCGTCGCCACAACGATTGCGCCGACGATGATCGCGACGTAGGCCCGCGTGTCCGAGGACCGGGCATAGCCCCGCACGTCTCCTCGGAGCGCTCGATAGTGCAGGGCGAAGTTCATTCCACAGAGGAACAGACCAGCCACGATCACACTCTCGACTAACCACGAGTCGAAGTGCCCGACCGACGAGTTGTACGGCGAAAAGCCACCGGTCGACGACGTGGTCAGCGCGTGTGCGAACGCGTCGTACAGCGACGGGCCTGGGATCAGCCACAGCAGTAGCGCCACCACGACGGTGACGCCCAGATAGATCTTCCAGAGGGTGCGGGCCGTTTCGGTCACCCGAGGCGCCAATCGATCGCTTGCGGTGCCCGGGGCTTCGGCCGTCATCAGCGCCAAACCACCGACCCCAAGCGCTGGCAGCACCGTCACCGCGAGAACGACCATGCCCATGCCGCCGTAGAACTGCGTGATCTGGCGCCACATCAGGATCCCGGCACCGTTGGCTTCGATATCACTCAGCACCGTCGAGCCGGTGGCCGAGAAGCCACTCACCGCTTCGAAAAGTGCCGAATCGAACTGGCGCCATTCGAACATCGAGCCGGCCGCATACGGCAGCGCGCCGACGAGCGAACACGCGATCCAGCTGAATGCCACCGAGGAGAACACGCTCGAGGTGCTCAGCTGGTTGCCTGGCTCCGTCGGAAACCAGAGCGCGAGCCCACCGATGGTCGCCACGGCGATCGCCAGCAACAGGGCGGCTTCGTCGTGTGAGCGATTCGACCCCCACTCGATCACGAGGGCCACCAAGAGGCCGGGGATGAGAAACAGCAGGCTCAGGCCGACCACGTGCACGGTGGGCGCGGTCTTGCGGAGCCGCTGCACCCGAGGCGTGTCGAATGATTCGGCTTCGACGGTGGTGCGAAATCGGTCGAGGAGGCTCATGACCGCGACCGCAATCCGCGGCGGAAGGCGTTGGCGGAGAACCGTCGACGGACCGCAATGAACACCACCGATACGGCGACGAGCGCCGGGGTGATCGCGACGCGTCCAGCGAGCACGAGCGGCATGAGCGCGGCCCGGTCGGAGCGGCTCAAGCTCGCGGCGTGGACGAGCGTGCCCCCGTCTTCGGCCATGGCGGGCCCGGTCGTGCTCACGGCACTGAAGGCGAGCGTCAGTGCTTCGACAATGTCGCTCCCGAAGAACGCGAGGGCTACCGCGCCTGTGCCCGCCAGCACCATCGTCAGTACTAGTTGTGCGTGCCAGCGGTCGATCGACTCTTCGCTGATCGAAGCCGTTCCGACCTTGACCGAGCGAACCGCTCGCGGGTGAAGCTGGCGTTGCAACTCTCGCCAGACGAACTGGGCAAGACCGACGAGCCGGATCCAACGAAGGCCGCCGGCGACCGAACCAGACATGCCGCCGGCCACGAGCAGGAACAGCAGCATCATCTCCGCGCCCGGGTGCCACGAACCCCAATCCGCGACCCGGTGGCCGGTCGTCGTGGACAGCGACACGACCGTGAACACGCTCTCGATCAACCGATCGCCGGTTCCTTCGTCGGAGTCGACCAGCCACCACACCCAGGTCGAGGCGAAGACGAGCACCGCGCCGTAGACGCGCAACTCATACACCCGACGCGTGTCACGGAACTGGCCTCGGTACAGCATCCAGACAAGCGCGAGCGAGAAACCTGCGCCGGCCATCACGACGATCATCACCAGGTCGACGGCGCGGCTGTCGAAATGACCGATCGAGTCGGCATGGGTGGAGAAGCCACCGGTCGACACCGATGAGAGCGCATGCGCTACGGCATCGGTCGCGCCCATGCCCACGACGAAGAACGCGGCAATCACCACAACCGTTACACCGCTGTACATGACCGCGACCCGCTTGAGCGCCGGCACCGGGCGGTCGGCCAGCGCCAAACGGCGCTCGCCGCGGCTCCGCGGGTCGGCGAGTTCTCGCGATCCACCGAGAAAGGGCAAGAGTCCGATCGCCATCGCAAGAGCGACGAGGCCGCCGATCCATTGAGTGCCACTGCGCCAAATCAACATGCCGCGGCTGAGCACTTGAGGGTCTTCGAGGAGGGTAAGCGAGCTTGTCGCGACGCCGGTTACGGACTCGTACAGGGCATCGTCGACTCGTCCGATCGACCCCGTCGCCAAATACGTGATCGTCGAGATTGCCGCCACGACCAGGTACACGACCACCCCGGCGCTCAGCGTGGGGACGGGTCGCATCGCCCGCGCTTCGAAGGGGCGTCGCGCCTGCAGAGCCGCCAGACCGAGGCAGACCAGCGCAAAGACGATCAGGAGAGCAGCGTCGGCATTCTCGTCGCCAATGGCGAAGGCGCCGGACAGCGCCAACACGATGCCGCTCAGCCCCAGTGCAATACCGGTGGCTGCTCCATACACACCGAGCCTGGTTGGCCCGCCAGTTGCGTCGTCGACAAATGCCTCGGCGACGCGGGCCCCGGTCACGAGTTCGTGAACATCCGACTGAGGTGATCGACGTCTTTGCCGTGGGCGACGAAGACGACGTGGTCGCCGCTCTGGAACCGCACGTCGGCGCGGCCGATCGTCGGCTTGCCGTTGCGCACGATCGCGGCGATCAGCGTGTCACGGGGAAGGCCGAGTTCGCGCACCGTTGCCCCCGCAGCTTCGGACAACGGGTCGACCTCGATCTCGAAGAACTCGATGTCGTCATCGAGCGTTGTCGCCACGGCGCTTACGCCGCCGTGCAGGACCCGCAGGACCTCGTTGGCACTCGCCGTCCGCGGCGAGATCGCAACGTCGACGCCGGCGTCGCGCAGCAGGTGGCGCAGCTCGAGGCGGTGCAATACGGCAATCGTCTCGCGGGCACCGGATCTCTTGGCAAACAGGCAGGCAAGGATGTTGGCGTCGTCTTCGCCCGTCAGCGCTACGACCGCGTCGTAGCTTCCGACCGCTTCTTCTTCGAGCAGCTGGGCGTCGGTGATGTCGCCCTCGAGCACGAGAACACCGTCGAGCCTGTCGGCAAGTTCTCGAGCGCGCGCCGGGTCGCGATCGATGATCGACACGATGTGGTCTTTGGCAACCAGGGCACGAGCCAGGATCTCGCCGGTGCGGCCACCGCCGAGAATCATGATGCGGTGATGTTCCACCGTTTCGAGTCCAAGCTGGCGAAGCAGGTTGCCTTTGGCCCGGTTCTTGCACACCACACGGACGTTGTCGCCCGCTTCGAGGCGAAAATCCTTGCGCGGGACGATGGTGCGGTCACCTCGGGTGATCGTGCACAGGATGAAGTCCCAATCGGGTTCGTTCTCCTCGCCGATCTCCGACAGCGACTTGCCGGTAAAGGGGGCGTCTTCGCTGAGCGTCGCGCCGACCATGAGAATTTCGTCGTCGGCCAGGCGAGCGATCTCAGCAGCCCCTGGGTAGGTCAACAGATCGAGGATCTCACGAGCCACCGATTCGTCGGGATCGATGACCAGCGTGGCGCCAACCGCTTCGTGGAGCGCCTTGGCCTTTTCGGACCGAGTGCCGGGGCGTTCGAGACGCACGATGATCTGCCGAGCGCCCTCGAGCTTGCCGATGAGCGCCGCAACCAGGTTGACCTCGTCGTTCGAGGTCGCCGCCACGAGCAGTGTGCAGTCGCCGACGCCGGCGGTCCTCATGACCTCGAGATCGGTCGCCGAGCCGTGCACCACGGACACATCGAGCAACTTGTCGATCTGGGCGATGCGGCCAGCGTTGGACTCGATGACCGTGACGTCGCTGCCTTCGCGGCTCAGCAACTGCGCCACATGGGTACCGACTTCGCCGGCACCAACCACGACTACTCGCATGCGTCCTCATCTTGGTCGATGCCGAGGAAGTTCAGACGGCATTGCCTGATCTTTGTAGCGACGCGACGCGCATCGGAACCGTGCCCAGTACACGAAGCCAAAGCGCTCATGGCATTCCTGTCGGCCGAATGAAGCGAATTCCAAGCTCGGTCACAATTGCCTGCATCGCAACGTCGTGGGGTTGAGCTTCGAGGGCCCCGGCGCGTTGGCACTCAAAGGCCGTACCGATCGCGTTCGCGTCGTGTCGACTGAGCCATCGATCGTAGAAGCCAGCACCTCGCCCCATCCGGTTCCCGGTCGCATCGAAGCGCACGAGCGGCACGAGCACCACACCAGGCACGATCGAAGCTCGAGCGGGAGGACACGGAATACCAAAGCGACCAGCGACGAGCTCGTCGGCCTCGAGCCAGGGCCGGAACTCCATGGTGAAGTCGTCGCTGCCCGCCGTAGGCACGGGCAAGGCAACCCGGTGCCCTCGGCCGCGTAGAACCGACACGAGCGCATCGAGGCTCGGCTCGCCATCGTCACTCACGTAGACGCCGACGCACGCGTTCGCCGCCAGGGCGAGCGACCCAAGGTGGCCGACGAGACGCTCCTCGGCGACGGAGCGCTCGGCCCCAGCGACGGCTCGACGCCGGGCCCGCCCTTCGGCTCGAAGCGCGTTGCGCATCTCCTCAGCCGGACCGGGGGAATCCACGGTGCGAGCGTAGGCGGAGTTTCGGCCTGCGACAGCCCGCTCGCGTCGCCGACCCTGAGGCCAGGTCCGATCTGGTCTAGCCGCCAACCGGCGAGCGTTGATCCTTGCCCCTGACATGATCGATCATCGCCTGGAGCGTTTCGGCCAGCGGGGTCGGCTCGATGCCGAACGCGGCCGTGGTCTCGGATGCATCGATCACAAACGGCGCGACGAACTGGTAACGCATCTCGGCCATTTCTCGAACGGGCGGCACGACCAACCCGACGATCTTCAGCAGCGCCGGCGAAAGCACGCCGACATCAACCAGGTCGACGCCTGCAGTACGACACAGTGCATGCACGAGCGCTGACTGGGTCATCGGTTCGACGCTGGGGACATGCCAGGGCCGACCCCAGGTATCCGGCTGCTCGGCGACGGCGACAAGCGTGCGGGCAACGTCGGCGATCGCCGTCCAACTATGCGCGACATCGGCGGCCCCGAAAACCCGGACCGATTTGCCCGCAACGATGCGGCGCAGCACACGATCACCCATGTGACCGTTGTCGCCCAGTCCGGGACCGATGAAGTCGCTCGCACGGACTTCGACAACGTTCGCCCGACCCTCCTGATGCGCTGCCAGCGCGTCGTTCCACATCGCAGCCCGCACCGCCCCCTTGCGGCTCGGAGGATTGAGCGGTTGGTCGGGTCGCATCGGGCCATCGACGGCATAGCCGTAAAGATTGCCGAGTGTGACGAGGACCGCACCCGTCTGCTCGGCCGCGGCGAGGAGGCTCGCGGCCAGCGGGGGCCAGTCCTCGGCCCACTGGTGATACGGCGGGTTGGCGCAGTTGTAGAGCGCCCTCGCCCCGCTCGCGAGCTCGATGAGCCGCGCCGTGTCGCCTGCGTCGGCGGCGATCAGTTCGATGTTGGCGTGGTCAGGGCCGCTGCCTGATCGGGAGATCAACCGAACCCGTGCACGCTTCGAGGCCAGCAGCAACGCGGTCGCTGTTCCCGTTGCCCCCGATCCCACAATCACGTGGAGCGGTCGATTGTCGCGTTCGAGCTGCTCGTGCATCTGGTCGGTGGTCGGTCCTTGGTCTGACATGAGGTTCTCCGCTCTGGTCAATCAGATCGTGCATCGCTGTTGTGAGCACTGCTCTCGTTTTGCACTTTGACAGGCAATCGCTGCAAATGCAAGAGCACCGCTCACATTTTGTAGAACTGATCACCTTTTGTTGCACCAGTCACCGAATTCGGGCAACATGGGAACGTGGTAAATCCCTCAAGCGAAGAACCTGCTGGCTCCGTCTCCGCCGGCGGCGTTCGGGCCCGCGTCCGGGCCGAGCTCACTGCGGCGATAAAGGATGCAGCGCGCCGTCAACTCGCAACCGAGGGAGCGAGCGCATTATCGCTTCGGGCCGTGGCCCGCGAACTCGACATGGCCTCCTCGGCGATTTATCGCTACTTCGCCAGCCGTGACGATCTGCTCACCGCCTTGATCATCGATGCCTACGAAGCCGTCGCCGATGCGGTCGAGGCCGCCGATGCCGCGGCCGACCAACGCGACCTCGAGGGCCGATTACATGCCATGGCGAGCGCGCTGCGGAACTGGGCCATGACCCATCCCCACGAGTACGGCTTGATCTTCGGATCGCCAGTGCCGGGCTACGAGGCACCCCAAGACACCATCGATCCCGCCTCGCGCGTACCGATCGCGATCCTCAGCGTGGTGATCGAGGCACGACGCGGAGATGCCCCAGATGCCAGCGGGCCACCCGACCTGGCCGAGGCACTCGCTGGCCTCAACGGCTTTACCGGTGGACTCGTGACGACGGTGGTGCTTCGCGACGCCGTCGCTGCGTGGGCCCAGCTCTTCGGACTCGTCAGCCTGGAGCTGTTCGGCCACTTTGAGAATTCGGTCGCGCCCGACGGTGTGCTGTTCGACCACGCCGTTCGGGCCCTGGCGAACGGTCTTCTCCGCAACGAAGCCGCCTTGGAACCGCCCGCCTGAACGCACGCCAACCGGCTCGCCGCCCGTGACAGCGTCAAATCTGGCGATCCTGACCAAGAGAATGTGCCGCCCGAGCGGGCGAACGGAATATATTGCCTCGGTGCCGCGGCGTTGAGTCGCGGCCATAAACGCAATATCCCCGAACAACGGCTCTTGCCCAACAAGGCCAAATCACACAAGGAACGTCACCGTGGACGCAATTCCGTATCTCGCCGGAGGTAGCGCCATTCTCGCGCTTGCCCTGGCGGCTTATTTCTTCTCGGTCGTCAAGGCCGCCGATCCAGGCAATGAGCGCATGCAGCAGCTCATGAAGGCGATCCAGGAGGGAGCTCGCGCATTCCTGGTCAAGGAGTACACCTGGGTCGCCGGATTCGTGGTCATCATGATCGTGCTGATCGCGCTGTTGCTGAACCCGCTGTCAGCGGTGAGCTACATCGTCGGCGCCGTGCTGTCCGCAGCCGCAGGTTGGGCCGGCATGACCGTGGCCACCATGGCGAACGCTCGCACGACGAACGCTGCCATCGAAGGACCACAGGTGGCATTGCCCCTGGCCTTCAAGGGCGGCGCCGTCATGGGCTTCTCCGTTGCCGGCCTCAGCCTCCTCGGCCTTTCGTTCCTCTACCTGCTCTTCGTCGAGTGGACCTCGCCTGACGATCCCTTCGAGATCATCACGGCCTTCGGTCTCGGTGCCAGCTCCATCGCACTCTTCAGCCGTGTCGGCGGCGGTATTTACACCAAGGCAGCCGACGTCGGCGCTGACCTCGTCGGCAAAGTCGAAGCCGGTATCCCCGAAGACGACCCCCGCAACCCCGCAACGATCGCCGACAACGTCGGTGACAACGTGGGCGACGTCGCCGGCATGGGCGCTGACCTCTTCGAGAGCTACAGCGGCGCCATCATCGCTCCCATGGCCTTCACCGCCTTTGCCGCAGCAAGTGGCTGGACGGTTGGTGCAGAGCTCAAGACCGAATTGATCCTGTTCCCGTTCCTGGTTGCCTTTGTCGGCATGCTCGGTTCGATCGTCGGCAGCTTCACCGTTCGCAGCAACGGTTCCTCGAAGATCAAGGATCTCTCCCACGCCCTGCACATGGGCACCAACGTAGCCATGGGCCTCACCGTGATCGGCGTGTTCATCTCCGGCTACATGGTCTTCGAAGGCGATGCTCGCTGGGGCCTGCCCCTCGCCGTGATCTTTGGTCTCGTTGCCGGTTGGATGATCGGCAAGGTCGCTGAAATCTGGACGAGCGACGAATACGGCCCGGTCAAGAAGATCGCACAGCAGTCCGAAACCGGCCCAGCAACCGTGATCCTCAAGGGCATCTCGTCGGGCATGATCTCGGTCGGCGCTTCGGTGTCGCTCATCGCCCTCGCCGTCGGTGGCGCTTACTGGGTTGGCCAGCAGGCACTCGGCGACACCAACGAGGCCGGCATCTACGCCGTCGCCATTGCCGCAATCGGCATGCTCGCTACGACCGGCGTGGTCGTCGGTGTCGACGCCTACGGCCCGATCGCTGACAACGCCGGCGGCATCGCCGAGATGGCAGAGCTTCCGCCCGAGGTTCGTGAAGTCACCGACTCGCTCGACTCGCTCGGCAACACGACCGCTGCCGTCGCGAAGGGCTTTGCTGTTGGTTCAGCAGCGCTCACCGCACTCGCACTGTTCGCCTCGTTCGACCAGGCCATCAGCGCCGCAGGCGGCGAGCTGGACCTCGACATCGGCAACGTCGAAGTCTTCATCGGCCTGTTCCTCGGTTCGATGCTGCCGTTCGTCTTCGCTGCACTCACGATCGACGCCGTCGGCCGTGCGGCTGCTGCGATGATCGAAGAAGTCCGTCGCCAGTTCCGTGAGATCCCAGGTCTGCGCGAAGGCAAGCCGGGTGTCGAGCCCGACAGCGCTCGCTGTGTCGCCATCTCGACCGAGGCCTCCCTCAAGGAAATGATCATTCCCGGCGGCCTCGCCGTCGTCGTGCCCCTGGTCATCGGCTTCATCAATGTCAACGCACTCGGCGGCTTCCTCGCCGGTGCACTCGTCAGCGGCTTCGCCCTCGCCATCTACATGTCGAACGCCGGTGGCGCTTGGGACAACGCCAAGAAGTACATCGAAGCCGGCCACCACGGTGGCAAGGGCTCAGATGCACACGCTGCGGCCGTCATCGGCGACACGGTCGGCGACCCGTTCAAGGACACCTCGGGTCCAGCCATGAACATCCTGATCAAGGTGATGACCATCGTCTCGCTGATCTTCGCATCAGCATTCATCTAGGCCGCACCTGATCCACGGTCGAGACCCGCTTGCGGGTCTCCGCATCGGGCCCATGCGGCCCGCTTTCGGGGGGAAGAACCGG
>CALLPT010000135.1 GCA_938015575.1 uncultured Acidimicrobiales bacterium
GCTCTCGTCGCCACGGGGCGCGTAGAGCGACGGCTCATCGACGGCCAAGGGGTGCAGGGGAACGACGTTGGAAGCGGCAGCAGCGCCCATAGATGCTGGCCGGGCCTGGCCCACGGGGGACACGGCCGGGCCGCTCATGGAACGAGGCACCGACGAGCGGACAGCAGGGCCAGCGTGTTGGAGCGGCGTGAAACGTTGCGCCGCATTCATCACCGGAAGCGAACCACCCTGCGACGAACGGAAGGTGCGGCTCGATGCGCGTCGATCTTTCAAGTACGGCGGGACCAGAACCACGGCCCACAGAGCGATGAGGATGACAAGAACCACGTACGTCAATTGAGATCAGAGGACTTCCAAGAGGACATGGTTGCATTCGGCGCATGACAATCGGTGGATTTGTCACCTTTTGTCACATCAGCACCTCAGGCACCACGTGGTGAATGTTGCGAAATGATTACGGCACAAGTTTCTAGTCGGCGTTGAGGCCGTTCGCAACTCGCGCGCCAAACTTCCTCAAACGGCCCAAACCGCAGTATTTGCCTGGCGACGGATTGCGGAACGGCGCCATCGGGCATCGCCGGAGCGAGATGCAGCGCGCTTCACGGCTTTGACATGTTGGCGTCAGCCCTCGCGACGCCACTCCCCCGAGCGACCGCCCGACTTGTGCCACAGGCCGAGACCGGTGATCGTCATGCCCCGATCACGGGCTTTGCACATGTCATAGATCGTGAGCGCAGCCGCCGAACATGCCGAAAGCGCTTCCATCTCGACCCCGGTCGGGCCAAAGGTTTCGACCACGGCTTCGACATCAATCCATGACTCACCCAACTCGAACTCGACCCGGGCAGCGCCGATCATGATCGGGTGGCACAGCGGAATCAGATCGCTGGTGCGCTTGGCCCCCTGGATCCCGGCGATGCGGGCGACCGCGAGCACGTCACCCTTGGCGACCTCGCCGGTCGCGATTGCCGCTGCGGTCTCGGGCTCCATCTCGACGCGGGCCCGGGCGACGGCCCGACGCTGCGTCGATTCCTTGGGGGTGACATCGACCATTCGAGCCCGACCCTGGGCATCGAGGTGGGTGAAGCCGTGTTCCGGCGTGTCGTTACCCACCGATTTGGCTCATCGACCGATGCGGGCGGATGAAGTGCACTTGGCCGATCTGGTGCCCCGCCCACTTGGCCGAAACACCGCGGGCGATCTCGGCCGCAATCTCATCGTCGGAACCACCGGTGCGAAGCAGTGTCCGCAGATCGAACTCGTCAACGGCAAACAAGCAATTCCGCAACTGACCCTCGGCGGTCAGCCGCACACGATCACAGTTGCCACAAAACGCCTGCGTCACGCTGGCGATCACACCGACCTGGCCCTGGCCGTCGAGATAGCGGAACCGTTGCGCCGGCTCGTGGCCGCGCTGCACCGGTTCAAGCGGGAACACCTCGTTGATCTGGTCGACGATCTCCTGCTGACTCATAACCCGATCGTTTGACCAGGTCTGGTCGGCATCGAGTGGCATCCATTCGATGAAGCGCACCCGCACGCCGTTGTCTCGGCCGAAGCGGGCGAAGTCGATGATCTCGTCGTCGTTGATGCCTCGCATGACGACACAATTGATCTTGACCGGGTCGAACCCAGCTTCGACGGCAGCCTGAATCCCGTCGAGCACCGTGTCGAGCTCGTCGCGGCGAGTCAGCTCGAGGAAGCGGTCACGATCAAGTGAGTCGAGCGAGATGTTGATCCGCTTGAGGCCCGCGTCTTTGAGGCCCTGGGCATGGCGACGCAAGGTCGAGCCGTTGGTCGTCATCGCGACATCGGTGTCGAGCGCGGCGAGCAGTCGGACAAGCTCGTCGAGATTCGCGCGCACCAGGGGTTCGCCGCCGGTGAGGCGGATGCTGTTCACCCCGAAATGGTCGACCATCACGCGAGCGAGCCGTTCGATTTCTTCGAACGACAAGATCTCGTCGCGGCTCAGCCATTCGAGACCTTCTTCGGGCATGCAGTACGTGCAACGAAAGTTGCAACGATCGGTCACCGAGATCCGCAGATCCTTGTGCACCCTGCCAAATGTGTCGACCAGTGGTCGTGCCATTGGGTGATCGTACTGCTTGTTCGCCGGCGATGGTCAGGTAGGCGGCCCGGTCGCTGCTGCTGGCCGGGCTGGCGGCCGCTGGGGGCGAGGGCAGCAGGTCGCGCCGCATTGTTCGGGAACAAGCCCGAGCTCGCCGAGCGCGACCGGTGTGACCCCTTGGAGACGCTCGCGGATCAGTTCGACAATCATGTCGATGAAGCGCGGATCGTTGCCCGACGTCTCGATGCGGTGGAAGCCGAAACCGGCTTCGGCGCCAGCTCGGGCGGCATCGGTATCGAGGTCCTGCAACACCTCCATGTGATCGCTGACGAAACCGATCGGCACGACGACCACGTCGTCGAAGGCCTCGGGATCGAGTGCGGCAATGGCGTCGACGATGTCGGGTTCGAGCCAGGGCATCGTCGGCGGCCCGCTTCGGCTCTGCCAGACGAGCTCGGTCGAGGCAGCGTCGACTCCGGCAAGTTGGTCCACTCGCTCGACGACCAAGTCGACTGCGTTTTCTAGCTGTTCGACATAGAACGAGTTCGAGGCCATCGACATCGGGATGCTGTGCGCGGTGAAGAACACCTGAGTCCGAGCGACATCGAGGCCGTCGAGCGCTGCGCCGAGACGGTCGACGAGCGGGTCGATGAAACCGGGATGGTTGAAGTAGACGCGCATCTTGTCGACGACAGGGGCGCCGTCGCCGACCGCGGCGCGAGCTTCCGCGATGTTCTCTCGATACTGGCGGCAGCCGCTATAGGAGCTGTACGCCGACGTCACGAACGCCATCGCCCGGGTCACGCCGTCGTCGGCCATCGTGCGCAATGTGTCCTCGAGGAAGGGCTGCGAGTTGCGATTGCCCCAATAGACGGGCAGATCGATGCCCGCTCCTGCGAGGGCGTGTTCGAGCCGTTCGATCATGTCTCGACAGAGCTCATTGATGGGGCTCACTCCGCCACGGTCAAAGTAGTGCTGGCCGACGAGCTTGAGACGATCGGCCGGAATGTTGCGTCCGGCCGTCACCCGCTCAAGGAACGGGATGACCTCGTCGGGGCCCTCGGGCCCGCCGAAGCTCACGAACAATACGGCGTCGTACCCGCTCATGGCTGTCCGCCTTTGGCTCGGTCCATCACTGACATGTCGTGCACTCCCACATCTTGCGGCCCCCGACGTCGAACTCCTCGATCGGGGTCGCACACGTTCGACACGGAGCGCCCTGGCGCTTGTAGACGTACAGCCGCTCGGTGTTCGGGATCGACCTGGCGTCGGGAGCGCCAATGTCGGCGGGATCAACGGTCACGATGCGATTGAGCCGCACGCCCCGGCGCAATTGCTCGACTGCCAGCTTCCAAAGCGTGCGCAGATCGTCTTCTTCGATTTGGTTTGCGGGCGTGCGGGGGTCGATACCAAGGATGAAGAGAAACTCGGCGCGATAGACGTTGCCAATGCCGGCGATCACCGACTGGTCGAGCAGGGCAGCCCCGATGGCGACCCGCTTGCGACGCACACGGGCCACGAATTCTTCGATGTCGCCATCTTTGCGCAGCGGGTCCGGGCCGAGTTTCGCCGTGACGTCTTCGACCAGATCGGGGCCGCCGACGGTGCAGACCATCGGGCCGCGCAGATCCCAATGCGTGGTCTTGGACCCGGCCTCGTTGTGGGTCAGTCGCAGCCGAACGGCGCCGACCGGATCTTCGCCCGCCTTGCGGAACTTGCCGATCAAACCCAGATGGACATGGAGAACGTCGCCCTGGTCGAACAGGGCGAAGAGATGTTTGCCCCACGCCTCGAACTCACAGCAGCGTTGGCCGTCGAGCCGAGCTGCTCCCGCCTCGAAGCGCCCTTGGGGCGACGAGGCTTCGACACGCTTGGCCCGAAAGGTTCGATTCAGATCGCGGGCGAGGCGATGAATCGTGTGGCCTTCAGGCACCGGTCACTCGGTTCGGTCGACGGGGAACTCGGCGACATCTGCACCAGGATCGGTGTCGGAGCCGTGGACCTCCGGAGAGGCCGCGAGCGCGGCCGCCTCGAAGGCATCGCACACCTGCGCTGCGGTTTCGGTGACCAGGTCCGTGATGCTCTCGAGTTCGGCAACGTGATGGCGAAGGCCGGGACCACCAGCAACCAGGAGCGTCGTGGGAAGCGCCGCTCGAATCGCGCCGATCTGATTGACGGCCGTGTCTGCCAACGCCTCGAGGACGACGCAGACGCCGATGCCGATCAGATCGTCGATGTCCGTTGCGGTCTCGACGAATGAGTCCGGCGGTGTGTTCGCTCCGAGATCGACCACGTCGAGATGGCGGTCGGCCAAGAGATCGGCGACCATTGCCGACGGTAGGGCATGAGGGTCGCCTGCGATCGCGCCGATCACCACGGTGCCGCGGCGCCGTCCGGGATGGCGAAACATGGGGCCGAGCTGGCCGACAATGCGGTTCGCCGTCGACGTCGCCCGATGTTCGGCCGCGATCGAAATCTCGCCGTCAGCCCAGCGCTCGCCGACCCGGACGAGGGCCGGCTGGAGCAGCCGGTGATGGACCTCGGCCGGTGTAGCTCCGCTCCGGAGCGCATCGGTCACGAGGTCCCAGCAGCCACCCACGTCGCCAGCGATCAAGCGAGCTTCGAACGGCGCAACCAGCATTTCTCGAGGCGCGCCCGAACCACGGCGGACACCGACGTCTTCGCGCGCGGCTTCGATCGCCGCCGGCTCCACCCACCATTTGCCGCCGCGCTTGACGGCATACATACGCCCGGTCCGCACGTACCGATACGCGGTCATGTAGTGAACGCCAAGTTGTTCGGCGGCGTCACCGAGCGCGAGTAACTCGCCTGACGTTTCGGTCTGTTGCGTACTCATGGGCAGAAGAGGTGTCGAACAGACCCTAGGCGACTTCGAGGCCTGACGAACGTGCTTGTCGAGCCGCCGCGGCGACCGCTCGTCGATGCGGCGAACGCGGGCCGTAGCCGGCGGCCGCACGCTCTTCGTCATTCTCGCCGCCCCAGAGCCCATGCTCACGGCCGTCACGACCGGCCTCGCGACAAGCCTCGGCAACGGTGCAACACGCACAGTAGGCACGGGCGAGCGCCTCGCGCCGCTTACGGCGGCCGTCACGCTCACCGGGCGTGGCAAAGAAGATCTCGGTCTTGCCCTTGCACATCGCCGATTCCTGCCACGACGGCCGTCGAAATCCGACCGACACTTCGCTCGACGACGCACCCACCGAAGCACCAGCGGCGCTTTCGCTCTGCACATTTCCGGTCGTAGGGCGCATCGTGTCTGTCATGGATTTGTTTTAGCACTAAAATCGACAACTGAAAAGGGCGATTCTTCCCAGAACCTGAAAAGGTGGCCCCCGCCCTTTCCGTCGAGCGAGAACCGCTGCGATACTGGAGCGCTCATGCATCCGACCGGCATCCAGCGCGCACTCTTGCTCGCCGCGATCACTCTGCTGGCCATCGCCCTGCTCGGCGAAGGCTCGGTCGCCAGCGCGCCACGGGTCGAAGCGCAGACGTCGTCCGAAGCCAGCGACCTGCCCAACGGCAACGCCGAGCGTGACATCACAACGACCGACGAAGCCTCGCCGATTCCCCAGCCTGCGCCGAGCGACCCACAGCTCTTCGACCTTGCGCTCGCCCAAAACGAACTCGATGCGCTCGAGCGCGAAGCCGATGCGCTGCAGCGAGAGCTCGCCGACGCACTCGAAGCGATCAATGGGCTTCGGATCGCGCGTGACAATCTCGAGCTGAACCGGCCGGCACGGGGCGAAGCCCTCGATCAGGCTCGGGCCGACGCACGGCGGATGGCCGTCGCGGCATATGTCAGCATCGGGCCGCCGCTTCAAGGCATCGATCTCCTCAATGCCGAAACCGCGAGCGACATGAGCTGGCGCAATGCCTTGCTGCGCCAACAAACCGAGCGGCTCAACGACGCCGCCGAGACCTATGCCGTGCTGGCCGGCGAAACCGACGTCGATGTACTCAACCTGACCGACGAAATCAGCGACGAGACCCGCCGGGTCGAAGAACTGAATCGCACCCTCAACCGGGTCACCAGCCGCATGCCCGAGGCTGCGTGGTACATCTCGATCGCACGCATCCACGACGAGGCCGATGCCGAGTTCCGCGAGCGTGGGCGTGTTGATCCGACACCGGCCCAATGGCAGGCCCTGCGCCGCTGCGAGTCCACCGAGACCTACAACATCGACACCGGCAACACCTTCTACGGTGCCTATCAGTTCACCTGGGATACGTGGGAAACGGTGGGCGGCAACGGCAACCCGGCACTGGCCCCTCCCGCGGAACAAGACGCCCGAGCTCGGCTGCTGTACTCGCGTCGAGGCAACCAGCCCTGGCCCATCTGTGGCCGCTTCCTGCCCTGAGCTGCACTTGCGGGGCCTCCCCCACCCCACTTCTGCAGGGCGCCACCCAATTTCTGTGTGGTGATGGAGCCCCGACCGCGCCGCTGTCTGCAAAGCTCACCTCGTGACCGTCGCCGTCGTCGCCATTTTCGTGACGTGCATCGTCGCCGGCATGGGTTTGACCCACCACAGCGGCATCGCGATGCGCCTCGAGGAACGTTTCTTCGCTGGCTGGGTGCTGGGCATCGTTGCCTTCACCCTGACGGGGATGGTGACCACACGTCTGTTCAGCTTCGGCGGGCCGGCCGTTGCGGTCGCCGCGGTGGTGCTGCTCGCGCTGTCACTCACCGGCTGGCGGCGCGCTTCGGGCTGGGAAGCCGAGGTCAGCGATCTGAAGTCTCGCCTGGCTGCGCCCCTCGCCAGCGGGGAGAACCCGATTCTCCTTCTCGTCGTGCTCGTGCCGGTTTGGATCCTGACCGGACGCATGTTTGCCAATGCCTATGACATCGCCAGCGACGGAAGCGTGCTGGTCGGCCATCTGGCGTCGTTCAGCGACTGGCAAGCCCACCTGACCTACACGGCGTCGTTTGCGTACGCGGACAACACGGCCCTCAACTTGCCGCTCGCTACGGGCAACGACATCGGGTATCACGCCGGCATGAATTTCTTCTCGGCGTTGCTGGTGGCCGCAGGCACCTCGCTGCCGGGCTCGCTCGAACTCGGTGGCGCGTTCACGCTCTTCGCCTTCCCCGGCGTCATGTACTGCGTCGGCATGCGCGTCTTCGCCAGCCAAGCGGTCTCGCTGCTGGGCACAAGCCTGTTCCTCTTCTTCGGCGGCCTCGGTTGGATCGAGTTCTTCCGCGACATCAACAACAGTGCCGTCGACGTATGGCCCAACCTCCCCCGCACCTACACCCGGGCACCCGGTGTCGCTGAAGGCAGTTGGTGGATGGAGAACCCGATCGTCGGGCATTTCTTCCCCCAACGTCCCACGCTGATCGGCTTTCCGATCGTCCTGCTCGTGCTCGGCTGGCTCTACACCGCGTGGTCCTCGACCAACGCCGAAGCGGGACGCCGGGACATGCGTCCGTTCGTGTTCTGCGGTGTGATCGTCGGTCTGACGCCGTTCTTCAACCTGTTCGCGTTCGGCGTGCCGCTGGCGTTCGTCGGGTGCTGGTGGGTCATGACCCGCTTCGACCGCCGCTGGCTCTGGTTCATGGTGCCCGCCGTCGTGCTCGCCCTGCCGGTCGTGCGGTTCCTGCAACCGCCGAGCAGTTCGCTGGAAGTGCCCTACGACTGGGTCGGCCAGGTCACCTATCCCGGCGGAGTGCCCGACGGGGTATCGCTCACGACGCGCATCGGCGACTGGCTCACGTTCTGGGCCCGCAACATGGGCTTGTGGCTTCCACTGCTGGTTGCGGCCTCGGCGATCAAGGGCGTCGTACCTCGACGCGTCGCTCTCGGGATCTTGCCGGTGTGGCTGTTCTTCGTTGTGCCCAACGCGATCAAACCGCACCCATGGAATGGCAACAACACCCACTACTTCGTGTTCGTGCTGCTCATCGGCGCGTTGCCGATCGCGGCGCTCCTGGTCAATCTGGTGCGGCGGTTACCGCCGACTGCGCTCTTGGTCGTGCCCGTCGTGGCCTCGATGACGTTGGCCGGCGCCCTCGACGTCGTCGCCACCAATGACCGAGTCGCCGCGCCCTATCCGGTTACCGCGATGGACAGTGCCGGCGTCGCGGTCGGCGAATGGGCGCGTACGACCGACACCGACTCGGTGTTCGTGATCGAACTTGGCTGGCCGGGCGGGTACCTCTCCTCGCACCAGCATCCTGTGCCGGCACTCAGCGGGCGCGACGTTGTCGCGGCCAGCGACGGCTGGATCTTCGACCTTGGGATCGCCGACTGGGCGGACCGCAAAGACCATTCACGGATCATCCTCGAGGCGGGTGACGGCTACCAGCAACTGATCGACACCTACGATGTCGACTACCTGGTCGTCGGTGCCGATACGCCCGGGTGGGACCCGAACATCGCTTTCTGGGAAGAGGCTGCAGATGTCGTTTATCGACACGCCGGCTGGATCGTCTTCGAGCTCTAGGCCGGCCCAGATCGAGGCCACGACGACCGAAGCACCACTGCTCGGGGGCTTCCGGGCGCCGCGGACGGGCACGATCATCGTTGCGCTCGTTGCCATCGCGCTCGGGCTTCGCCTCTGGGAACTCGGCGAGCGCGCCATGCACCACGACGAGAGCCTCGACGCTTGGTGGAGTTGGCTGTTCCGCAATGGCGGCTACGAGCAGTACGACCCCGTCTACCACGGCCCGCTTCGCTTCTACATCACGGCCGGCTTCTACGAGATCTTCGGCGAGTCCGAAGCCGTCGCCCGGCTCTTCAGCGCGCTCACCGGCACCGCCGTCGTCGGCCTGCCATGGTTCCTGCGTCGAGAGCTCGGACGGGCCGGAACCATCGCTGCCGCGGTGGCCTTGACGATCTCGCCGACGATGCTCTACTACAGCCGCTTCGGGCGAGAAGACGCCCAGATGGTCTTCTTGACGCTGCTGGCCATGGTGCTCGGATTGGCGTATCTTCGCCGGCCGCGGACAATCACCGCTGCGGCGCTCGCCTTCACCCTGGCGTGCAGTTTCGCCATCAAAGAGTCGACGTATCTGTTTGGCCTGCTGCTCGCCGTCTATCTCATGGTCGTGCTCGCCGCCCAGTTCGATGCTCAGACCCGGGGCAGCCGCTCGGGCCCCGCCGGAACTGACGACACCATCACCATGAGCCGGCCGTTCTTCGCCGCAGGCCTTGCGCTCGCATCGCTCGGGCTACTCGCCGCCGTCATCGTCGGTTCGGCGGCCGACAAGCTGTTCCCGGTGCTCGCGTTGTACATGGCGGGCATGGGCGCCTTCGTCGCCGCGGCCGCGATGCCGCGCCTGCGAGCAGCCGGGCTCGAATGGAGCTACGCCCGCGCCGGCGTGGTGCTGGTTGGTCTTGCCGCCGCGGCACAGGTGGTGCGGTCCTACGGCGAAGAGCCGAGCGTCTGGTCGTCGTCGATCCTGGCGCTCGGAGCGGGCGTCGCCTTGCTGGTCCTGTCCGTTGCCCTCTTGGTCATACCGCCATTCAGCACCATCGACGAGGCGACGACCTGGGCCCTCGCGACGTCGATCGCCGCGATGGCATTGATCGGCAACGAATGGCTCGAACGATCGGTGGCCCAAGGCTCCACCGACGGCGCAGCCGCGAGCTGGTCGGTAGCCTTCCCCGCGCTCGCCGTCGGCGCCGTGGTAGCCCTTGCAGGGGCGGCGGTATGGGCGCGTGATCAGCTTCGGCTGGAGCTGCCGATCCCGGCAACACCGACGCTTCGCACGGTCGGTGGATTGGTCGCGCTTGGCGGCCTGGCGCTCATGGTCAACGAATACACCGAGAGCGAAGCGAACCGCTTGCTGGCCGCGTTCGTCATCGCCCTGGTCCTCGCCGGGGTCGCGGCGGCGGTCCTGCATCGACCGACCACGACGGCGAGTCAGTTCGCATGGCCGCCGATGGTGCGTTCACTCGGCGCAATCGGCTGGACCGGTTGGCTGATCACCGTGGCCGTGTTCGCGGTCTCGTGGTACCTGTTCTTCACCGTGTGGGGGTCAGTCAAGGGTGACTGGGCCAGCGGCTTCACTCGCGCGATCGACTACTGGGACAGCCAACAAGAGGTCAACCGAGGCGGCCAGCCCTGGTACTACTACCTGTTCGCGCTGCCGGCCTATGAGTGGTTCTTCGTCGCACTCGCCGCGATCGGAAGCTGGCGGGCGTTGCGACGCCCCACGGTGCTGTCGGGGCTGTTCGTATGGTTCGCCATCGGCAGCTTGATCCTCTACAGCTACGCCGGCGAACGCATGCCGTGGCTGATTGCCCATCCCCTGCTGCCGATTTTGGTGCTCGCCGGTTTCGGGGTGCAGCAGCTCTGGTCGCATCGCGATCATGCGGCGATGCCGACCATCGCGGTGGCGTTGGTTATTGGCTTGTTGGCAACGATCGGCACCTCCTGGCGAGCCAGCTTCCCCAATGGGGCCGACAGTCGCGAGATCCTGAGCCAGGCCGGCCAGGCCACGCCCCACCTCACCGCCGCGCTTGACCGGCTCGACAACATCGACCGCTTGTCGATACAGGAAACCGGCGAACCGGCAACACTCGCCATCGGCACGGCGAACGCGTGGCCGTACAGCTGGTACCTGCGTGACCGCCCCAACGTCATGTGGTTCAACAACGACTCCGGACCACCGGCGGATCCGACCATCGACGTGATCATTGCCGACTACAGCGCGATCAATGTCGCCGAGTATCCGGACTTCGAGCCGACGCTGTTTGCGATGCGTTCGTGGTGGGTGCCGACCTATACCGAAGCTGGTCCGCTCGGCTGGCTCGGTTGGGCCCGAGGCCTGCACCTGTGGGAGCAGTCACCGAATCCTGGCTTCGTCGGCGTGCGCGAGGTCGAACCGAGCGAGGGCGAGGGCGGCCTGGGTGAGACGCTCGACCGGATCCAGACCGGCACGAACGACGCGTCGAGGTCCTTTGTTGACTTCGCCGCCGCCGATACCGATGTGGTGACCAACGGACCGCCGCCGTCCGATCTCGACGATGGTCGTGACGGCTGCGGATCGGTTGATCAATGGTTCCTGGTGCGCACCGATTGGGCCGGTCTCGAACGCCAGGTCTACCCAGGTCCCATCGCCGAGATGGGCCCCCTCGAATGCGCCAGCGACCTGATGGCCGCCGGCTGAGCGCGGCAACGGCGTCCGACGCCACACCACAATCGACGGCACATCAATGTTCTCGTCAGCCGACGGACGAACCTTCACCCGCCTGACTCGACAATCGCCGCGTGCTGAGAAGTGAGGCTGGTCGGTGAGGCACCCACCATGCCGTTCTCAGCCGCCCACACGGCGAGCGCTGTCTGGTCGATAGCAGTCGTGTGCGGCGCAGGCGCCAGGCTCGTCGGCGACGCGCCGGCCATGTCGTTGTCAGCCGCCCACGCGGCAAGCGCCGTCAGGTCGAGCGCATAGCCAACGGTGTGCGGATCGGCGCGCAAACTCGTCGGAGCGCCGCCCCAGAGCCCGTGGGCGTTCGCCCAGATCGCCACTGCAGATTGATCGATCGGCAAGGTAGTTGGTTCGAGCGTGTCGCTACCTGGTGCCGCGCCGAGGGTGATGGCGAAAGCGGTTGCGGCGACAACGCCGACCGCAACAGCACGAAGCCGACGCCGCATTGGGGCCCGGTTCGTCAAGTCCGTGTGGATCGAGGTGGTGGTTTGGGTCTGCATGATCGGTCTCATTTCGTGTCAGGGATCTCGTTTCTCGAGACGTGTTCGACGATGCGGCTCCAGGGTTGCGCCACGACTACAGGCGGTTGCACCGCAGTTACAAGCACGTTCGGATGCCTCCTCTCGCCCGTACCCGTCACCACGAATGCACCCCGCATGATTCCAACGAATTAACCTCCATGTAACTGGCGGATGGTGGGATCGGCGGCATGGAATTTCACGTACTCGGCCCCGTTACGGTGCAACGTGACGGCGAACCGATCGACCTCGGCCCCCGAAAACAACGGGCGCTTCTTGCACTCCTGCTCGTGCACGCCAATCAGCTGCTCTCGATCGAGCGCATCCTTGAAGCGCTGTGGGGGGATGACGCTCAGGGAAAGGAGAAAGCCCTTCGCGTCCACGTCTCGCGGCTGCGGTCTGCGCTGGAACCTGATCGTGCCCGGGGCGACAGCTCGGTGCTGGAGACCGTCGGGGCTGCCTACCGGCTCAGCGTCGACGACGACCAGCTCGACATAGCGAAGTTCGAGGCACGCACCGCCGAGGGTCGACGGCTCCTGGAGAGCGATCCCGCGGCCGCAAGCGAGGTCTTCGAGTCCGCACTGGGCCTGTGGTCGGGAAGTGCCTTCGAGGACTTCAGCTACGAAGAGTTCGCGCAGCTGGCGATCGCCCGCCTGACCGATCTTCGTATCGACGCGCTCGAAGACCGCATCGAGGCCGATTTGGCCCGAGGCCGGTCTGGTCAACTCGTCAGCGAGCTCGAGGTCCTGCGCGATCAACATCCACTACGAGAACGACTCGTGCGTCAGCACGCCTTGGCGCTCTACCGGTCGGGCCGATCAGCAGACGCGCTTCGTGCCGTCGATCGCTTTCGGCGCCACGTGGGCGACGAGCTCGGCATCGAACCCTCGCCGACGCTGCTTCGTCTGGAAGAGCAGATGCTTCTGCACGACCAGAGCATCCAGCCGCGGCAGTCGGCGGTCGACGACCTCGCGGTCGACAAGCGTGACGTGTCGAATCCGTTCAAGGGGCTTCGAGCATTCGGGGTTGA
>CALLPT010000136.1 GCA_938015575.1 uncultured Acidimicrobiales bacterium
TTCGTGTCACGGGTCGGGCCCTGGGCTTGAGCGGCCGGGGCGAGCGTGACCGAGACGAGGAGAAACGCGATGCAGGTGGCGACAAGGCGAGCGAGGCGAGAAGGGCGAGCGAGGCGAGAGGGGTCCATGAGAGGTTCCGAAAAGGGGGGACGGAAAGGTCCCCGCTCGCTTCGGAACGCCGCATGCCCGCGTCAACGCCGCGACGGCCAATTGGGTAGATCGTTGTGGTCTTGCGGGATCAGGTCGTGATGCCGCCGACCTAAGGCGTACGCGATCGCTGGGCAGGCGGGCGTGGGCACGCCAGCTTGGGTCGATTGGCCCGGGAGGGTAAGCGGAGTTTCAGCCCGGAGCCGTTTGCCCGTGGGGGGCAAAGCCGCCGTCGCCCGTGCGGGGGTACATCGCGGCGAAAAGCACGGCCTGGGCGGCGAAGAACACCATCACCAAAAGCCAGTTCAGCCGATAGGCCGACAGGGCGTCGGCGCTCGTGTCAGGATCCCCAACGACGGCAGCGCCGACGGCGATTCCGAGCGCGATGGCCAGCTGGAACGCCGTGGTGCGACCAGCCCCCGCCATGCCGAATCGGTGCGGTGGGATGTCGCGCATCGACGCAGCGACGAGCATCGCGAAGCTGCAACCCGCAGCGACGCCGACGAACAAGCTCGGGATCAGCAGGCCGAGGATGTAGTTCGGTTCCTCGCCGGTGAAGACGAGATGCCAGCCAAGGCCGATCGTGCCGGCGAGACCGCCGATCGCCAACACGGGGCCAAGCCCCCGGGCATCGGCGATCCGGCCCACGGTCGGGCTGACGAAGGCGGCGAGCGCGGGACCGGGGAACAAGGCGAAGCCGGTCTCGACGACCGAGTACTCCCACCAGTCGAGCAGGAACGTTGGCAAAACTACGAACCAGCCGAAGAAGGCAGCGCAGAAGAACACCGTTCCGACTTGGGCGACGGTGAAGGACCGGATCCCGAGCAGTGACAGGTCAAAGAGCGGCGCTGGGTGCGTGCGGGAGCGGTGCACGAACAGCCAGATCAGGCCGACCGAACCGACAACCGTGAGTATTGTGGGGAGACTCAAAAAGCCCCAGCTCTCGCTCTGGGCAATCGCGAGCACCAGCAGGCCGACACCGATCGATGCCATGGGCACACTGATCGGGTCGACCCGTTCGGGCAAGTCGTCTGCTCGTGATTCCTGCAAGATCACGGCGCCGGCTGCGATCGCGCAGATCGCGATCGGCACGTTCACCAGGAACACCGACCGCCAGCCGAACCCGTTGATCAGCACCGCCCCGATCGTCGGCCCGAGTGCGGCGGCAAGCGCGCCGGTTGCGCCCCAAATGCCCACAGCCATGCCGCGTCGCTCGGGTGGAAACGCGGGAAGTAGCAACGCGAGCCCAGCGGGGAACTGCATCGCTCCACCAATGGATTGGAGCACCCGCGATGCAATGAGTGTCGACGGGTCAACGCTCAGCCCCGATGCGAGCGACCCGAGCATGAACACGAACAACCCGGCGAGGAACAGCTTCTTGCGGCCATATCGATCCGCCGCCCAACCGGCGAGCAACAGGAAGGCAGCGACCCCGATGTTGTAGGCCGTGAAGATCCACGACAGCGTCGATCGCGATGCGTCGAAGGTGTCTTGGATCTCAGGGAAGGCGAGGGAGATCACCGTAATCTCGAGGCTCACCATGAACCCGGCCGTGGCAGTGATCAGGAGCGTGAGCCACGACCGCCGCTCGATCGGCGTCGGTTCGAGTCCCGCCTGGGATTCGGTCATCGCCGCACACTACGGCGGCGCTTGGCTCTCCACGCGATCAGTGGTCGTTCGATCGCGACGAGGGGAAGGAGACCGATCCCGAGGCCGCGGTAGCCGAAGAAGACGAGCATCGTTGCCGCGGTCCCCAGATGGAACGCGATGGCCGAGCCGATCCAGAGGTCGCGGAATCTCCGAGCGAGCAATGCGAAGGGAGCGCCGAGCTCCACCGCGAGACCCCCAATTGCCATCGAGGTGAGGAGCCAGCTTCGGTCGATCACCCAGCTGGCGGCAGGCGGAGTCGGGCCGCCGACGAGTTCGATGCGGGTCGCTGAGTAGGCGATGTGGTTGCGCAGGGTTTCGGGATCGAACCAGTCCAGGCCGCTGAGTCGCAGCTTGGCGATGCCTGACAGGAGATAGGTGGTCGCGGTCGCCAGGGCCAGCAAACGAATGGGCCAGCCGTACCGGCTGCTCGGCGTTGGTGCCGCTTGGCCGCGAGCGGCGACGGCGATTGTGTCTGCGGCCGGGGCCCAGGCCAGGACGAGCAGGTGAATCGTGAACAGGTGCTCGAAGTGGAGGAGCTGGCCCCACGACGAGTGGTAGCTCGTCCATGCCAGCACGCCGGATGCGAACGCGGGACCGGTGCACCGGTACCGCCAGCCGATCGTCGCGAGCATGCCGAGACTCAGGAGCACCACGAATCCGACCCACACAGTGCCAGCCGACAGAGGTCCACCGAGCAGCCGGGCAACGCCGACCGGATCGAACGCGTCGGTTGTGCCGCGGCCAACCCGAGCGAACTCGGCGGCGCTGGCTGCAAGGTAGATCGTCACGAATCCCGAGATCGCGATGCGGAGTAGCGCGAGACGCTCGGCCGGAGCGGGCGTGGCGAGCCAGGCGTCGAATCGCGCGATCACGTTCATGTCTCGCACTCGGCGACGGTCTCGCTGGCAAGGAGCGAGGCTCGGCCCTGCACCTGCGCGACGACGTCGTGGCGCTCCAACCGGAGCTCGACTCGAACCAGGCCGGTGTCGCGAACTCGCGTTGCGATCTCGCGGCACAGGTCCGCGGCTCGCCCGGCGGTGACTTCGTTTCGCAACCGGGTTTCGGCGATCAGCGGATCCGACGTCGCCGCCGCTTGCTCGATGCTCAAACGGACCACGCCGGCCTCGGCATCGACTCCCCGGGCGATCACAAACGCGACCTCGCCGGAACGAGGCGTCGCATACATCGGGTACGACGACAGTGGCACACCGTCGCTGTCGCGCACGACAGGCGAGACGAGCAACGCGAGGAACGCAAGGGTGACCACGAGTCGCCAGCGTCCTCGCAACCTGGCCATGGGTTCGGGAGCTCAGTCCTTGGCGCTCAGTATTTCGAGCAGGCGATAGGTCGTGACCTCGCCGGGTGAGGTGGCGTCGGTGCGTTCGACGCGCAGGTGGTATTTGAAGCCTTCTTCGTACTCGAAGCCTTCGATGTCACCTTCGATGTGTCGGTAGAAGCCGAACTCGGTGTGGCTGACGAGCAGACACTGGCGTTCGGGTTCGTCGAACTCGTTGCAGAAGACATAGTTGTCTTCGACCCACATGTCTTCGGTTACGGGCGCGCCAGTACTGCACGCCGAAGCGAGCAGTACGACCAATGCCATCGGCGCGGCTAGGCACCGCGCCGCCAGGTGTTCGGATCGGGTCAACGCCACGACCCGAACTCTATTCGGGCTTAGGTATCAGCGTCGGACGGCCTGGCGAACGACTGATTCGCTCAGACCGGCCTGGTAGCCGGGGCCAACAGCGGCGCGCAGCGCAGCCATGTTCTGCGCCATCAACGTCGGGGTTGGTGTCGGACGTGCGGCGACGGTGCGACGAAGGGGAAGACCAGTGATCATGATGGAACTCCAGCGGAA
>CALLPT010000137.1 GCA_938015575.1 uncultured Acidimicrobiales bacterium
CATCATCGGAGCCGCACGCCACGGCCATCAGCGCTAGTGCCGCCAGGATGGCCAGGAGTCGGAGTACTTGGTGCCTCATCAGAAACTTCCTCGGTAGTTCGGTTGTTGTGCCGATCCCTCTTCTGTTGGCCCGTACAAGACGTGGTTTTCGGCTGTTGCAAACCGTAAACGGTCGTTTACGGCCTGAGCCTGTATTACCAGACCCTTACCCTCATACCCAATTTCCGCTACGTCGTCATACCCAGCGCTGCAGGGAACCGCCATCTGACCCTCGGCGGCGGTCGACCCGAAAACGGAAGAAACCTTGGTCTCCGGAGGAGGCCAAGGTTTTCCTTCACAGCTCCGGGGGTGGGGCTCGAACCCACGACCTGCGGATTAACAGTCCGATGCTCTGCCAGCTGAGCTACCCCGGAAGGCAGCTGAAACTTTACCGCCCCAGGGTCAACTTGCGTCCAGATAATCGCGGAGTTTCTCGCTCCGCTGGGGATGGCGCAGCTTGGCCAACGTCTTCGATTCGATCTGGCGAATGCGCTCGCGCGTGACCCCGAATTCGCGGCCGACTTCTTCGAGCGTGCGGGCCCGACCGTCGATGAGACCGAAGCGCATGCGCACGACCTCTTTCTCTCGGTCGTTGAGTTCGTCAAGTGCTTCGAGGACGTCGTTGCTCAACATCGCCCGGGCCGCGACATCGACGGGGCGATCGGCGTTTTCGTCTTCGATGAAGTCGCCGAGCTGCGAGTCGTCTTCGCCGACGGGCGATTCAAGTGACACCGGGTCGAGCGAGATTTGAAGAATTTCGCGCACTCGCTCGATGCTCAGGTCTACCTCGGTAGCGAGTTCCTCGACCGTCGGTTCACGCTCGAGCTTCTGCATCATGTCGCGCTGCGTGCGGCGCACCCGGTTGATGGTCTCGACCATGTGCACGGGGATACGGATCGTGCGGGCCTGGTCCGCGATCGCACGGCTGATCGCCTGGCGGATCCACCAGGTCGCATAGGTCGAGAACTTGAAGCCCTTGGAATGGTCGAACTTCTCGACGGCTCGCATCAGCCCGAGATTGCCTTCTTGGATCAGGTCCAGGAGCTGCATGCCGCGGCCGACGTAGCGTTTCGCGATCGACACGACGAGGCGCAGGTTTGCCCGGATGAGTTCTTGGCGGGCGCGATCACCGTCACGGACCTTGCGCTGCAGGCGCCGGCGGGTGGCAAAGTCGAGATCGTCGAGCTTGCCTTCGGCATTGAGCACGGCGAGTTCGTCGATCGCTTCGAGTCCCGCTTCCATCCGCTTGGCGAGACGGACCTCGTCGGGTCCGGTCAACAGCGGCACGCGACCGATCTCTTTGAGGTAGACGCGCACCGAGTCGGCGGACCCGCTGCCGTCGAGCGAGGTCGCCCATCCCACGGCCTCGAGTCGATTGCGCCGAGCCTCGCGGCGTTCTTCGTCGGTGACCGGATCTGCTTCGAGTTCGGCCATCAACTCGGTGACGAGTTCTTGGGTGACCTCGTCGTCGGTCGGTGGTGCCTCGATCTGGTCCGGGTCGCCGACGAGGGCGACTCCCTTGGACCCGAAGAACTGGCGGATCTGGTTGATCGTCTCTGGCGTGAGCTCGATATGGCTGAAGACTTCGAGCACCTTGTCGAGTGCAAGCTCACCCTCGGCGGAGCCGACCTCGAGGAGGCGCGCAAGTTCGGCGTCCTTGACGCCGTTCCATGCGGTGGTGGTCGAGTCGGTCACGTCAGTCACTGGGTCCCCGGGGTGGACAGTAATGGTACCAAGCCCTTGGCGACCGCGAGATCGAAACTGGCGTCGCGTACCTGCGGAATCAACAAACGGATGTCCTGAATCACTGGCATCAATGCGGGATCACCGGTCCGTTGGGCTTCTCGTTGCAATTCAGCGACTTTCCTCAGTGCAGCGTCGTGGAGGAAGTGTCCCACGATTCGCTCGGGTTCGGTGTCCGGAACGTCAAGTACTGCCAACTGGCCGATCGCGTCAGCCAGATCGGGGCCAACGCTGTCGATCAGGCTGGCGATGTCATCGGCGGGCGCGTCGAGCCAGGCAACGAACGCGGCCCGGAGCCGAACGTCGCCAAACATGTGCGGCTCAACCCAAACCGGCACCGCATCGGGGCGGTGGATACACAGCAACAGCATGGTGCGTTCGGTCGAGGCTGGAATCGGCCGCACGTCATAGACCGGCTGATCCAAGCTCGTGGGCGCGTTCGATACCCACTTGCGTTCCTCGACCACGGGAGCCGGCCGCTCCAACATCTCGCGCAGACGTGCAGTGTTCACACCACATGCATCGGCAACTTGCATGAGATATTGATCACGAACCAAGTCACTCGGATGTTCCCGCACAACCCCAACGGCGGTCTCGGCCGTTCGGGCGCGCCCTTCGGGTGTCGTCAGGTCGCCGGCATCAAGGACGCGCTGGATGCGAAAGCCGAGGAACGGCACCGCATTGTCGATGGCCTCGCGCAGGCCCTCGGGGTCCGCAGCGGCGAAGTCGGCAGGGTCGATGCCATCGGGCATGCGTGCGACGGCAACATCGACCTCGAGCGCCCGCTCCCACTCGTAGATGCGCTCGGCTGCCGCTTGGCCGGCTGCGTCGGCGTCGAAGGCCAACACGATCCGGCGGCCGAACCGTTTGAGCATCCGGATGTGGTCTTCGGTCAATGCGGTGCCACATGTGGCGATGGACCGTTCGATGCCGATGTCGGCAAAGCCGATCACATCGGTGTATCCCTCGCACACGATCGACTCATCCTTCCGGACGATCTCGTCTTTGGCCAAGTGCAGCCCGTAGAGCAGACGGCTTTTTGCATAGATCGCTGAGTCGAAGGAGTTCTTGTATTTGGGTCCGTCGCCGTTTGGCATGACGCGTCCGCCGAACCCAACGGCGACACCGTTGACGTCGTGGATCGGAAACAGCACTCGAGCCCGAAAGTGGTCCTGGACCCGGTTGGCTTTGTTGACGAACCCGAGCCCGGCGCCGACGAACGTCTCCTGCTTTATCTTGAGCGCCCGGAAGAGCTGGTCCCAGTCATCGGGTGCCCATCCGATCTTCCAGTGGCGGACTTGGTCGCCGTCAAGGCCGCGAGAACGCAAGTAGCCGCGGGCATGCGCGGCGTCGGGCGAAGACAACAGTCGCTGGTGGTACCACTCGACAGCAGCTTCGACCGCGTCGGTCAGCTCGTTGCGCTTGCGCCGCTGGGCGCCTTCGTTGACGTCGGTGTAGCGCAGCTGGATGCCGGCCTTGTTCGCCAGATGTTCGACCGCTCCGACGAAGTCGAGGTGCTCGATCTCACGCACAAAGGTGATCGCATCGCCGCTCTTGCCGCAGCCGAAGCACTTGTAGAACCCGAGTTCGCCATTCACCGAACACGACGGGGTCTTCTCGTTGTGGAACGGGCAGAGGCCAACGCTTCGTCTTCCGACGCGCCGCAGCTGAAGGTGGGATCCGATCAGGTCGGCCAGGTCGGTTGCTTCTCGAACCCGGACGATGTCTTCGTCGTGGATGCCCACGGACTAACTGACGCCGCCTTGGGCGTCTGCGTCGGCCATGGCGCTCACCGCCTGGGCGAGGGCCAAACGAGCGACCGGAACCCGGTAAGGGCTACAGCTCACGTAGTCGACACCAGCGTCGACGAAGAATTCGATCGAGGACGGTTCACCTCCGTGTTCGCCGCATACGCCCACCTTGAGTGACGGGTTGCTGGCCCGACCGGCGATGATGGCCTGCGCAACGAGACTGCCCACACCCGCACGGTCTAGTCGCTCAAACGGATTCGCGTCGAGCAGCCCAAGCTCCTGGTACTTCGCGATCACCCGTGCCTCGACGTCGTCTCGGCTGAAACCCCAGGTGAGTTGGGTGAGATCATTCGTTCCGAAGGAGAAGAACTCGGCCTGGCCAGCGACGATGCCTGCGGTGATTGCCGCCCGTGGGGTTTCGATCATGGTGCCGATCGTGATCTCGCCCAGCTCGGCGCTCGACGAGGCAACTTCTTCCTCGATCCAGCTCCGCACCATGACCAATTCGGCGACGTCACTGATGAGCGGGATCATGATCTCGATGATCGGCGTGCCCCCCGCAGCCGTTCGTTCGGCCGCCGCCGCGAGCAGAGACCGCACCTGCATTCGATACAAGCCGTCGCGGACAATCGCCAAGCGAACGCCCCGGGTACCGAGCATCGGATTGGCTTCGCTCCAGTGACGTACGGCGTCGGCCACGGCGCGCCCGGCATCGTCGAGTTCGCCCATGGCCTCGGCGACGGCGAGTTCCACCGCGTCGGGCAGGAACTCGTGCAGCGGCGGCTCGAGGAGGCGAATCGTGGTCGGCAACCCGTCCATCGCCTCGAGGAGCGCGACGAAGTCGGTGCGCTGCATCTCGCCCAGCTCGACGAGCGCCGCCTCGGCGGCAGCATCGTCGGCGGCGAGGATGACGTTTTGCACCAGCGGCAAGCGGTCACCGAGGAACATGTGCTCGGTCCGGCACAGGCCGATGCCTTCGGCGCCGAGCGAGCGCGCCTGCGCAGCGTCTTCACCGCTGTCCGCATTGGCGCGGATACCCACCTTGCCATCGCGCACATTGTCGGCCCAGCCGAGCAGGGTGTCGAGCGCCTCGCTACCACCGCCGCCGCCGGCACCGAGGTCGCCCAAGAAGATGTCGCCGGTCGCGCCGTCGATCGAGATCGTCTCACCGGCAGCGATCAGGGTGTCGCCGGCGTGCATACCGGCGTCGTCGAACGTCAGGCTG
>CALLPT010000138.1 GCA_938015575.1 uncultured Acidimicrobiales bacterium
CCGCTCACCTGCACCCCTCGCCCGCCCCAAGGCGCCGACGTTCCGATCCTCGTCGGCGGTGACTCCCCTGCCGCGCTGCGTCGTGCGGCCAAGCTCGCCGACGGCTATTACCCGGGCGAAGGCACCATCGATGGCCTGCGCGATCTCATTGGCCGGCTCCACGAGGAATGCGAGCGACAAGACCGCGATCCGGCCAGCGTCGAAATCAATGCCATGTTCTCCGCGCAGATGGGCGATCCCGCGGCCGGCATCGAGGCCATGCGCGAACTCGGGGTCGGACGCGTGATGGTGCCCGCCTTCTTCTTCGCCGGCGACGGCGGCCTTGATCGGCTCGCCTCCTTCGGCGAGTCGACCGTTCTCCCCAACCGCTCTTGAGCGACTACGGGCTGCCGCCGTCGACCAGGACTGTCTCGCCCGTTATCCATGACGATGCAGGCGAGGACAAGAACACCACCGCATTGGCAATGTCTTCGGGAGTCCCGAGACGGCCGAGCGGGATACCGAGATCTTTGGCGAGCTGTGGCAGGTCTTCTTCTTTGGCCTTGAAGAACTCCATGAACACCTCGGTCGGTACCGGCCCCGGGGCGACTCCGTTGACACGAATGCGGCGCTTGCTCAACTCCAGAGCCAGGGTCTTCGTGAGGCTGTCGACGCCCGCCTTCGCAGCTGCATAGGGACCGTTGTTGGGCGAGCCCTTGATGGCAGCACGCGACGAGATGTTGATGATGACACCGCCGTCTCCCATCACTCGGGCGGCGGCTCGGGCCCCGGTGAACACCGCACTGAGGTTCAATCCGAGTTGGTAGTCCCACTGCGAATCAGGCATGTCGACCAGGTGGCGGGGAGTACGGTCGTCGGCACCGCCCGCATTGCTGATCCAGTGCGTCAGCTTGCCCAGCTCGGCGACGGCGCGGTCGGCAAGCGCCTCGATGAAGTCACGATCGGTGATGTCGCCCGGCACGGCTAAGGACCGCCGACCGCGCGCTCGCACCTCGGCCGCGACGGCTTCGATCTCAGCCTCGCGGCGTGCGGTCACCACGACATCGCAGCCCGCTTCGGCCAGCGCGATCGCGATGCCCTCGCCGATGCCGCGGCCTCCGCCGGTAACCACAGCAACGCCATCGGTGATCTTGAATCGGTCAAGCACGGTGTCAGCCATAAACGACCTTGGCACGCAGCTCACCGAGATCCAATTGGGTGACCAGACGTCCGAGCGGCCAATCTCGCAACATGACCGATCGCAGCACCCCACAACTCTTTGACATGAGCGGCCACGTCGCGGTCGTGACCGGTGGTGGCCGTGGCATCGGCGCGGGGATCGCGCGATCATTTGCCGAAGCGGGCGCAGCTGTCGTGGTCGCCGCCCGCCGCACCGACGAGATCGAACGAGTCGCCAGCGATCTCCGCCAGGGTGGCGCGTCGGCCATTGCGGTCCCGACAGATGTCACCGACGACGACGCAGTCGAGGCCTTGGCGCAGCGAGCGGTCGACGAGTTCGGCTCCCTTACGGACTGGGTGAACAACGCGGGAGGGTCACCCATGCGCATGCCCTTGATGGAGCTCCCGCGAGACGAGTGGGATCGCACCCTCGCCCTCAACCTGACTGCGGTCTACATCGGCTGCATGGCTGCAGCCCGCCACATGACGACTGGATCGATCATCAACATCTCGTCAGGCGCAGGCTCAGGTCCCGTCCCCGGCAGCGCGCACTACGGAGCGTCAAAGGCCGGCACAAATTCATTGACCTGGACCCTCTCTGCGGAACTCGCTCCGGAGATTCGAGTCAATGGCGTCGCGCCCGGTGCCATCCCGACCGAGGTCATGTTGACTGCGCTCGGTCGTGACGAGTCGCAGCTCGACGAGTTGCTCGCTGACTGGAACATCCCGCTCGGCCGGTTGGGCACACCGCAGGACATCGGCGCCGCCTGCCTCTATCTCGCGTCTGACGCTGCGAGCTGGGTGAGCGGTGAGATTCTTCGCGTCGGAGGAGGCGCCAAGGCCCGCTAGCCGCGTACGCAGCGGGCCTGGCTGAATTGCAAGCCGCTTACAGCAGTTCAACAAGGATGTTGCGATACGGCAAGGTGCCGGTGTTGACGGCGGTCTCGCTCACGCCTCCCTCGACGAACAAGGTGTGACCCGGGCCGGTCGGAATGTCAACGAAGTCGCCGGCCGGTCCGTACGGCGAGTCTTGGCCGGGCGCGGCCTTTCCCGCGACCTGATCGCCTTCGATACAGATCATCACGTAGTCGTGCGGATGCCGATGCGAGTGCGACTCTTCGCCAGGCGCCAGCGACAGCTCCCAAACGCGGACCTTGTCGTTCTCGAAGATGAGTCGGTCACCGATCCGTTCGGCCTCGGGGATGTGGCTTTGGTCGCGGGACTTGTTTGCCATCGGGCGCTCCTCGATCGTCGAAGTCCCAAGTTCAGTCCGTACGCGGTCCAATCACCAATCTTGGATTCAGCGGCCACGGGATCTGGCCGATAGGTAGGGATGTCTGAACGCAGGCGTTCGCGCTCCTGGCGCGAGCAGGTGCAACCGATCACGCCGCTGCTGGTCGCCTGGGTCGCGGCCGGCGTGGCGATCACGGTTGCCGGCACCCAAACCGCCGTACCGGTGAACATGCTCTTCCTCGATCCGCAAGCGGTCGGCGACGTGGCTTGGTATGCGGGTGTCCTCTCGAACGTTGGCATCTTCTGCTGGACCGTCGCTGCCGTTGCCGCTGCTGGGGGAAGCTGGGTTGCCGCCAGGACGAACCGGCCGAGCGCGGCGACCTTTCTACGCGGCGGCGCGATCGCGACTGCGGTGCTGCTGATGGACGACTTGTTCCTGTTGCACTCCGATGCCCTACCGGAACTCGTCGGCACTCCGAAGCGGGCCAACATGTTGTTGGTCGTCGCTCCTGCGTTGGTGTGGGTCTCGACGCAGCGGCGCGAGCTTCGACGCACACGGACGTCGATCCTCTTGTCGGCTTTCGGTGCACTAGGAGCCTCGGTGATCGTCGACCGATTCGTCGATGCGCCAACGCTCGGACTGGTGGTCGAAGACGGCGCCAAGCTCTTCGGCATCATTGCCTGGATGCTCTACTTCGTGCTGACGAGTCGCGACATCGCTCGCTCAACCATCGACGCGTCGATGCAAGGCAGCTCGTCCGATCGACTCGGCCAACCCGCCTGATCGATCCACCATGCGACCGGGTGCCCTAGCTCCCAGTCGGGGCCATCGACCTGTCATGCTGCCCTCATGAGCGAGCATCCGGTCGACCTATCCACGCGCATCATCGACTCCGGCGTCCTGGAGGGGCCGGTCAATCGGATGAACGAGGAGCTCAGCGAACTGGCCGACGGCGTGGCGATCGTCGAGTCGTTCAGCCACTCGATTGCCGTCGACACGGGCGCCGGCCTCGTCGTCTTCGACACGAGCGTCGAGGCCAAGGGTCCAGCCGTCGTCGAGGCACTCCGGGGCTGGAGTGACGCGCCGGTCGACAGCATCGTCTACACGCACGGCCACGTCGACCACGTCGGCGGTTCGGGAGCGTTCGCTGCCGACGCGGACAGCCGGGGCATCGGCGCCCCGCGGGTCATCGGCCACGAAGCCGTTCCGCCCCGATTCGCTCGCTACCGCGACACGTCGGGCTACAACCGCGTCATCAACCTGCGCCAGTTCGGCGGCGCCGCAACCGACCTCGCCCAGGCGACCGAGCGGCCATTCCTGCCACCGTCGGTACTCGAACCCGATCTCACCTACGAGGACCAGCTCGTGGTCACGGTCGGTGACACCGAGTTCGAGCTGAACCACTGCTTGGGCGAGACCGATGATCACACATGGACCTGGATCCCGGACCACAAGATGATCACCGCTGGCGACCAGTTCATCTGGATGTTCCCCAACTGCGGCAATCCGCAAAAGGTGCAGCGCTACCCGCTCGAATGGGCCCAGTCGCTGCGAGCCATGGCGGCCAAGGGCGCCGAGCTGTTTGTGCCCTCGCACGGCCTGGCAATCGCCGGCGCGGACCGCATCCGCGGCTGTCTCATCACCGTGGCCGAGACACTGGAGAAGCTCGTCGCCGATGTCGTCGACGCGATGAACAGCGGTGCCGTGCTCAACGACATCGTGCACTCGGTCCATGTGGCGCCCGAGGCGCTCGAAATCCCGTATCTCGTGCCGATGTACGACGAACCCGAGTTCGTCGTCCGCAATATCTGGCGCTTGTACGGCGGGTGGTGGGACGGAAGCCCGGCGCGCCTAAAGCCCCCGTCAGATCAGGCTGTCGGCGCCGAGCTTGTCGAGCTTGTCGGCGACATTCAGGCAATCATCGACCGGGCCCAGCAGCGCAGCGGCGAGGGCAACCACCGCCTCGCCTGCCATCTCATCGACCTGGCCATCGCCGCCGAGCCCGAATCAAGGGCTGCTCACGAGGCTCGGATCGAGATCTACACCAACCGCCGCGGCACCGAGACCTCGCTCATGGCGAAAGGCATCTACAAGGGCGCCGTCAGCGACTCGCAGGCAGCGATCAGCGGTGAACTTCCGGACACAAAGTTCGTGCTGAAACTCGAATAGGGATACGACGTGCACCCTCAGACGTCTAACGCATGTGGTAGCTCTGGAACTGATGTCATCATCGGATCTTGAAGAGCGGGCCCGCCAAGGCGACCCAACGGCGTTCGGCGAGCTCATCCGCAACTGGGATCACGACTTGCGCGGGGTCGTTTGGTCGGTCGTGCGCAGCGCCGACGCCACCGACGACGTGATGCAGACGGCATACGAAAAGGCGTTTCGCAACATCGACCGTTTCGACGGTGCCGCGTCGATGAAGACCTGGCTCCACACAATCTGTCTACGCGCGGCGATCGATCACACCCGTTACGAATCACATCGAAGCCACGACGACGTGGTCGGACTGGCCTCGCCGCCCACGAGCCCCGACGCCGCGGCATCCGCAGTTGCGTCGGTCGAACTCGACCAGGCCTTCAACTCGCTCGACGGCGTCGAGCGACTGCTCATCATGCTCACCGCCGGACTCGGCTACAGCTTCGACGAAACCGCAACGATCGTCGGCATGCCCCGCGGCACGGTGGCCTCCAAGGTCGGCCGAGCTCGAGAGCGGCTGCGGGCTCGCCGAACGGCCGACGCCGACCCCGAGCGAGGTGCCCATGACTGATCACCACGACGACGAACTCCGCGAGTACCTGCAGAGCCGCATCCCCGAACCGGGTCCCAGCTACTGGGAATCGATCGATGCCCGCCTGAGCGGCGAAGACGCACCGAACAGCACCAGCGCCGACCCCGCCATCGCCATCAGCGACGAACGTCACGCCGAGTCTCCGGATACCGATGCCTCGGTCATCCGTCCAACGGGCATGAACAAGACGAACTCGCTTGGATCGCCCCGCATCCTGCTCCTTGCGGCCGCACTCATTGTGATCGCCGGTATCGGAGCCTTTGCGTTGCTCAGCCGTTCCGACGACGAACCCGTCGGTGTGGCGGCGGCGAGCGATGAACCAGCCGCGGCGACCCAAGACAGTGCCGTGAGCGGCGCGACAGAGGAGGGCCCCAGCGACGAAACGAGCGCCGACGAACCCATGCAGGCTGAGCCAGCAAGCCCCGAGGAGGCTGCCGAACTCAACGCGCTGATGGACGCCAGCCCGCTCCAGGCCATCCGGAACCGACTCAACGGAGGGTTCGACACCACCGCAGGTCCGTATTGCTTCTCGCACCCGAACAGCTACGTGTTCCCCGCCGACGAACTCGACGACAGCCGAGCACTTCTGCAGCTCGATGTGGCCGTCGACGGCTTCGTCAACTTCACCGCAATGCAAGGCGAGACCATCGTCATCACCGGCAGCGGGTATCCCAACGAAACGGGCACGTTGCTCACCACTCCGATCGCCGAAGTCGGGGCGAGCGGCGCACCTCCTTATGAGATCCAGATCGGTGACGAGCAGATCAGCGTTGCGCCATCTGAAGCACCACTGACTCTGGTCGACTGCGACGACCCCGAGATCTTCGACCGCATCAACACGATGTTCGTGCTGTTGACCGATCCGACTGCAAGTTGGGTGTTCGACGCCTGGCCGCCTGACGATGCAGTCCTGTCGTCGGCTGGCCTCGGACCGATTCGCATCGGCATGACCGTCAACGAGCTGTCGGCCGAGCTCGGTGTCGACCTCTCTATCGACACGATCGACGGCAATGTGGCCGGCGCGTGCGGCTCGGTTGCGGCCACGACTTCGATCGCTCGCGATGTCTGGATTCTCGTCGAGCTGACCTCGCCAGACGATGGGATCATCCGGCGAGTCAGCACGTTCGCGGGACCGTGGTTCACGCCTTCGGGCATCACCGTCGGCAGCACCCAGCAAGACGTGCTCGAGACCTTTCCCGGCCAGATCGAGGAACGTCCTCACGTCTATGTTGACGGCACCTACATGCGATTCCTGCCCAACAACGCCGACGACCCGAACACCGTCGAGTTCGTCAACGAAGACGGCGTTATCGCCGAGATTCGTGTCGGCGACCGGGACTGGGTCGGGCTGATCGAGGGCTGCGCCTAGTCAGGCGAACTACTACCTCGTGATCGGCTCGGGTCGGTCGCCTGGATTCGGCCCTTCGGTACGCGTCTTCTTCAGTTCGAAGAAGCCGTCGGTGTCCATCATCACCATCAGCGCATCCCAGAGCGCCGTGGCCCT
>CALLPT010000139.1 GCA_938015575.1 uncultured Acidimicrobiales bacterium
TTCCCCGACCATCACGACTTCTTCATCGACGGCATCGACTACGGCGTCGACTCGATCGACCTGCAGGGCGGCTATGCCGACGAGGCTCGCATTCGCGAAGTCGTCGGCCACACCGTCGCCGACCAGATGGGCCTGGTGGCCAGCCAGGTCCAGCACGTGCAACTTCGACTCAATGGCGAGTTCTTCGGACTCCACACCCTCCAGGAACACCCCGAGGGCGGCTTCCTCAAGGACAACGGGCTGGAAAACGCAACCCTCTACAAGGGCGTGAGCCTTGAGTACGAAGCCGGTCCCAACGTCGCCGCTGCCAGCACGGTCGGCTGGGAGACCTGGGACATCCCCGAATACATCAACCTGATCGCGGCCGCATCGGTGATTCAGAACAACGACTTCGCCCACGGCAACTTCTATGCCTGGTACGACGCCGACGAACACCAGCGCATGGAAGGCATGGTCTGGGACCTGGACCTGTCCCAAGGCATCCGCTACGCACCCGACCAAGGCCTGACGGTCGCCCTTGAGAACGGAAGCACCTGGAGCTACGTCTGGCACCGGTGGAAGAACCAAGCCGCGATCTTCAATCAGGGACTCAGCGACCCGTACCGCGAGCTCTACCTGCGCCGCCTTCGCACGCTCGCCGATGAATGGTTCGGCACCGGTCGCTACGAACAGGTCTCCCGTGACATCTTTGCCGACATCACCGGGGTGAACGGGGGCGTCAACGAGTGGGTGCTCGACACGGCCAAGTGGGGGTTCTGGGGATCGAGCCCCAACTATTCACAACAAGAGGCCATCGACCGTCACTCGGACACGTGGATCGACCAGTACTACCAGCACATCCTCGATGGCGGGCCGGCCGGGGACATCCCCGGGCCGCAGCCAACGAACCCGAACCTGGAATTGATCGTCGACGCAGCACCGGCCGACCAGCGAGCCGAGCGCATCGAGATCCGCAACAACGAAAACGTCGCGATCGACATCTCCGGTTGGCAGATCGGCGGTTCGGCCACAGCGACACTCGCCCCCGGTGCCGTACTTCCGAGCAACGGGTCGGCCTATCTCGTCGCCGACGACACCGTCGGCGGCTACCGAGCGGTGACCAGCGATCACTATGTCCTGGGCGAATATGACGCACCGCTGAGCGACATTGGCGGATCGATCGCCCTGCTCGATCCTGCCGGTCAACAGCAAGCGGCCGCCCAGTGGGGCGACGGCGCACCGCCCGCCGGTCTGATCTTGAACGAGTGGAATGCGGTGTCGTCGAGCAACTTCGTGCTCAACGGCGACACGCGACTCGGTTCACTCCAAGGCAACGGTGGCGACTGGTTCGAGCTCGTTGTCGTCGAAGACAACCTCGACATTCGCGGCTGGCGCCTGGACATCAACGACAACGGCGCGTTCAACCAAAGCCTGACGTTCAGCCAAGACCCCATCTGGGCAGACCTGCGCGCAGGAACGATCATCACCGTCGCCGAGAACACGATCATCTCGAGCGACGCCACCGTCTACGCCGAAGACACCGGCTACGCCCCGCCAAGCGGCGACTGGTGGATCCATGTCGTCGCGGGCGCGACCGGCTCAGGCACCTACATCACCGCCACCGACTTCCGCGTCTCCAACGACAACTGGCAGCTCTCGATCTACGACGACGCCGACATTCGACGCTTCGGACCTGGCGGCGAAGGTATCGGTACCCTCGCTGGAGGCGGCATCTCGAGCAACCAGATCGGCGAGCTCGAACAAGATCCCGACACGACCATCACGGCGAGCTCGAACTATGGCGATGGCGACGAGTCGACGTTCGGTCTGCCCAACAACTTCGCGGACCGCGCCCAGAACTTCGATGCGATCCGGCCCGACGTCGGACCGGTCGGCGATGTGAACTGCAGCGCGAACTCGGACATCGTCGACGCGCTACTCATCGCCCAATACTCGACCGACAGTCGCTCCGACCATGCCGGGTGTCCGCTCCCGAGCCCCGAGACGCAGCTCAATGCGGCTGCGGGCGACCTCAACGGTGACGGACGAACCGACATCGTCGACGGTCTCTTGATCTCGCAGTGCGCCGTCGGTATCGACAACGGCTGGTGCGCGCCGGAATAGTCACGATCGACGGCGCCGGCCCAGGCCGGCGCCTCGCAGCGGGACACGAGCGGACAGGCCCTCGAGCGGCCTCGACCGCGACACATTGTCAGGCTACATGCTGCCAGGGAATGGCGTTTAGGTCGCGGGGTCCAGCCTCGTGCAAGAGCTGAGCGAGTCCCGGGCTGAATGCATCGAGTTGGAAGGCCATCTGTCCGTCGCCGAACCATTCCTGGCTTGCGATCGCAGCAACTTCTCGTGAGGGAATCGAAGGCGCGGGGAGGTGATCGGGAATCAGCGGCATCCACTTCCACTTGCCACACTCCTCGCAGAGTCGCCCGGCCTCACCGTGTGCGGCGACCAGCACGTTGCTGAGCTCGTCCGGGTCGAACCAAGGTGAATCGCCACGCGGTATCAGTAGTTGAAACATCTGAACTTCGACATTGCCCGGATCGTGCCTCAGCTGACTCGGAAACAACACCGGTCTCAGATCGACGCTGAAGTCGCTGCGCGCCTTGTCGGCCAGAGGGGCTTCCATGCAGATATAGCGGCCGAGATTGGGGGCCCACACGCCTGTAGGACTAAGCGCCCTTGACTGCAGCACGAGGCTGCCGGTTTGTTTCCCCTGCGGTATCCCACAGGAACGACACCAACCGTCCTCGCCGTAGAGCCCTGACAAATACGACATATCGCCGTCAGGCCACGGCCACCCACGGTTTCGTCGCTCCCGAAGTTCCATCCACATGGTCACATTATCCACAAGGGACTACGACGGTTCAGAAGTGAAGTCGGACTCTCACCCGAACGCTCGTCTTGCACCTTACGTATTTGTAAGGTACGATCGACCCTGTGGCTGACGTACGAGTAAAGAACGCATCACCGAAGCAGTCTGTGCGGACTCGCCGTGGTCAAAAGGTCCCCAAGGTGACGGTCACTCCGGCTGCGTCCAAGGTGACAGCCGGTGTCGAGTTCTTCGGCACCAAGACGGGGCTCGCGGAATACCTCGAGGTGGCCAAGACCCAGCCAGCGCGTTGGATCAGCGGCGCAGAAACGCCAATGCCGCACACCGCACGACTGATCAAAGATCTCGAATACGTCGTGGACCGGGTGCAAACCGACATGGACCCACAGGCCTCGGAAATCTGGCTTCAGTCAGCAAACCCGTTCCTCAATGGCGCAACCCCGCTCGACTGGCTCAAGCTCCACGGCCCAGCCGAGGTCATCGCCGCGTTCGACGCTGCCGAGGCCGGTTCGTACCCGTAGTGCGGTTCTACCGTGTCGCGCACGTGGACCTTGCCTGGGAAACCTCGAAGCCGTCACCCGCCAACAACGGCCACCCCCTCTATGTCCACCGGCCAGGCCAGGGGGCCGGACGCTTCGACTACCCCGAGCACTACCTGGCGCTCTACATCGCTCGCCAACCCGCTGCCGCCATCGGCGAAATTCTGCAACACATGGCGTCATGGCCCCAGATCGAAATCGCTCGGAGCCGCACCGTTGGTACCGAGGTGTATCAACGCTGCCTTGTCTCGCTCGAGATCAACGGGACCCTGCTCGATCTCGACGACCCAGCGCTGCTTGACAGACTCGGTTGGCGGCCCTCCGACGTCGTGAACAAGGACCGGGCCAAGACCCGCCAACTCGCACTCGAACAGTGGTTCCAGCACCGCACTACCGATATCGCCGGCCTTCAATGGTGGTCGAGCTGTCTACCGGCATGGACCGTCGCCATGTGCTGGGACGACCCCATTACCCCAACGTGGACCAACGTCACCATCGTCGACGTCGAGCCAATCGACCACGACCACCCTGCCGTGAGGACCGCCAGCGCAGCCCTCAATCGGCCAATCGTCGCGTAGCACCAGGCTGACGCCGAGGCTGGTGGCCCTCGCAGCCGGACACGAGCGGAGATAGATTTCGGCGGTGGTCTCCACCCCGCTTCTCGGACCGTGGCGCGGCCACGCGGCTACCGACGAGTTGCGGCGCGAAGCCATCGAACCCTCCTTCGACGACAGCTCGTGGCTTCCGATGTCGGTCCCCGGCCACTGGACCGAGCACGCCCAACTCCAATCCAGGCGCGCCGTCCTGTACCGGACGACCTTCTCGCTGCCGGCGGCCGAACGCGACGAACAAACCCGGCACTGGCTCGTGTTCGAAGGCATCTGGCAAAGCGCCGACGTTTGGCTCGACGGCCACTACCTCGGCCCGACCGATGGCTGGTTCACCGCCCAAGAGTTCGAGATCACCGAAGCCCTCGGCGAGGGCGACCAGCATCAGCTCCTCGTCGAAGTCATAGCTCCACCCCGCACCGTCGACGGCCCAAGCCGCACCATGAACGGCATCTACGACGACACCGATGTCGTTGGCCACGACAACCTTGGCGGTATCTGGAAGCCCGTGCGCGTCGTGTCAACAGGGCCCGTCCGCATGACGAAGAAGCGGGTGGTGTGCACCGACGCGACCGCCGAGTCGGCCACCCTCCACCTGCGCTGCCATGTGCTGTCCGAGGAAAGTCGCCCGGCCACGATCGTCACCACGGTTCGACCGCCCGGAGGCGGTGCCCCGATCACGCTGCGCCAGGACCATGCGCTCGCGAGCGGGGTCACCGTCCTCGAATGGGACTTGCGGGTCTCGGACCCCGAGCTCTGGTGGCCCTGGGAACTCGGCGACCAGCCGCTGTATCGCGTCTCCGTCAGCATCGAGATCGACGGCTCGATCTCGGGCATCTGGGATCGGACAATCGGCCTTCGCACGGTCTCGATGAAGAACTTTGTGCTCCGAGTCAACGGCGAACGCCTCTTTGTGCGAGGCGTCGATCTGTGGCCGACCAGCGCGCTTCCGGGCAACGCGGACCCAGATCGGATTCGTGACGATGTGGAGCTCGCCAAAGAGCTCGGACTGAACCTGTTGCGGCTCGAGAGTCATGTCGCACGCCCCGAGCTCTACGACGCCGCTGATCGAGCCGGCATGTTGATCTGGCAGGACCTGCCGCTCCGAGGCGAAGTAAAGCGGACCGTACAAAGCGCGGCGGTGAACAATGCGCACCGCCTCGTCGACGAACTCGGCGCACACCCGTCGATCGCCGTGTGGTGCGCCCACTACGACTCGACCGGTACCACCACGGGTCCACGACCCGCCACGGCGTTGCCGACCCGGCGCAGCCTGTTCGGCGTTGCCAAGCAGCAGACACCGACCTGGACCAAGTCGGTGCTCGATCGTCTCGTCGGTCGGGCGTTCCGGCGAGCTGACCCCAGCCGTCCCGTCATCGAAAGCTCCGGCACCTGGCCGAGCGCCCCCCGCTTCGACGGGACCGACACCCATCTGCGCTTTGGCTGGAACAGTGGCACCGGCCGCGACCTCGAGGTCTTCGCTCGACGGATTCCACGCATGGTGCGCTGGGTCAGCTCGTTCGGGGCCCAGGCCATTCCCGACCACGTCGATGTGCCGATTCGCAACTGGCCGGCCGACCTGAACCTGCTCGCCGAACGCCACGGCCTGATGCAGGCGGCCTTCCGCCAATACCTGCCGACCGCCGACTACCCCGACGCGTCGAGTTGGATCGCCGCGTCGCAGGCGTATCAGGCCACCGTGTTGCGACGCCAAATCGAAACGTTGCGACGTCTGAAGTACAAGCCGACCGGCGGCTTCACGTTTGCTGCGTTGGCCGATGCTCGTCCTGCGATCTCGTTCGCGATCCACGATCATGACCGCAAACCCAAGCAGGCGGTCGGAGCGGTCCGGGCGGCCTGTCGGCCGATCATCGTGGTCGCCGATCGGCTGCCCGTCGAGTTGCGGCCCGGCGATGCCGTATTGCTCGATGTGCATGTCGTATCCGACGATCGGGCGCCCGTCGATGGCCTGCGGGTGAGTGCCGAACTCGAATGGGTCGGCGGCTCGCATCGGTGGGCTTGGACCGGCGCCGTTGGGGCCGACGACGTCACCCGCATTGGATCAATCAACTGGATCGTGCCCGATACGGACGGACCGGTGAGTCTGCACCTTCACCTTGTCCGAGCCGGCCAGGAGATTTCCGACAACCACTACGGCGGCGCGATCACCCGCTCGGTCTAGTCACCAGAGCATTGTGAACTGGCACCACCACGGTCAGCACCAGTCGAAGTAAAGTCCGGCCGTGCGCGACTGGGCTTTGTGGGACCGAGTACTCGACGGCGGCTGGGTCTCGCTGAATCTTGCCTACTTGGTCTACGCCATCTCCGGACTCTTCCGGGACATGTTGCGGCTGCGGCTGACACTTCTTGCCGCGACGATGCTGTTCATCATCTACGGCGTTGTGGCCGAGATCTGGTCAGTCTTCTGGTGGAACCTGCCAGTTGCCGCCGTCCATTCGTGGGGGATTTGGCAACTGCTGAAGCAGCGTCGCGCGGTCAACCTCGATGCCGAGGCCGAAGCGGTCCGCACGCTGTTGTACCCCGACCTGGATCGGGTGTCGTTCAATCTCATGTGGCACGCGGGCGAAGAACGCACCGTCTCCGACGAGGTGCTCATCCAACGCGACGAGCCGGTCGACGAGCTCTTGCTCATTCTCGAAGGCGATGTCGACGTCGATGTTCGCGATGACCTCGTGGTTCGACTCGGTCGGCTTCGCATCGTCGGTGAGATGAGTTCGGTGACCGGTGGTAATGCCACCGCGACCGTCACCGCCAACAAATCGGTCCGCGTGCGGGCATGGGACAAAGAGAAGTTCGCCCGCCTGATCGACGAGCATCCCGAAATCGAGCGTGCCCACCTCCGGGCGATCGGCCACGAACTGACCCGCAAACTGACCTGATCTCGGCAGCGCTCGCTCGGTAGCGCCACGCGCTGCGCCCGCCGTTTGATGTCAGGAGGCGGGCGTGGGCCGGGTCACGAGATCGTGATGCGCGGGATTGTCTCGGATGTGGCCCGCCGCGAAAGGACACCGCGGCACAACCGTGCGCTCCGAGTCGCGGAGCAAGCCGAGAACCCCATCCATCAGCTGCGCGGCGTAGCCGTTGCCACGATGTTGCGGCGCGGTCTCGACGTGAGGAATGACCACGCTGGCCGGGTCGTCGGGATTGGGTCGGTAGTTCGCAAAGCTGACCACCTCGCCACCGTCGAGCAACTCAAAGCGGCCGAGCGTCGAATTCTCGATCACCGCAAGCCGAACCTGTTCCGGTGGGTATCCGGCCGCGGCGAGTTCGTCGAGCTTCGCCGCAAGGTCGGCGTTGGTCGGCTCGACCAGGTGTGAATCATCGGCGAACACAATCACCGGGATCTTCTTGATCCCGTTATTGCGTTCGAGCACACGATCGGTCTCTGCCGGATTGTCGACCAAGTCGATGTAGTCATAGGCGATCCCGCGCTCGTCAAAGAAGGCCTTGGCTCGGCGACAGTCCCCACACCAATCAGCGCCGTACATGGTGATGCTCATGGTGTGTGAAACCCGCACAAGGTGGCGCCTGTTCCCAGGCACCACGATCGTTGCGTTAGCTCCAGGGGCGCATGCGGCTTCCGATGCGGCCGACGCCCAAACCGAGGAACAGTGTGCTGAAGGCAACGAGCGCGACGATGGTCGACTCGACACCGGTATCGGGCAACGCCTCGACCGGCGCTTCCTCTTGGGTCGTCGCCGGCGCTTCTTCGGCCAGTGGTTCTTCGGCGGGTTCTTCCTCGGCTGGCTCAGCTGGTTCTTCCTCGGCTGGCTGTTCCTCGGCTGGCTCTTCCTCGGGCGCAGTCTCGGTCGTACCGACACGCGCATCGAGGACGATCCAGACGCTCGTCAGGCGGCTCGCCGGGTCGTACAACACCGTCGAGGTCTGGTCATTGCCGTAGATGCCGGCTTGGGGGCCAACGGCCTCGCTAGCCCGGAAGCTCAGCCCCGGCGGCCCGTCAGCAAGCAAGACTCGTTCGCGGCCCTGGTCGGCTTCGCTCCACTCGAGACGGGCATCGCCATAGACGTCTTCGGCATCGCCGACCAGTGAGCGGGGCCCAATGCCCTCCCCGGTTTGGTAGCTGTCGTCGAGCACGATGATGGTCTCGACCACACCGCTCGCGGTCGTCGGGATCAGGATGTGTACCGCGCCCTCGACCGAGACGACATGGCCTTGCAAGTCGGGCGCGATCGGGACTTCGTCGCCCAGTACATAGGGCTCGGGCAGGGCTTCTCGCACCTCGTCGACGGAAGCACCGAGCACGATGGGGCCGATACCGGTCGGCGTGATTGTCCATGGTTCCTGGGCACGGGCAGTACCGCCGAGCACGGCGAGAAGTGCCATCGCGAGCGCGACCGCCGCCGCGCTTCGGAACAAGGCCGACCATCGGGTCTGATGCATTACGCAAATGTAATTCGATTTACTCCCCAATGGTGTTATTTGTCCACATCAGCCACACAACGGGCGGCCGGTGCGCCGGCGCCGTCGAACGGGACAACCGTCACGCTCGGGTGGCAACGATGGGCTTCGTTGGGCTGGCATCCAACCGGTAACGTGAACCCGACATTGGAAGCTGCGGAGACCGTCGATGGCGGATCCGACAGCCCTACATCCGTTGGCTCGAGAAGAGCACCGAAAAGAGTTGGTGAGATGGCCGTCACGCAACGCCCTCAGGACAAGCTGCGCACGCCGAAACCGATCAACAAGCCACCCCGCATCACGATGCCCTGGCCGCTGAATCTGTATCAGACGGCCATCGGCAAGAAGTGGGTCATGGCCCTGACCGGCATCGGTCTCGTCGGGTTCGTGCTGTCGCACATGATCGGCAACCTGAAGCTGTACCAGGGTCAGCTCAAAGTCGCCGAGTACGCCGAGGGCCTACGCACGCTGGGCGACCCGATCCTGCCCAAGTACTCGGTGCTGTGGCTCTTGCGCATCGGCCTCATTGCCATGTTCATGCTGCACATCCATGCGGCGGTCACGCTCACCCGCATGAACGCAGCCGCGAACGCGCGCTACCAGTCGAACCGGAACTTCCAATCGGCGAACCTCGCAAGTCGCACGACTCGCATCACCGGCATCATCATCGCCGTGTTCGTGGTCTGGCACCTGGCTGACCTGACCTGGGGCTGGACCGCCGGTTTCATGGGCTGGCGAGGCGACGGGTTCAACTACGGCGACCCGCTCTGGAACGTCGACAACTCGATGTCGAACATCGTGATCGCCATTTGGTACATGATCGCCACGGTCGCCGTCGCCGTGCACCTCTTCCATGGCATCCGCTCGGCATTCACCAGCCTGGGCATCAACAGCCCCAAGTTCAACCGGCTCCGACTGCCCATTGCAGCAGGAATTGCCGGTTTGGTTCTCGTCGGCAACCTCTTGTTCCCCATCATGGTGCAGGCAGGTGTGCTCGAAGCCGATGAACCCGCTCCCATCGAGGAATGGGTCAAGGCCGACTTTGCGAAGGAGCTCGCAGAATGATTGGTTCTCTCGACAGCCGGCTTCCCGCCGGTTCAGCCGACAACATCCAGGACGCGTGGACCAACCACAAGTTCTCGATGAAGCTGGTCAACCCGGCCAACAAGCGCAAGTTCGAAGTCATCGTGGTCGGCAGCGGCCTCGCCGGCGCCTCGGCCGCGGCGACGATGGGCGAGCTCGGCTACAAGGTCAAGCTCTTCACGTTCCACGACTCGCCTCGTCGTGCCCACTCGATCGCTGCCCAGGGTGGCATCAACGCAGCCAAGAACTACCAGAACGACGGCGACTCGGTACACCGCCTGTTCTACGACACCGTCAAGGGCGGCGACTTCCGCAGCCGCGAAGCCAATGTGCATCGCCTGGCCGAAGTCAGCGTCAACATCATCGACCAAGCCACCGCCCAGGGTGTGCCGTTCGCTCGTGATTACGGCGGCCTCCTCGACAACCGCTCGTTCGGTGGCGCCCAGGTCAGCCGCACCTTTTACGCCCGCGGCCAGACCGGCCAGCAGCTCCTGCTCGGTGCGTACTCGGCGCTCATGCGCCAGGTCGGCGAAGGCACCGTCGAGATGCACACGCGTACCGAGATGCTCGACCTCGTCGTGCACGACGGCGCTGCTCGTGGCATCGTCGTGCGTGACCTGATCACCGGCGATGTGACCTCGCACTCCGGACACGCGGTCGTGCTTGCGACCGGTGGCTACGGCAACGTCTACTACCTGTCGACCAACGCCATGATGAGCAATGTCACCGCTGCGTGGCGAGCGCATCGCCGGGGCGCCATGTTCGCCAACCCGTGCTACACGCAGATCCACCCGACGTGCATCCCGTCGAGCGATGAGTTCCAGTCGAAGCTCACCCTCATGTCCGAGTCGTTGCGCAACGACGGTCGCATCTGGGTCCCCGAGGGCATGGATGACAGCCGTGCGGCGGCCGACATCCCCGAGGGCGAACGCGACTATTACCTCGAGCGCAAGTATCCGGCATTCGGCAACCTGGTCCCCCGCGACGTGGCTTCTCGCAACGCCAAGACCGTCGTCGACCAGGGCCGTGGTGTGGGCACGCTCAAGAACGGCGTGTTCCTCGACTTCGCCGATGCCATCGCACGCGACGGCAAGGACCTGGTGGCCAGCAAGTACGGCAACCTCTTCGACATGTACGAGCGCATCACGGGCGAGGATCCCTACAGCCAGCCCATGCGCATCTACCCCGCCATCCACTACACGATGGGTGGCCTGTGGGTCGACTACGAGTTGCAGAGCAACGTCCCCGGCCTGTTCGTGCTCGGCGAAGCGAACTTCTCCGACCACGGCGCGAACCGTCTGGGCGCCTCGGCGCTCATGCAAGGTCTGGCCGACGGCTACTTCGTGTTGCCGTACACGATCGGCAACTACTTGGCCGACCAGCTCGGCGACCGACCCATGGACGCCGGCGATGCTGCGTTCCGCCAGGTCGAAGCCGAGGTCAATGAGCAGACGAACAAGTGGCTGTCGACCAACGGCACCAAGTCGGTCGACTACTACCACCGAGAGCTCGGCAAGATCATGTGGGACTACATCGGCATGGAGCGCAGCGAGAACGGGCTCGAAAAGGCCATCTCGGAGATCCCGGCGCTCAAGGCCGAATTCCACAAGAACGTGCGCATCCTCGGCACCGGCGACGGTCTCAACCAGTCGCTCGAAAAGGCCAACCGCGTCGCCGACTTCTTCGAACTCGGCGAGCTCATGGCTCGCGACGCACTCGCCCGCGAGGAGAGCTGTGGCGGTCACTTCCGGGCCGAGCACCAAGACGCCGAAGGCGAAGCCGACCGCGACGACGAGAACTTCCAGCATGTGGCCGCATGGGAATGGACCGGCACTGATTCGGTCCAGAACCGCCACACCGAAGACCTCGAATTCAACTACGTCATCCCGAGCAAGCGCTCGTACAAGTAACGGGGTAGTCCGCCTTTGCCGTCATCCCTTCGGGATGGGGGCAAACGCTGCAATACGCCTCAACCCCATCAGTCCCCACCGGATTCAGCTTCACGAGAGAGCAAGCAATGAGCGAAGAGACACTCAACATCACCCTCAAGGTCTGGCGCCAGGATGGCCCCGAGGACCGTGGACGTTTCGAGACGTACCAAGCGGAAAACATCAGCACGCATGCCTCGTTCCTCGAGATGCTCGATGTCGTCAACGAGAACTTGAACGAGGACGGCAAGGAACCGATCGCCTTCGAAAGCGATTGCCGCGAAGGCATCTGCGGTACCTGCAACCTCATGATCGACGGCAAGGCCCACGGCCCCGAAAAGGGCACCGCGACCTGCCAGTTGCACATGCGTAAGTACTCCGATGGCGACACGATTGTCATCGAGCCGTTCCGGGCTGCGTCGTTCCCGATCATCAAGGACCTGGCGGTCAACCGCGCAGCCCTCGATGCGATCGTCATGTCCGGCGGCTTCATCTCGGTCAATACCGGTGCCGCTCCCGACGCGAACCTGACGCCGGTACCCAAAGAAGCCGCTGACCAGGCGTTCGATGCCGCCGCCTGCATTGGCTGTGGTGCCTGTGTTGCCGCGTGCCCAAATAGTGCGGCGCAGCTGTTCACCAGCGCCAAGGTCCAGCACATGAACCTGCTTCCGCAGGGACAAGCTGAGCGTTGGCAGCGCACCGAGGCGATGATCGAGACCATGGAGATGTTCTTCGGGTCATGCACGAACCACGGCGAATGCCACGACGCGTGCCCCAAGGAAATCCCGCTGGATCTCATTGCCTGGACGAACCGCGACTACATCAAGTCAAAGAACAAGAACCGCAAGCTCGCGGGCCAGCGCGGCTGACGGGGCTAGACGCCCTTGGTGATCTCCTCGGGGATCGGTGCATCGCGAGACGGCTGACGTTCGAGCGACCACAAGAAAACCGACCGCGGCATGGCGTGTCCGAACAGCCACCCTTGACCGCGCCGGTAGCCAAGTTCGAGCAGGGTCGAGGCTTCCTCCTCGTGCTCGATCCCTTCGGCGACCAGATCGAGATCGAAGGCCCTCGCAATGCGCGCAATGAGGGCGATCATCTCGCGACTGCGGTCGCTCGTCGAACTGGCGACGAACGAACGATCGAGCTTGAGCACGGTGAGCGGTAGGCGTTCAAGTTCGGACAGCGATGAATAGCCCGTACCGAAGTCGTCGAGTGCGACTTCGATACCTTCGTCGGCAAGCGTCGCCAGATTGTCGAGTACGGCTTCGGTGAGCTGAATCATCGTGCGTTCGGTGATCTCGACACACCACGTGCCTTGTGTTTTCTGGTGTGCGTCTCGAAGCAACGTGAACGTGTCATCGCCGAGCTGCTCGGCCGCAAAGTTCACCCGGTAGCCGAAATCTTCGCGGCCGATGCTGGCGGCCAACGCAGCAGTCTCGGACACGATCAGGTCGCTCAGTTGACCGAGCAGATCAAACCGTTCGAGGTCCCCGATGAATGCCGAGGCGGGAACGCACTGACCCGATCCCGGTTGCCAGCGCAGCAGTGCTTCGGCACCGATGATCTCGCGCGTCCCCAGATCGGCCTCAGGTTGGAAATGCACCCGGAACTCGTTGTTTGCAATCGCACGTTGGAGTACCGCCCGCCGTGCTCGATCCTCCTCGAACTGCTCATCCAGGCTCGGCTCATAGCGGACCAACGGCTGGTTGGTCATGCGGGCCTCTCCCAACGCTCGCTCGACGTTGCGCAGCACTTCGTCAATCGTGACGCCGTCGAGGTCATCGCGATCGGCTTCGACATAGCCAATTTGATCGATACCACTGTGATCTTGCACCAGGGCCCGTAGCTCTCGCGTCACGCCGGGCCCCGACGTGCCCAAGAAGATACCCAACTCCCGGTCACCTGCACGACCGACCAGCCCGTCGTCGTGTTGGTTGGCCAGTGCCTCCGCCGCGGTCACGCATTCGTCAAGCCTGGCTGTCGTGCCGTCGGGCTCGGTGTCGAGCGCAGCCCGGCTCAGCTCGGCAATCGCAACCACAAAAGTCGGCGGCCCCACGGGAGTGAACAATCGACGCCACAACCGTCGCCGGAAATGCGATCGGTTGGAAAGCCCGGTT
>CALLPT010000140.1 GCA_938015575.1 uncultured Acidimicrobiales bacterium
TCCATGGGTGGGGTCGTCGCGCTCGAAGCCGTGCGTGTCGGTTCGTTCGATCTCGACGCTGCGATCCAGCAGTACGTGCGCCGCGAGCATGGCATCGCGATCGGCGAACGCACCGCCGAAGAGATCAAGATCGTGACCGGCTCAGCCGCCTATACCGACGGCGAAGTCCAGGCGCAGGTCCGAGGCCGCCAGCTCATGACGGGGCTGCCCGAGACGATCGTGCTGAGCCCCGCCGACGTTCGCGCTGCGGTCGAAGAGCCGGTCTCGGCAATCATCGACTCGGTGCTGTCGTGTCTCGCACAGGCCCCGCCGGAGCTCTCGCAGGACCTGCTCGTCACGGGCATCCACCTTGTGGGCGGCGGCTCGCTGCTGCGCGGCTTCCGTGAGCGCCTGATCCGCGAGGCCGAAGTGCCGGTGCGGTTCGTTGACGCCCCGCTCGAGTGTGTGGTGCTCGGTGCCGGGCGTTGCATCGAAAGCTACGAGGCGGTCAAGGCCATGTTCATGAACACCGGACGTCGCTGAATTTCTTCGCAATCGCGGCTTCGCTTCGCTCGGGCCGCTCTGCGGATTGAGCTACCTCGCAATCGCGGCTTCGCTTCGCTCGGGCCGCTCTGCGGAGTGGTCTGAGCAGAGGTTAAGAGTCGGCGTAGGCGTCGGGGTCGGGGTCGCCGTCGAGAACCCGACCGACCTCGAGGAGGTCCTCGGCCGCCTGGCGTACTTGCCAGTCCTTGTCGTCGAGGGCGCGGTGGAGGGCTTCGTCGGCCCGAGGGTCGTCGAACGCGGCAAGCGCGAGCGTGGCGCGACGACGCACGGTCACGCGATCTCCGCACGCGTGCAGGACCGCGTCGAGGCCAGCGGGGTCGCCGATCGCCCCCAATGCGGCAGCTGCGGACTCGCGACACAGCGCGTCGTCGTGGCTGGTCGCGATCTGGCTCAACGCGGCGATCGGAGGATCGACATCGAGCTCGTCCCAGTCGATCTCGCCGCAGGAGAAGCAGGTGACTTCGACGACGCGGCTGTCGTTGTCGCCGAGTAGTGGTTGCGGGTCCATGCCGACCGTGGCAGCGAGCTCGCTGGCACGTGCGCGCACCCGAGGAGCGTCGTCGTTGAAGGCAGCCTGCACGAGCGAGACTGCAGCTGCGAGGTCACCGTCGGCAGCGCCAAGGCGCACCGCGGCGGACAGCGCCGCCTCGCGCACCTCGGGACTCCCATGGTGCAGCGCCGCGTGGACCGTTGCGTGGTCGTGCCGGTGGCCGGCGATCGTGACCGCTCGGATCTGGTCAACCACCGCAGGAGCAGGCGGTGGCGGAAGCTCGTGCACCGTCAGCCAGCGAGCAGTTCGAGGACGAAACGCCCCGAGGCGATGATCAGCAGGGTCACGCCCGCAATGGCAGCACCGATCGCAGCCACGATCAGAATGAGCAACACGATGGCCCGAAAGCGGATGTACCAGGGGGTGTGTGCGTCGGGCCCGACAATGGCACGGTGAGGTGCGAGCGGATCGCGGTAGCCGGCGCGGCGGGCAGCGCGGGCCGAATCGGGGGGTCCGTCTGGACCAATTCGGGTCGCGGCGGTGAACAGGTTGAAAACCTGGCGTTCGCGCGATGTCGCGTAGCCGTGATCCTGGCGTAGCGTTGCGGGCAGTGCGAATGCCGCCACAGGATGCACGGATCGACAGGCGAGCAGGAAGATAACGGTGACCGAGAGCACGAACAGCGACGACACGACCCGGCCAACTGTACCTGGGGTCGACCCGTCGATGGATCCGCTCGCGCCGTTTGGCATGGCGGCCGAAGACGTGCCGCGGCTGAGCCGTTGGAACAAGGTCGGTATCGGGTTCTTGGGTCTGTTCGTGGTCGCTGCGGTGGTGGCGTCGCTCGTGCGGCTGCCGTACTACCGGATCTCGCCAGGATCGGTGTACGACACGATCGAGCGGGTCGAGGCTCCCGCGGAGCAGGTCGTGATTCCCGAAGGCGATATCGGGTTCGTCACCGTGAGCCAGACCGCGGACATCTCGGTGTGGCAATGGCTCGATGCCCAGATCGATGAGAATTCGCTGATTCGTCACGAGGACGAGATCAACGGTGACCAGACGACCGAAGAGAAGCGAGAGCAGGACCAGCGTCGCATGCAGGTCTCGAAGAGCGCGGCGGTGGTCGTTGCGCTCCAGCGTCTCGGCTACGAACTGATCGTCACCCCGCTCGGCGTCGAGGTTGCCTCGATCTTCGACTGCACGGCGGCCGACGGGGCGCTCGGCACCGGCGATGTGATCATCGCGGTTGATGACGCCGAGGTTCTGACGACGCAGGATCTGCTCGACGCGCTGAGCGAGTTTGCGGTCGGCGATGAACTGGAGCTCACGGTTGAGCGGATCGATCCGAACAACCCCACACGGTCGAATGCGACCGAGATTGTCGGCATCACCCTGGGATCAGCCGACGATGCATGTCTGGCCGACGACGTGCGGGCCGACGAGCCTCGTCCGTTCATCGGCATTGGCACCGCGCAGATGTTTGACGAGGCCCTCCCGTTCGATGTCGATATCGACACCGGTCGCGTTGGCGGTCCGTCCGCGGGCCTGGCGTTCACGCTGGCGATCATCGATGTGTTGAGCGAGGGCGAGTTGACCAATGGGCTGTCGATCGTGGCGACCGGAACGATCGATCGAGACGGCAACGTCGGCCCCGTTGGCGGTGTGCATCAGAAGACGATCGCGGCCGAAGAGGCTGGTGCCGATGTCTTCATCGTGCCGCTGTGCTGCGAGCAGTTCGTCGATCGCACCACCGGCGAAGACGTCGACACGCCGAGCAACTACGAAGAAGCCTTGCTGCATGCCGACGAGATGAAGGTGATTGGCGTGGCCACGCTCGATGACGCGCTCAAGGCAATTGGCGAGCTTGGCGGCGACGTCGACGACTTCCTCACCCCCGTCGACGCATAGCCCGGCTGGTCGCTTCCCGAGAGACTCGGCGCTACAGAAGGCTCCACAACCCGCCACGTGGAGTGGTTTCATTCGCGCGTTGCGTCGGAGAATCCGTTGAGGGTGTTGCCAATGTTGTTTCAGTAGAAAAAAGTTTCTGGTGTGGAATGCGCGGCGCGGGCGGTGCTGAGGGCATACGATCGATCTTCGTGGCCGATGCATTACCGAAGGATGCGCTCGACTCGGCGGTCAAACCGTCGCAGGTCGCACGCCAGAAGTTCGACCTCGAGCGTCGCGGATTCGATCAGGCGCAGGTGCGCGCCTATCTGATCGCTGTCGCCGATGGACTCCGCGATGCTCAAGATCGCGAAGCCGAAATGCGGACCCGTCTGGGCAAAGCCATTCGGCGCGCCGAACGGGCCGAGGCTGCGGCGCGAGCGGAACCATCAGATGATCCTTCGAAGCTGACGCAGCAACTGGGCGAAGAAGTCGCCGCGGTGCTCGACGCTGCTCGTGTTGCGGGCGAACAAAAGGTTGCCGCGGCCGAGAAGTCGGCCGAGCAGCTGATGACGAACGCGAAGACCGAGGCAACAAGAATTCGCAAGGCAGCCGAAACGATCATGGATGATCGTCGCTCCGAGGCCGACGCTGCCGCCGAGGAAATCCTGGCTCGTTGCCAGGCCGAAGCCGACGAGATTGTCGCGACCGCTCGCAAAGATGCCGCACTTCTACGCCACGACGCAGCCGCCGATGTGGAGCGTGCCCGCGACGAAGGCGATGCCCTGATTCGCGAAGCCGAAGAGGCGCGCCTGCAAGTACTGCAAGACATGGACCGACGTCGCCGCCAGGCCCGGGCCCAGGTCGAACGCTTGCGGGTCGGCCGTGACCGTCTGTTGCGTTCCTACGAAGTCGTGCGCCGCACCCTCGATGAGTCGACGGGTGAACTGAAGTCCTCGCTGAACGAGGCCAAGGTGCTGGGTGATACCGCGGCGCGCCAAGCCATTGGTGAACCGCCCGCGACGCCGCACCAACTCGAAGCGGAATTGGCCGATGCCCGGCTGATCGGCCGTGGCCAGAGCGAGTCGCAGCGAAAGCGCCCGGGCGCCAAGGCCCCGGCGGCGACGCCCACACCGGCGGCCGAAGCCCGCGAAGTCAACGTGCCCCATGTTGATCTTGGGCCAGCGGGGCTCCAAGGCGATGTCGCCCCCAGCCCGCGTCGGCCGGTTGTCGCCGACTCGACGGTGCCCAAGCCGCCGCGCATGGCGCCCACGATCAAGGCCCCAGCAGCCGATCCCATCGTTGCGCCGAAGACCAAGGCTGACGCAAGCGAAAAGGCCGACGCGAACGAAACGGTCGAGCTGCCCGTCCCGACGCTGGCGCCGGCTGTCCGCGGCGAAGCCGAGGATCCAGGCGACGTCGACGCTGTCGAAATTGGCGATGCCGAAATCAACGATGATGCCGATCGGCCCGATGCCAACGAGGACTTCAAGGATCTTCCCGAAGCTGAACTCGCGGTCATCGAGGCTGGCGACGAGATCGAACAAGTCGTCGCCCTTGTCCCCGAGAAGATGGAGCTTGACGATCGCGAGATGATCACGTGGGCGCCGACCGCTCCCGAGGACCTCGCAACCGAGCGCCCAGCCAAGGCCAAGTCAGCCAACGCCAAGCCAGCCAAGGCCGAGCCAGCTGAAGCTAAGTCAGCCAAGGCCAAGCCAACCACAGCCAAGCCAACCACAGCCAAGCCAACCACAGCCAAGCCAGCCAAAGCCAAGGCGACCGAAGAAGAGCCAGTACCGGCATCGTCGGCTCCTTCGGGGCTGTTCGCGGCGTTGCGAGCCCAATCTCAGTCCGACGGTGCTGCTACCGAGGTTGCCGCGGAGCCAGCGGTCGACGAAGCGGCGCGTGTCAACGCCGAAGCAGCAGCCGAAGCCGAGGCCCAGGAAGCGGCAAAGAAGGAAGCCCAGCAAGCAGCCCAGGCAAAGAAGCAAGCCGCGAAGGCGAAGGCGGAGGCCGACGCAAAGGCAAAGGCCAAGGCAAAGGCCAAGGCCAAGAGCGAAGCCGCCGCGGCCCAAAAGGCGGCAGCCGAGGCCGCCGAGTTGGCCCGCCAGCGTGACGCCGTCATCGCCGAGGTCACCGGTGACATCGAGAAGCGACTCAAGCGGGCGCTGGCCGACGAGCAGAACGACGTGCTCGCGGGCATTCGTGCGGCTGGCAAGAAGCCCGTCGAGCTCATTGACCTGGTGGGCGAGACTGACGATCACGTGCAGCGCTATGTCTGCGCGATCACCGAAGCTGCCGGCGAGGCGTACGCGGCCGGCGCGGCACTGGTCGAAACCAAGGCCTCCCAAGGTGAGATGCCCGCCGGGGCGGTCGAAGAAGTCGTGGGCTCCGCCGTGGTACTTCCCTTGCGCCTGCGCTTGTTGGAGCTCGACGCGATGAGCTCAGACAGTGGAGCGCACATCGACGCGATTCGAGCGTTCTACCGTCAGCGCAAGACCGAGTACTTGAGCGAAGCAGCTTCGAGTTTGGCCGGATTGCTGGTGACCGCTGGTGCCTGCGACGGCCTCGATGCCGACGCCCCACTGCCTTGGCTGGTCGGCGCTCGCTGACCCGATTGCCCCTCGCAGGTTTCCAGGCCCAATGAGAAAGGGCCGTAGCGACGGGAGTAGCCCCAAGTGTGGGGGATAAGCTCGCCGAGGCATGCGGCCTGAATCCACTTTGCCACGCCCCCGGCGTAACCGAGACGCTATGAGCGGACGTACCCGGGCCTTCCTGGTCGTGGTCGTCATGGGCTTGTTCGCCCTCCTGTTGTCGGTGCGCGGCATCGCCAACTTTGTGACCGACTACCTGTGGTTTCAAGAGGTCGATTTCGGCCGCGTTTGGCGCACGGTGCTGTTCAGCCAGATTGTTCTGGCGGCGATCTTCGTGTTGTTGTTCGCCGTTGTCTGCTGGCTCAACCTCTGGTTGGCCGACCGTTTGGCGCCCCAATACCGCGAGCCGAGCCCCGAAGAAGAAGCGGTCGCTCGCTTCCGAGAGGTCGTTGGTGAGCGGTGGGGTCTGGTTCGCATCGGCGTCACCTCGTTGTTCGCCATCTCAATCGGCGCGAGCGCCGCGGCGCAGTGGAAGAACTGGTTGCTGTTCAGGAACGGTGTCGACTTCGGCATCGACGATCCGCAGTTCGGGCGTGACCTCGGGTTCTTCGTCTTCCGCCTGCCGTTCCTTTCGTGGTTGCTCGGCTGGCTGTTCACCGCGCTCATGGTCGTGCTGGTGCTCTCGATCGCCATGCACTACCTGGCTGGCGGCATCCGCATCCAGAGCCTGAACGAGCGGGTCACCCCGCAGGTCAAGGCACACATTTCGTTGCTGCTCGCGGCGATGGCCCTCGTACGTGCCGGCTCCTATTACTACGACCGGTTTGCGCTGGCGTATTCGACCGACGGTCGCTTTGCCGGTTTGAGTTACACCGATGTCGAAGCACGTCTGCCGGTGCTGAGTCTGCTGATCCTGATCGCGCTGCTTTCGGTTGTGTTGTTCCTTGCGAACATCCGTCGTCGAGGGTGGGGCCTGCCCGCGGTCGCCGTCGGCCTTTGGGCGCTGGTCTCGATCGTGATGGGCGGCATCTACCCGCTCGCCGTGCAGCGGCTGCGGGTTGATCCGGTCGAGACGACCCGAGAAGCCCCATACATCGAGCGCAACATCCTTGCGACCAAAGCTGCCTACAACCTCGACGACACCGCGCTGCGCACGTTCAACTACGACGAGCAGCTGACCGGCGCCGACCTGCAAGGCAATGCCGACAACCTGGCGTCGGTGCCGCTCCTGGACCCATCGGTCTCGTCGCAGACCTTCGAACTCGAGCAGGTCGAGCGATCGTTCTTCCAGTTCGACTCGCGCAAGGTCGATGTTGATCGCTATGTCATCGATGGCCGCGAAACCCAGGTGCTGATCGGTGCTCGCGAGCTCAACAGCGCCGGGTTGCCCGAGAGCGGCTGGGAGTCCGAGATCCTCAGCTTCACCCACGGCAATGGTGTCGCCATTGCGCCGGCAAACGATGTCAGGGACAACCTGCCGATCTTCTTGGTCGGCGATGTCCCGGTCGACAATCAGATTCCCGAAGACATCGCGATCGACCAGCCGCGGATCTACTACGGCGAGAACATGGGTGACTACGCGATCGTGGACACCGATCGCGAGGAGATCGATTCGATCGAAGACGGCGCCCGTGTGCCCTACAACTACACGGGTTCTGGCGGCGTCGAGGCGAGCGGATTCTGGCGCCGGGCGATGTTCGCGCTCCGATTCCAGAGCATCGACATCCTGATCTCTGACTTCGTTCGCGACGACAGTCGGTTCATCTGGAACCGCAACGTCCGTGACCGGGTCGAAAAGGTTGCACCGTTCCTCGAGTTCGACCACAACCCGTATCCAGCGGTTGTCGACGGACGTGTCGTGTGGATTGTTGACGGGTACACGACGACATCGAACTTCCCCTACAGCCAGCCTCGCGACCCGATCGGTCTGAGCCTGGCGAGTGAGCTGACCACGAACTTCAACTACGTGCGGAACTCGGTCAAGGCCGTTGTCGACGCGTATGAGGGCTCGGTGACGCTGTACGTCGTCGATGAGACCGACCCGATCATCCAGGCGTGGGACAAGGCGTTCCCGGGGGTGCTGACCGGGTTCGGTGAGATCCCCGAATCGCTGGTGGACAACTTCCGCTACCCCGAAGACATGTTCATTGTGCAAACGAACATGTGGTCGGTGTATCACATCGAATCCGACGAGACCGCCGACCTCCTCGAGGGTTCCGACGAGTGGGCGATCGCCCAGGATCCGGGCGGTGTGCAAGGTGCTCGCGAGACAACGACGATCAATTCCCAAGGCGTGACCTCGCAGACCGAGGAACGCGTGCAGCCGTACTACAGCTTGTTGCGGCTCCCCGAAGAGAACCAGCAAGAGTTCGTCGCGTTTCGCACCTTTGTGCCGTTCTCCCAGAACGACGAGGTCAAGGAGATGCAGGGCTTCATGGTTGGCGTCAGCGAACTCGGAAGCGAGAGCTACGGGCGCTTGGTCAGCTACGAGATCGACAACCGGACCGGCGACGTCGAAGCCCAAGCCCCGTCACTGGTTGCTTCCCAGATCACTTCGCAAGAGACCATCTCTGAACGCATCTCGTTGTTGAACGCCAAAGACGAAGGCTCTTCGGTCGAGTTCGGCGATCTCATCGTCGTGCCCGTCGAGAACTCGCTGGTGTATGTGCGGCCGTTGTATGTCATTGCAACCGGTACCGAGCAGCCGAACTTGGAATGGGTCATCGTGTCCTACGCCGATCAGGTCGTGATGTGTCACAGCGTGTCCGACTCGGTTCGGGACTTGTTCGGCGTCACGGTGCGCGGTACCCAGGTGACCGACGATCCGACCTGTATCGGCGATGTCAACACGGCCACCCGTCCACCGACGTCGAGCTCGTCGAGCGATGATGCCGTGGTCGTCGGTGATGGCCCGGCTGCCGACGAGGCATTGTCCCTGCTCAGGCAGGCCGAGGACGCGCTGGCCAACGGCGACCTCGGCCGTTATCAGGAACTCGTCGAAGCTGCCCTTGGTGTCCTGCTCGACGCGGCCAACGACGAGGCCGCCAACGGAGATGCCGACGCCGATGCCGAGGACGCCGATGCCGAGGACGAAGGCGGCGGCTGACGTCGCCAGCTATGGCTAAGAGGCAACGTCGCGGCGTGCGAAGACCGTTGCGCCCATGACCGCCATGCAAGCCGTCGTCACGAGCGCAAAGACGAGCACGCCCCGATCGGGGCCAACGGCTAACAGCTCGCTCTCGAGATACCAGTGAAACGGTGACAGGTTGCCGAGCTGGTCGTAGCCCGTCGCCGGTCCGAGGATGTGAAACACGTAGGCAAGCACCGCGAGCCCTGTCGTGATGCCGACGGCGACGTCGCGGCGCCCACTGATCGCGGCGAGCGCCCACGAGGTCGCCATCCACGGCACGGCGAAAGTGAACAGGCCGTCGGCCCCTTCGATGAGTTGGCTCGTTGCGATGTCCATGCCCACGATCGACGCGGTGATGCGGGTCGCAACGGTGACCGCAATGACGAGGATGGCGAGCTGCACGATGCCGGCCAAGAGGCGACCGAGCGAGGCTTCGGCCCGAGTGATTGGCTGGGCGAGCTCGACGGCGAGCACACCGTCACGTTCGTCCGTTGCCATCGATCGGGCGCCGTAGCCGATGCCGAACGCGAGCAGGAGCAGCGGCCCAAGCAGGCCGTACGTGGTCGAGGTCAGCCAGCCCTCGGCGGTCCCAATCGCTTCGTAGCCGAGCGCGTCGACGAGTCCGGGAGGTAGCTCATCGGTCAGGGCTTCGAGCGTTTCGCCTTCGAATGCTGGCCAGAAGCCGGTGTAGAGCGCGCTGACACCGGCGAGTGCGCACGACCAGCCGATGATGGCCGGCCGAGATCGCCAGAGTTGCGAGCGGGTCACCTCGACCCCGAAACCAAGTGGGCGAATCATGATGGTCCTTCCGTGCTGCTCGCGATGGCCGAGCCGTCCGAGGTCGGGTCTCGGTAGATGCTGTCGACGATGTCATCGAGCTGCGGCGGGGTAATCGCCAGATCGACGACCCGCGTCTCGCCAAGCCGCCCGATGAGCTCATTCAGGTCGCCGTGGTGGCGTCCGGCGATGGTCCACTCCGGTTCATCTGCGCCGCCGTCGTGGTGGACCCGCAACTCCGAGCGCTGCAGCAGGTCGGTCAGGGGTTCCACGTCGCGGGTGCCAAGTCGCACGGCGACGTTGCGTCCGGTCGATGCCAACACCGGCCCGATCGGTCCATCGATGACGATGCGCCCGTCGCGGATAGCCAGCACGTGCGTGGCGACGGTGTGCACGGCGCTGAGCACATGCGACGACATCACAATCGTGGTGCCCTCGGCCTGCTCCTGAATCAGCAGCTCGTTGAGGGCCCGTTGTGCGACCGGGTCGAGTCCAACGGTGGGCTCGTCGAGCAGGAGGACTTCTGGACGGTGCATCATGGCCTGCACGAGCGCCAGCTTCTGCAGGTTGCCTCGTGAAAGTTCATCGGCTCGGCGGGTCAGGTCGAGATCGAAGCGATCGGCCAGCGCGTCCGCTCGTCCGGTGTTGTCGAGCTGGCGCAGGGCCGCGATGTGTTCGAGAACTTCGGCGCCGGATCGCCGTCGTGCAACAGGAAACCGGGCGCCGACCATGCCCACGCGGCGGCGAACCGACGAGACGGTTGGCGCCATGCCGAGCAGCGAGATGGAGCCATGGCTCGGGCGCGCCAGTCCGGCGACCATCCTCAGCAAGGTGGTCTTGCCCGAGCCATTGGGTCCGATGAGGCCAACGATCTGGCCAGCGCGGATCGTCGCGCTCGCATCGTCGACGGCTCGGATCTGGCCAAAAACCTTGCTGACGTGATCGATGGTGAGGACCGGCTTGGCTTCGTCAGCGTCGGGCGATGGATTGGCGAGAGTTCGATCGGCGGCTGCGGGTTCGCTCATCACAATTGCCATGTCAGTCTCTCCACACGACGATCTGTGTGGGAGCGTGTTCGATGGCGTAGCCGGCAAGCGAGCCGACCATGCCAGCGATCAGACTGTGGCCGAACCCACCGAGGACCAAGAGTTCGTCACCGGTTGCTGCGTCGACGATCATCGTGCGCGGGTCGCCTTCACGGACTTGGATCGTGATGCGCTCCTCGCTGACGCCACTTTCCTCGACCGCGCCCAACAGGGTGGCTTCGGCTCGGTCATCCAGCCCTGCCCGCAGCTCGTGGCCGAGCGGTTCGTCTTCGAGGATCCACTCATCGTGGGCCAGGACGGCCTTGATCGCGACGTCGTCGCCGAGTCCTGCCGCCCATCGCAGGGCCCCGATCGAGTTCGGCGACCCGTCGACGGCGACCGTGACGTTGGGACAGAAGTCAGCGGCCGTGGTCAAAGCGACCGGGCAATGTGCGTGCCGGGCAACGTGGCGAGCCGTCGAACCGATGAGCATCCGCTCGAGCCGGCCTCGACCGGTCCGGCCGAGGACAACCAGGTCGTATTTCGAGGACCGTTCGACGATCACCGATCCGGCATGCCCGCACACGATGCTCTGCCCGGGTTCTTCGTCGAGGTCGGCCATCTCGACAGCCAGGGCAAGGCGTTGCTCGGCGGCTTCCTCGAACAGGTGGGTCGGGGGTAGCGGCGCACCGACGATCGGCATCAAATACGACGAGGACAGTTGCCATGCGCTGATCGTGTCGATGCGGGCGCCGGTTCGGGCCGCGAGTTGCGAGGCCCAGATCAACGCGTTGCGTGAGGCTTCGGAGCCGTCGATGCCGACCAAGATTGCGGGCTTCTCATTGGTGCTCATGCGACGATCGTGCGACGTGTCGCAGTTGGTGGGTAGGGACTTGGGTCCCAAGCTCAATTCGAGCGTCGAAAAGCCGAAGGGATGTGGCACGGATTACACGAAAAACGCTCGTTGCGCACACACGCGGAGCGCGTCGTCGTGAAGAGTGTCACCATGGGAATGCAGCCATCAGCTCGGTGGTTGCTAAACCAGATGACAACGATCTCTCTCGACAGGAAAGACAGGGACAACGCAATGACGGACTCACTGGTCCAGGCAGAAATCGATCGGGTGCTCGAGAGCCTCGACGGCGAACTCACCAGCCATGCACGTGTGATTGACGCACTGCTCGACCTCCGTTCTGCTTCCGACGATGTACGCCTTGTCGCGGTGATCGACGAGTCGCTGCGCAACGTCCCCGGCCGCAATGCCGTCTCGACCGATTGGTGGAAGACGCAACTCAAGTCGTTCCGCCTGATGGCCGACGAGCAGCCGGTGAACTGAACGCCACTGACTACATGACGAGTGTCGGCCTGCGGGCCGACACGATGACGCGATGGCCTGGGTTTCGCCCAGGCCATGTGTCGTTTTGCGCTACCTGACGTTGCGCCGACCCACGATCTAAGGTCGGACGATGGGTGGACATCCGCAGGTCATCGGTGCCGGGCTTCCTCGCACCGGTACTGCGTCGCTCAAGCAAGGCTTGGAGCGGTTGCTTGGCGGCCGTTGCTATCACATGTTTGAACTGCAGGGCCGCACCGAAGAGGACGGCGTGCGTTGGGTGCAAGCACTCGAGGGCGACCGGGCGAAGCTGGCCGCTGTCCTGGATGGATGGGCCGCTGCAGTCGACTGGCCGGCCTCGATCCTGTGGCGCGAGGCGGCCGAGATGTTTCCCGATGCCAAGGTCTTGCTCTCGCATCGAGGATCTGCCGACGCCTGGTGGGCGAGCGCCGAAGTCACGGTATGGGAGGCTATGGCTCGCACCGAAGCGGGCGACGACGACATCATCCGATACTTCAACCGTCTCATGCGTCGCGTGGCCGGGCTTCCCCAGCAGGGTTGGAATGAGCCGGACCAGGCCAAGGCGTGGTACGACCGCCACTATGGCGAGGTCATCGAGACGATTCCGCCCGAGCGGCTCATTGTTTGGGAGCCGTCGCAGGGTTGGGAACCGCTCTGTGCCGGGCTGGGCCTCGATGTTCCTGACGAACCGTTCGGGCATCACAACACCAAAGCCGAGTTTCGCGAGCGGGGCGGCTTCGACGACGCCGACTGATCCGGTCGGTCGGACACCTAGGATCTCCTGGTGCTCGAACTGGAGACCCTCGAGGCGTTCGACGCTCACCTCGAAACGCACAATTCTTTGGCCGATGTGGCTTGTCAAGGATTGGATCTGATCGAGCGCAGCTGGCGGCTGATGCAGGCCGATGTGCGTGGCGCTTTTTTCCTCGGCTGTGAGATCGAGGCGTCGGCCCTCAACTATGTGCTGGCCCAAGGAGCGTGCGTTTTCCCCCACATGGAGGGCCTGCCTTTTCGGGCGTTTCGTCCCGCGCTCTACACCGCAGCGGAGCTCTACGAGGGCTACACGCCGGGCGATCACGACAGCTACACGCAGACCCCTGACTCGCTCGCGTACCACTGGCACAAGACGACCGTTACCGACTTCGATGTCGTGCGCACGCTGGCCGAACGGATTCACGATCACGCCATCGACGACGCGCTGCGCTCGCTGCTGGGCGACGTCGGCGAAGC
>CALLPT010000141.1 GCA_938015575.1 uncultured Acidimicrobiales bacterium
ATCACAACCAGTACATCAAGGGCAACTACAGCTACCAGGCGAACTATCGAGCCGGACTGCGGATTCTCGACATCACCAACGTTGCTGCCGGGAGCCTGGCCGAGGTCGCCCATTTCGACGTGTGGCCCGACGACGACGCCAACCAGTTCAACGGTGCCTGGAGCAACTACCCCTACTTCGACTCGGGCACGGTGGTCGTGAGCAGCATCGAGCACGGCTTGTTCGTCTTGCGTCCCGACGTGAGCGGACCGCCGCCTCCGCCCGGAGACCTTCCACCGACGGTTGCGGTCACCAGTCCAGCTGACGGCGGGACCGTCAGCGGCACCGTGACCGTGAGCGCCGACGCGTCTGACGACTTCGGCGTGGTCTCGGTCGAGTTCCTTGTCGATGGCGTGAGCCTGGGATCGGATACCGACGGCGCTGATGGCTGGGCGCTTGACTGGGACACCACGGGTTCGGCTGACGGCGCCGCTTCTGTGGTCGCCGTTGCCACCGACACGATCGGCCAGACCTCCTCGAGCTCGGTGAGCGTAAGCGTCGACAACGGCGGCCCATCGGTCGAGATGACGGTGTCGTCCCTGACCGGTGCTTCGACGCCGGGCGCCCGTGGCGGCAAGTGGGATGCGACCGCGACCGCGACGATCTCTTCTGCAGGGTCGCCGGTCGCAGGTGCGACCGTGTCGGTCTCGTGGAGCACCGGTGGATCGGTGAGTTGTGTCACGAACGCCAGCGGATCTTGTTCGGTGAACACGTCGAATATTCGCCGCAACGCCGCATCGACGACGGCAACGGTGACCGGCGTGAGCGCGGCAGGATTCACCTGGGACGGTCTGGCGCAGTCGGTAATCATCCCGGCTCCCTGATTGCCTGATCGACGAGGGGCGACCGTGCGCGGTCGCCCCTCACCGTCAGGTCGAAGTTCGTTGCGAGTGCTAGGAACGCATCATGGAACCGGCTGCTGCCCCGCACCCTGGAACACCTCGAGGATGCGAACGCATCGCCTATGCCGTCGGGTTCCAAGAGAACGCGACCTATAGCGACGTCTACGGCGGAGGTGGCGCGGTCGTCGGGCTCGACTGTCATCTGGTGCGGCCGGTCGACCGTGGGTCAGACACATTGCTCGTGTTCATGCATCCCGTTGGCGGTGGCATGTATCTGCCGGCGGTGCGAGCACTCGCGAGCGCTGGCCATCACGTGTTGTGGGCGAACTCTCGCTACCGCGGCGCGGACTACGCGCTCATCATGGAAAAGGTCGCCAAGGACCTGGGCGAGGCGATCTACGACGCCAAAGAACGCATGGGGTACTCGAAGATCGTGCTGGTTGGCTGGTCCGGCGGCGGTTCGTTGTCGATGTGGTACCAGGCGTTGGCCGAGGCCGGCCACGGCATCGCCGACACGGCTGCGGGAGACCCATACGAAGCGGCGGCTGACCGCATGCCGGCCGCCGATGCGGTGATCATGATGGCCGCCCATGTCAGCCGCCATCAGATCTTCACCGAATGGATTGACCCTTCGATCCTCGATGAGTCCCAGCCCCATGTGCGGGTAAGGGAGCTCAACCTCTACGACCCGGCCAATCCGAACCAGCCGCCGTACAGCCAGGACTTTCTCGAGACGTTCGCAGCTGCGCAGGTCGCCAGGAACCGACGTATCACCAGCTGGGTCCAGGAGAAGCTCGCCGAGATCCGCGCGTCGGCTACGCCGTGGGCAGAATTCGCCTTCACCGTGCATGCCACGATGGCCGATCCTCGTTGGCTGGACCCTGCCATCGAACCCAGTGACCGCAAGCCCGGTGTTTGTTATCTCGGGGACCCTCGGGTCGTGAACGATGGCCCGGTCGGCTTGGCCCGCTTCTGCACGCTGCGCAGCTGGCTCAGCCAGTGGAGCATCGACCATGCCCGCTGCGACGCGGTCGCGGCAGGCCCCGGCGTGAGCGTTCCGGTCCTGGTCGTCGGCAACTCGGCCGATGATGCCTGCACGCCAAGCCACACGCAGCGCTTGTTCGACGCGGTCACCCACGACCGCAAGCGTCTGCACATCGTGCAAGGGGCAACGCACTACTACACCGGTCCCGACGGTCGAGCCCACCAAGGCGAGGCCGTGCAGGCGGTGACCGACTTCCTTCTCGAGCATGACCTCGCCACTTGAACCGGCGGCGAACAGTGCCAGCCAAGTGATCGATCCCAGTTCCTCGGTGTTCGCCGAGACGATGGTGAACGATTGGCGAGCTCGTCGAACGCCCACCCATCGACTCGGTTCGGGCCCAGACGAGACGCTGTGCGACGATCTGACCTATGAGGATTTCGGTCAGTGTCGGCAGCGCCTACTACGACGGCGAGAACTGGGACGACGTCGTCGCGTACGTCAAGGCCGCAGATCGCCTCGGTGTCGACATGGTCTGGTCGGCCGAAGCCTGGGGTATGGAAGCGGTGTCTTCGCTCGGTTACCTGGCCGCGGTGACCGAGAACATTCGGCTCGGTCCGGGGATCATGCAGATCAGCGCGCGGACCCCGGCGATGACGGCCATGACGGCCCTGTCGATGGCCCAGATCTCCGGTGACCGCTTTGTGCTCGGGCTCGGCGTCAGCGGCCCACAGGTGGTCGAGGGGCTGCACGGCGAAGCGTTCGCACATCCCCTCGGACGCTTGCGTGAGTATGTCGACATCGTGAAACTTGGCATCTCGGGTGAGCGCATCGTCTACGACGGCAAGCACTACACGCTGCCCCGCCCCGGCGGCGAAGGAAAGGCGCTCAAGTCGTCGATCCGGCCACGGCCCGACATGCCCATCTATCTCGCGACGCTGGGTCCGAAGTCGCTCGAGCTCACAGGAGCGGTCGCGGATGGCTGGCTCGGCACGTCGTTCATTCCTGAGCACAGCGATGTCATGCTCGACCCGATCCGAAAGGGCGCAGCCAAGGCGGGCCGTTCGTTCGACGACATTGACATTCAGGTCAGCGCACAAATTGTGGTCTCTGACGACGTCGACGACCTGATCGCCAAGGCCAAGCCGGGCATGGCGTTCACGCTTGGCGGCATGGGTTCGGCGACGACCAACTTCTACAACGCTGCCTATACCCGTGCCGGCTACGGCGACATCGCCAAAGAGGTCCAGCGGCTGTGGGTCGAAGGCGACAAGGCTGCCGCGACCGCAGCCGTCCCCGACGAGATGGTGCTGGCTGCCTATCTGATCGGGACCGAGGACATGGTGCGCGATCGAATCCGCGCCTGCTCGGCAGCCGGCATCGACTGTCTTCGCCTCGGCGCACGCGGCGCAACCGCGGCGGAGCAGATCGAGAACCTGGAGATGAGTGTCGACCTGATCAGGAGTTCGACTGGCGCCTAACGTGGCCGCAACCGAGCAAGGAGTCCACCATGGCCGGTCCCGGTGACCACACCCTCGTCGAGAACGCGGTGCACAACCCCGCTGAGCCGCGTCACTTCATGCGCATCGTGCCCGCTGGCTCGACCCGCACCGCCTCGGTGGGCGAGCACATCATCGTCGAGTCCGATGCGGCCGTGGTTGTCAAAGAGGTCGGGCGCGACATCTACGACCCGGTCGTGTATTTCCCGAGGGCTGACGTCAACATGGATGCGCTGGAGCGGATCGACAAGACCACCCACTGTCCACTCAAGGGTGACACCGAGTACTTCGAGGTCGTCGTCGGCGGGGAAACAGTCAGCGAGGCTGCGTGGTCCTATATCGACATGGTCGACGGCGCCGAAGCTCTCCAGGGTTTGATCGCGTTCGATACGCGCAAGGTCACCGTTCGCTGACCGCTCGGCAGCCCGTTTGTGCACGTCGGCCATCTCCGTCATGATGGGCCGATGATCTCCGTTCACATCATGTACCCGAAGACCGACGACTCGACCTTCGACATGGATTACTACTGCGCCACCCACATGCCGATGCTGGCCGATGCACTCGGCGACGCGTGCAAGGGCTGGGGTGCCACGAGCTGCCTCGGTGGCGACATCGCAGCGATCGGCTGGGCGATGGTGGAGAGCAAAGACGCCTTTGACGCCGCGATGGCTGAGCACGGCGGTGCGATCATGGCCGACGTCGCCAACTACACCAACGTCGCTCCGCAGCTGGTCCTGGGCGAGGTCGCTCACTGAGCACCGCGAAGCGGCGTCCACTGCCGACGCTGCTCCAAGACATTCGTTCGTGCACGATCGGGCCAGGTGCGCGTGTCGTGATCATTGGACAGGCGCCGGGTCGGCGAGTCCATGAGAGCGGCGTGCCCTGGGATGACCCGAGCGGCCGCACCTTGCGCGCCTGGCTCGGGTTGAGCGACGAACAGTTCTACGATCCCGAAATCGTGGCGCTCGTGCCGATGGGGTTTTGCTACCCCGGCTCGGCGTCATCCGGCGATCTTCCGCCACGTCCCGAGTGCGCGCCCGAGTGGCACCCCGAACTGCTCGGCCATCTTCCCCAGGATCGGCTCGAAGTCATCATCGGCACCTATGCCCAGGCGCGCTATCTCGAGGATCGGGCCAAGACGCTCACCGCCACAGTCGAACGATGGCGCGACTATCTGCCTCGACAAGTGCCGTTGCCGCACCCATCGCCACGCAATCAGGGCTGGATGAAGAAGAACCCCTGGTTCGAACGCGAGGTGGTTCCGGCGGTGCGAACGCGCATCGCCGAGTTCCTCAGCTGATCGCTAGAGCCCTAGCGCCATGCGCTTGGCCGTCGACCTGAAGATCTCGGCTTCGGCTTCGTCGTAGGGTGTGCCGTCGCGGCGAAGCAGCTCGTGGAACCAGGGCTCGTTGTCGTCGACCGGCTCGGTCCATGACTTCCAGGGAAAGCGAGTCTGGGTGCGCCCGTCGACGAGGCCCCAGTTGATGGCCCCCACGTCGCGGTCGCCGAATGTCGGCAACAGGTCTGCGGTTGAACCGGCCGACCGCGCCAGCCACTCGGTGCACAGCAGAGGCCGGGCATGTTCGCTGAGCGCGTCGATGACCGCATTCAGATGTTCGAGCGGCTCGTAGCAATGGAAGCTGATGATGTCTGAACGGCCGAGCATCAGCGAGTTGATGTCATTGTCGACCGGGCGTCGGTCTTCGTCGTACTCCCAGACCCCGGCGGTCAGCGGCTGCGATGGATTGGCCGAGCGGGCCCAATCGAAGACACGATCCAACAGCGCGGTTGCGGCCGCAGCCTTGGCGTCGCGAGAGCCGAGTCGGAGCGTGTCGCGATCAAGCTGGTCCGGTTCGTTGAACAGATCCCATGCGACGACTCGGCCATCGTCACCGAACCGCTCCAGCACCGCGGCGACGTAGTCGCCAAGCGGAGGCCATCGTTCGGCGTCGTAGAGAATCTCGCTACCCGGGCCCTGGACCCAGATCGAGTTGTGCCGGCGCGGGATCGGATCCGGCTGTGGCCCGAGCTTGGGTCTCGGGTGCCAAACCCCATCGAACAGCACCGGCACCGCGGCGATCCCATGACCGTCGGCAACGGCCAAGAACTCGTCGATCCGGTCGAGGTACCCGCTGCCATCGGCCTGGTAGATCAGATCGTGCAGGTAGACACGCACGACGTTCATCCCGAACTCGGCCGCCCAATCGAGTTCCCGGTCAATCGTCGGCGCGTCGAACGTCGCTGCCTGCCAGAACTCGAGTTGGCTTCCTGCCGTCGACGGCGTGAAGTTGCAGCCGAGGAGCCAACCAACGGATTGGCGCCACTCGGCCGCCCGCTGCTCGGACCACCGGGTCATGGATTAGCCCTTGGGAACTTCGCTCCAAGGAATGCCCTTGTCGACACGTGGCTCGCCCGGAAGACCGAGCACCTGTTCGCCAAGGATGTTCTTCATGACTTCGGTCGTGCCGCCCTCGATGCTGTTCGCTCGAGCTCGAAGGAACGCATAGCCGGGGCCGGACCCGGTCATGTCGGTCGTACCCGGGCGACGGAACGAGTAGTCATAGTCGATCTGGCCGGCCATTCCCTGAATGTCGACGCAGGCTTCCCAGATGTCCTGGTTGAGGTTGGCCATCATCGACTTGCCGACCGACCCCTCGGGGCCGGGGTTGCCAGCCTTTGCATTCTGTGCTGCTCGCATGTTGGTGAGACGCAGCGTTTCTGATCGGATCCAGAGCTGCATCATCTTGTCGCGGGTCGCCGCGTCGCCGCCGTGCTCGCGGTACAGACGAGTGAGGTAGCTGATCGCGCCGCTGCCGCGCAGGGCACGACTTCCGCCGCCGCCTCCACCGATCGCGGTGCGCTCGTTCATCAGCGTGGTGAGTGCGGCGCGCCAGCCTTCGCCTTCTTGGCCGATGCGGTTGGCGTCGGGGACCCGAACGTCGGTCATGAAGACCTCGTTGAACTCGGCCTCGCCGGTGATCTGGCGCAGCGGCTGTACGTCGACGCCGTCGGCCTTCATGTCGAGGGCGAAGTAGGTCATGCCCTTGTGCTTGGGAAGCTCGGGGTTGGTCCGGGTCACGAGCATGCCGTAGTCGGCAATGTGCGCCAGCGTGTTCCAGACCTTTTGACCGTTGACGATCCACTCGTCACCGTCGCGCACCGCACGAGTTCCGAGACCGGCGAAGTCGGAGCCGGCACCAGGTTCGGAGAACAGCTGGCACCACTTCTCTTCGCCGGTGAACATCGGACGGAGGAACCGCTCGCGGACGGCCTCGTCGCCGTGGGTGATGATGGTCGGACCAGCGAGGTACATGAAGAACTGGGCTGGGTCAGCTGGCTTGGCGCCGGCCTTGTTCAGGCGCTCTTCGACGACACGCTGCAGTTGAGGACGCACGCCCAGGCCGCCACAGCCAACGGGATGCTGCACCCACGCAAGGCCGGCATCGAACTGGTGACCACGGAACTCGTGGTAGCTCTCGGTCGTCGGGTCGTGGTTCTCCAACAAGGTGTCGAGGGCGCCCTCGACCTTCTGTAGCTCATCGCTCATGGCGACAGTTTGTCAGGTCGACTCGCTCACGACGTAGCCGTCGTCGAGGGTGATCACGCGGTCGGCCATGTCGAGCACGAACTGGCGATGCGACACGGCCAGCACGGTCGTGCCTCGGGCTCGAACGTGGGACCACAGAGATCGTTCGGTCTCGACGTCGAGCGCGCTGGACAAGTCGTCGACGAGCAGGAGTTCGGGGCGCGTGATCAGGCTGCGAGCCGTTGCGACCCGCTGCGCTTGGCCTCCGGAGAGTCGCAAGCCGCGAGCGCCTACACGGGTCTCGACCCCATCGGGCATCTCGTCGAGATCGGTGCGCAGCGTGGTCACGTCGATGACCTCGTCGAGTTCATCGGGCGCTCGACCGAGCGTGATGTTGTCAGCCAACGATTCGCTGAACAGTCGAGGGACCTGAGGGAGATGGGCGACGTTCGGCGGTACAAACCAGGCGCCGAGGTCGTCGATCGTCTCGCCATTCCAACGGATCGTGCCTCGTTGGTGTTCGACCAGCCCGGCCAAGGCTCGCAACAGCGTCGACTTGCCGGAACCGACCGCCCCGGTGATGACCACGAACTCACCGCCGTCGATCGAAAGGTCGATCTCGGATATGCCTCCCTCGGTCGACGGGTAGCGGGCCGTCAGGCCCGTGACTTCGAGGTGGAAGAGGCGATTTCGCTCAGGGTCGGGGTCGCGGTGAACCGGCGCATCCCCGCGGTCAATGGCGACAGGGCGTGCGGCCAACAGGTCATCGAAGCGTCCGGGCGCGACCAACGCGCCCATGCGCCGCAGCGACACCTTGGCTTGTTCTCGGGCGGTAACCAGACGGGACAAGAAGCGCGGCACGTTGCCGAGGGTCTCGACATAGGTGACGAACAACGCCATGTCCCCGACCGAGATGTCGCCACGGCGAACGCTCGGCACCAGGACCAACAGGATCAGCCCGGTGCTGACATCGGCAGTCGTCGAGGTGAGTCCGTCGACCGATTGTTCGAGTACCACGTGGCGCACGGCGGTCTTGCGGCGTCGCTCGGTGTGTTGTTCGAGTCGGCGAATGACCGCCGGTTCACGCGCCGCCAGTCGAAATGCCAGCATGCCGGCGAACGTCTCGCCCAAGAAGGCGTTTACCGTCCCGGTCGCTTCTCGGTCAGCCTCGCTCGCCGCATACAGGCGCGGTCGGATCCAACCGATCACGACCGTCACGATGGCCAATGGGATCAACACGATGAGTGCGGCTCGAACGCTGATCGTCGCCATGACGAAAAGGGCGCTCGCCCCAAACGCAATGTTTCCGAAGCCGTCGAGCCAGCTGTCGGACCAAATGACCGCGTCGCGGGCATCGTCGTGGAAGCGAGAGATCGCCTCGGCGGGACCGGCGGGCAGGCTGGCTCGGCTAGGTCCACCGCTCACGGTCTGGGCATGCAACATGTTGGTGCGAAGCATGGTGAGCGCGGCGACCCACCATCGCACCACGAACCAGATCGCGACGGCGAAGAGCACCATGCGGGCCGTCTCGGTCAGGCCGATCGCCAGCAGCCAGGAGCCGACACCGTCGTCGGATTCGAGTGCGTCGAAAACCTGCTTCAGGAACCAGCCCGTCGCAAGCGGTGTCATATAGAACGCGAGCCAAGTCAGCCAGCTACGCAGCCAGAGCCCGCTGCGAAACACACCGACGCGCCATCCGGCTCGCATCGTTGGTATTGCGAAGCCTTCGTCGCGACGGTCGCGGGATTCGGTCGCCTCGGTGACGCTCATGGTGTGCCGATCTCGTCGACCGCGTCGAGGCCGATCGCCAGGAGTTGCCCATAGCGGCTGCCGGGCTGATCTCGCAGCACCGAAGTCTCGCCGTGTTCCAGCACTCGACCACGGTCGAGGACAAGCACCTCGTCGAGCCGCTCAACCGTCGAGAGTCGGTGGGCGATCACGATGGCGGTTCGTCCGGCCAGCAAGCGGTCAAAGGCCGCGGTCACGCGGCGCTCAGTTTCTGGATCGATGCGTGACGAGGCCTCGTCGAGCAGGACGAAGTCAGGGGAGCGCAGGAACAGGCGGGTCAGGGCGATCAGCTGGCCCTCGCCGGCCGACAGCCCGCTTCCGTCAGGCCCGAGCGTCGTGTCCAAACCCCGCGGCATTCCATCGACCCAGTCGAGCAGGTCGAGTTCATCGAGGGCGGCCCGAAGGTCAGCATCGGTGATGCTCTCGTCGTACAGGGTCAGGTTGTCCCGGATGCTTGTGCCGAACAGGTGCACGTCTTGGGAGACGACACCGGTGCGCGCTCGCAGGTCGGCGAGCGAGACTTTGCTGACGTCGACGCCCGAAAAGGCGATCGACCCATCGGTCGGTTCAACCAGGCGCAGGAGTAGCCGGGCGAGGGTCGTCTTGCCCGAACCGGTCCGCCCCAATACCCCCAAGGTGCGTCCGGCCCCGAGCTCCAGGGAGATGCCGTCGAGTACCGGTTGCGGGTCGTCTTCGTCGGCGTAGGCAAAGGACAGGTCGTTGATCGAGATGCTGATCGCTCCGGACGAAAGGGTCGCCTCGCCAGAGTCGTCGATGGTCGAGGACTCGGCGAGCAGCTCGAGCGTGCGCACCATGCCGCCCGCGGCTCGCTGGACGCGTTCGGTCTCGTCGGCGAGCTTGCCGAGCGGTTCGCGCATGATCTGGGTGTATTGAAAGATGAGATATGCCGTGCCCAGGCTGATCGTGCCGTTGCGGAGCAACACGACATCGAGGCCCAGAGCCATGAGTCCACCGACCACGAAGACCGCGTTGGAAATGATCCAGAGGGCAACGCCTTGGCGCTCGCGTTGCAGCGCCGCGTTGAGTACTCGTCGGCTAGCGACCTGGAATGTGGCGATGGCGTGGCTGCCGCCCCCGTTACTGCGAAGGTCGTCGGCACCGATCAGCCGTTCTTCGATCTCGCCGAGCATGCGGCCGGTCGCCGCCTGCTCGCCGGCAGCTTCGTCGACCGCGTGGTTGCGGAGGCGGAAGACGGTCGCGATCGCAAGGGTGAGGTAGACCGCCAGGCCGATCCCGACACGCCAGTCCTGAAAGAGCAGCACCACGACGATGCCGATCAGGGTGACGACGGCGGCGATGGCCTTGACCGCGAACCGGGCAATGAAGTCGCTGAGTGCGGTGACGTCGCCGTCGACCCGGCTCACCAGCTCGCCAGGGCTCGTGCTGCGATGAAACGAAAGGTCGAGTCCGAGCACATGATCGGTGAGTTCGGAGCGGAGCTCGTTGGTGACCCGCCAAGCCAGATCGGTAGCCGTCCAAGCGACGAGCAGGGACATGACCTGTCGCGCAATGCCAATACCGATGTAGATCAGGGCGAGGGTGGTGAGCCAGCGGGCGCTCGCGCCGTCGATCGCGGCATCGATGAACCGTGCGATGAGCAGTGGGCCGACCAGCGGCAACGCGCCAGCGACACCGAGCACGGCACCCATGACGGCCACGAGGCGTCGCTGCGGGCGCAGCAGTTCTGCAAAGGCCCGCCAGTGGGCACCGTCGGCCATCTGGCAACGCTAGTGGTTGGGCGCCGGGCGCGGCCCCGCAATTTCGTGCCCGGCGGGTTGTCCTAGGAGCTTCGCCAGCGCCAGTTGCGGAACTCTGCTCGGAACGGGGGCATCGATTGATGATTCCCGGGCCACACCGACTGCGTCTTCACCTGGAGCCGGCCTTGAAAGTTGCCACCAACATCGTGGCGGACGGCGATCGCCTTGTCCGCCGGGAGAACCTGACCGTCGAGCTTGACCCGGGTACGTCGGCTTCCAGGGGCGAAGCACATCGCGAAGGTGTGCCACTCATTGTCCGGTTCAAGGTGAGCGACGGTGCGCCATTCGATGCCACGATTCGTTTCGGCGCACATGCGAACATCGCCATAGGTCTCTACCCACGGGTTGAGCACCCACTGGATCGCGACGCCGCGGTCGACGGCGCGATCGTCGGGGTCCTGTACGAAGAGTCCGGCCTCGATGGCTTGGCCGACATTGTTTCCTCGACCCGTCGGGGCCCTGTCAGGAAGGCGGAACTCGATGATCGCATCGTGACGCTCTGCCGCTGTTGGTAGCACCGAGAAGCGCTTCGAGGCGTGCGCCTGCGCCATCACGCCGCGTGCTTGGGTGTTCGCGACCAGCTCGCTGTGAGACCCGTGATCGAGTCGAGCAACGTCGGTTCGCCGTGGGCGGCGATCAGGTGCCGTTTGGGACGTGTCGCCCAGCGTTGTCACCCAGCCGGCGAGGTCGGCGCCACTGTCAAGCAGGGGTTCTATTGGGGCCGATGCCGTCGTGTCGGAGAACTTGTTTACGGCGAGAGGGATGCCCACCGCCGCAGCGACGCCAGCGGCGCCTGCTGAGCTGAGGAAGTGACGGCGGTGCATGATCGTCCGTCGGCATCGACGTGGCGGCGGCGAGCGAATCGACGCAACCTTGATACGACGTGGCAATCCGTGACGCATCATTGAGATGAGCTGGGGCGCACGGCCTAGGAAAAGCATGGGAAGCTGCTGTCATGACCTCCACGGGCCCCGATCACACCGAGCCGCGCATCGCCGTGTATCTCGACTACGAGAACCTGGCGATCGGGGCTCGCGAGAGTCTCGGGTCCAGCTTCGATTTCGGCGTCGTCGCCGACGCGCTCGCCGAGCGCGGTCGGGTGATTGCCCGCAGGGCCTATGCGGACTGGTCGTACTTCGACGAGGACCGGCGCATGCTGACCCGCCACCAGGTTGAGCTGATCGATATCCCGCAGAAGATGGGTGGCAGTCGCAAGAACGCAGCGGACATCAAGCTGGCGATCGACGCCATCGAGCTCGCACTCGAACGAAGCTTCATCTCGACCTTTGTGATCTGCACCGGGGATAGCGATCTCAGCCCGCTCGTGCAGAAGTTGCGGGAACTGGACCGCACCGTCATAGGTGTCGGCATCCGCCAGTCGACCTCGAAGCTGCTGCCGCCAGCCTGCGACGAGTTCATGTTCTACGACAATCTGGTGTTGGGCGCCGACGATGGGGACGAGGCCCAAGAGGGCGATGGTGCCACCCTGATCCTGTCGACGCTTGCCGGGCTCGAAGGAAGCAGCGACGCGGTTCGTGCCTCGACCCTCAAGCGGGCCGTACTGCGCAAGGACCCGACCTTTAGCGAGGCGGATCTCGGTCATCGCTCGTTTGGATCATTGCTTCGGTCGCTGTCGACCGACGGGCTCATTGCGCTCGACGGCGACGGTGATCCTCGAGTCTCGCTCGGCGACTCTGCAGCTCGCCGTGGCGACGAGCTGTTGGTAAGCGTGGTCACCGAAGCCAAACAGGTTCCCTTGACGGGGCTGAAAGACGCGCTCCGCAACGTCGATGCCGACTTCTCCGAGCGGCGACTCGGCTACCGGAACTTTGGGAGTTTCGTGCGCGCGGCCGAAGCCCGCGGCCTGATCAGCATCACGGGCAAAGACGATGGTCGTGTTGTCCGGTTACCGTCGCGGGGCCGCTCGCGGCGCAGCCGCAAGTCCTAGGAGGGCCACATGGCAGATGACGCCGATTCGAAACGACCCGATCTCACGCAGACGGCCTTTCGAACGCTCAACCGGTTCGTGCGGCCTTTGGTCAAGGCCGGCGTGGGCTCGCCGCTACCGATCGGTCTCGGCGCCGTCGTGCTCGAATCCACTGGGCGAGTGAGCGGCAAGACGAGAGAAGTACCGGTGCTCGGTGTGCGCGTCGGTGACAAGGTGATCGTGTCGACGGTCCGCGGTGATTCACAGTGGCTGAAGAACCTCGAGGCCGACAGCGAAGCCGGCGTTTGGTACTGCGGGCAACGCCACGAGGCGACGGCGTCGGTGCGCCGCGGCCCGCTCAACGTCGTCCTGCTCGACGGTGTCGACGACGCCGGGTAGCCGGCCAGTTACGGTCGCAGGCGAGCCAAATCTTCGGTGACGAACACGCCGTCGGGGTCGTGCTCGTCGCGAATGCGCCACCAGTCTCGATAGCGCGGGTAGAGCCCAGCGAGGTCTTCGCCGGACTGGTAGTGGACCTTGCCCCAATGGGGTCGTCCTTCGTAGCGGCGAAAGATCGCTTCGCACGCTTCGAACAAGTCGCGGTCGTCGAGCCCGATGTCCTGGTGGGCTGAGATCGTGACGGTCTCACGGCCCCCGGCCGCGCTGATCCAGATGTCATCGGAGCGAACCGTCCGGTATTCGAGCGGCCACTCGAGATCAGGGAAGTCCCGCAGGATCATCGCCCGCACCTCGTTGAAGCACGCCGGGCCGTGCTCGGCGGGAACCGAATACTCCATCTCGGTGTGCTTGTCGTCGCGGATCGACGAGATGATGTTGTGGCTCCACCCGATGCGCTCGAGCTTGAGGTCGGGTAGGTCATCGACCGGATCGTTCGTCTCGTCGAGTGTCTTGCAGGCGCACGCGTCGAGCTGGGGCATCCAGAAGAATTCGAAGTGTCGAGTGGCTGCGATCAGCTCATCGATGCGGCCAAAGACGTCGTCGGGCGACTCTTTCCAGAGGCGTTCGTGTAGCCGGTACGCGGGGCGAACTCCGAGCGTGACTTCGGTGATCAGCCCAACCCCGCCGAGTGAGTGGCGCGCCAACTCGAACAGTTCGGGTCGCTCGCTGGGTGAGCACGAGGCGATCTCGCCCGAGGCGAGCACGAGGCGAACCGCTTCGACCGAGGACGACAGGTTCTGCAGCGAGGGGCCGGTGCCATGCGTGCCGGTCGAGGTCGCACCCGCGATGCTTTGCTTGTCGATGTCGCCCTGGTTTCGCAAGGCGAGCCCGTACTCGTGGAGCGGTTCGCCGAGCTGGAAAATGCGCGAACCGGAGCGAACGGTCGCACGCTGAGACTCGGCATCAGCCGACACCACTCCTTGCCAACCATCGAGGTTGAGCAGCATGCCGTCGGGGGCGGCGATGCGTGAATGTGAATGCGATGCGCCCACGGCGCGTACCGACGTGCCCGCCTCGACAGCGTGCGCGACCGCGTCGACGATCTCGGCCTCGGAGGTCGGCGAAACGATCGCGGTGGGGGACGCGGTCTGGCGACCACTCCAGTTGGACCAGGTCGGCATGGGTGGCGCTCTCGTCTCGCTACTTCCGCTTCACCTGTACGGGCAAGGTTTGATAGCCGTTCACGAACGACGAGAACGTGCGCTCGGGTTCGCCGACGACCTCGACTCGTTCGAAGCGGTCGAGCAATTCTTCCCACAGGATCCGAAGCTGCAGTTCCGCGAGGCGGCTGCCCATGCAGAAGTGCACGCCGTAACCAAACGAGAGATGGCGGTCGGCATTGTCGCGTTCGACATCGATCTCGTTCGCCGTCGATCCAAACATGTCCTCGTCGCGATTGGCCGAGATGTACCACATGAGCAGCTGGTCATCTTTGAGGATCTGCTTGCCGCCCAGCTCGATGTCCTGGGTTGCGGTACGACGCATGTAGGACAGCGGCGTCTGCCAGCGGATGATCTCGGGAACCATCTTCGGGACGAGGCCCGGGTCGGCGATGAGCTTGTCGTATTGATCGGGGAACTTGTTCAGGCCGTAGACGCTGCCCGACATGGTGTTGCGGGTCGTGTCGTTGCCGCCGACGATGAGCAACAACAGGTTGCCCATGTGTTCCATCGTGGGCATGTCCTTGGTGGCTTCGCCGTTGGCGAGCATCGAGACGAGGTCGAAGCCCGGGTTCTTGCGGCGCTCTTCCCACAGTCGCTCGAAGTACTGCACCATGTCGAGCATCTCCATGTTGCGCTGCTCGTGGGATTCGATCAGACCACCTGGCTCCGGTACGGCGAAGACGATGTCGGACCAGAACGTGAGCTTGCGTCGGTCCTCGAACGGGAAGTCGAACAACGTGGCGAGCAGGATGGTCGTCAGCTCGATCGACACCGTGTCGACCCAGTCGAACGTTTCGCCTTCGGGGAGCTCTTCGAGCACGGTGACCGTGCGCTGGCGGATCTGATCTTCGAGGTTGCGGAGGCTGCTGGGGGCCGAGATGCCGCGGACCGTCTTGCGCTGCTGGGTCTGCTCGGGCGGGTCCATTGCGATGAACGGCTGGGTGCGATCCAGCTCCGGTGGCAATGGTGTGCCTACTTTGACGCCCAGCGTGATCCCTTCGGCCGACGAGAAGTTCTGCCAGTCGCCGTCGACGGCTTTGACGTCGTCGTACTTGGTGATCGACCAATAGCGCCCGGCGGTCTCGATCTCGTTGAGGTGGATCGGGTCTTCGGCGCGCAGTCGGGCGAAGTAGTCGTGCCAGCGATGGTCACGGAACAGATGTGCGTTGAGTGGGTTGATGTCTCCGATGGCCAGGTCGGCCGCGGGAGCGACCTGCGCGCCCTTCTCGACCATCTCCTGCTCTGGGCTTCGGAAGTCTTCGAGAGAGACGGCTTCCGCGGCGGGCATCGTGTCGGTCATCCACCGATCATAGGAAGCGCCGGCGCTCGCCATCTAGCCCGCTGCGGCAAGGCCAACTACGGTCGCTACCGAACGAGGGGGTTTCGACCATGACAGACAGCGGTGAGAAGGTCGACTACGAGGACTTGACGACGATGCGTCTCGACGACGACGCCTTGCAGGAACTGCTCGACGCGGGCGGCGAGTGCGTCTTCAATTGGACGACCCGCGACGGCTATCCCGTCGGTGTCGTCGTGGCATTCGTCTACCGCGACGGCAAGTTCTGGACGACGTGCGCGGAGAAGCGCAAGCGAGTCCCCGCGCTGCGGGCGCGTCCGCAATCGGCGATTGTGATCAACACCGGCCGCAAGACGGCGACCTACAAGGGCGAGTCGGTGGTACATGCTCCCGGCGATCCGGGCTTCGACGAGCTCAAGGAATGGTTCTATGCCGACCTGTCCGGCTTGTCATCGCAACCCGACGACACCTATCGCCAGGCCTTTGCCAAGTTCCTCGATTCGGAACACCGAGTGATCATCGAGACCGACGCCCGGCTGGTGGTCGGCTTCGACGTAGCCAAGTTCCAGGCATTCACCAACGAAGCGATTCAGGCCGGGCTCGCCGAGTGAGTGCCCTCTGAACGGCGAGACTCGGCGAGGCGAGCGTGTCAGGACCCAAGCACGTCAATCATGAACTGAGCCCGATGGCGTGCCCCGTGGTGCTCGCCGACGTCGACCTGTTCGGACCCGGCGCGCAAGAGCACTGGTACGAGGCCTATGAAATTCTTCATCGCGAGGCGCCCGTGCTGCGGATCGAAGGCGGCGGACATGCGCCGGGCAGCGATGCCTTTGTCCTCACCCGCCACGAGGACATCACCCGCGTCGTCAAGGATCCCGAGCGCTACACGAGCCTGACCCAAGCACGGGTCGCGCGCCTGGCCGAAGATGGGGCTTCCGCCGAAGCGGCCTATGCGTCGCAGCGCAACTTGATGACGGCATCGATGGTGTCATTGCGGCCGACCCAGCAGCTCTACTACCAGCATCGGCGCGAGCTCACCGATCCGTGGGTCGGCGCCGGAGCGGTGCGTAACCGCCAGATGATCGAG
>CALLPT010000142.1 GCA_938015575.1 uncultured Acidimicrobiales bacterium
GGTACTGGTTGGCATGACGTCGGGCCGGCTCGGGCGCCCGCACCGGATCAATCGAGTGGGGCAAGCCGATGTTCGTCGAGGACGACGCCGACCCATGCATCGACATCAAGAGCGCGCGAAGACCAGCCACTCCACCGGACACCGGTGGCGTCGACCGCGACGATCCGGTAGCGGTCGCCCTGGAACCGACACGTCGCCACCGTCGCCGCGATTCCCGACCCCTGATCAACGAACTGCACCGCGTCGTCACGCACCGCGAACCGCTGCCCGCCTCGCTCGATGATCGACTCGTGACCGACGAACCGGGCGACGAACTCGTTGCGGGGGTCATTCCAAACCTCGGCCGGCGTGCCGATTCGCACGAGCTTGCCGGCACGCATGACACCGACCTGGTCGGCGATCGCGAACGCTTCGTCCTGATCATGGGTCACGTAGATCGCCGTCTGGCGCAGCTCACGCAAGAGCCGCGCCAGCTCGTCATTGAGTTCGTCGCGTCGGGCGCGATCGAGCGAAGCGAGCGGCTCATCGAGAAGCAATATTCGTGGCTTGGGCGCCAGTGCGCGGGCCAACGCCACCCGCTGGGCCTCGCCGCCCGACAGGTCTTCGACCGAACGCGCTTCGAACCCATCCAGCCCCACCATCGCCAGCAGCTCCTGAACTCGAGCCTTGCGCTCAACCGCTGACACGCCACGCATGCGGAGCCCGAACCCCACGTTGTCGGCGACGTTGCGGTGCGTGAACAGCGCGTGGTCCTGAAACATGAAGCCAAGATCTCGTTGCTCGGTTGGTCTGGCTGTCAACTCGTCGCCGTCCCAGGCCACCGCGCCGCCGGCGAGCGGCACCAAGCCCGCGATTGCACGCAACAGACTCGACTTGCCGCAACCGCTCGGGCCAACAAGCGCGAGCACGGTACCTGTCTCGACCGTGACCGAGACCGAGTCGACCGCCCGCGTCGACCCATAGTCGACGCTGACCTGACGCAGTTCCAAGCTCACAGCACGCCTCCGCCATCGGGATGCAGCCGGTCGCCGATGAGAACCACCGCAGCAGTGACCAGCATGAGCACAACCGACAGGGCCATGGCTTGACCGCGGAGGAGGTCGCCAGGTGTGCCGAGCAACCGCTCGATGGCCAGCGGCACCGTGAGCAGGTCACTGCGACGTCCAACGAAGGATGTCGCCCCAAACTCACCCAGGCTGATGGCGAACGCGAAACCCACACCGGTCGCGAGCGCGCGTGCCCCGATGCGCAAGTCGATCTCTCGACGCACCGCACCGGGCGTTGCTCCGAGTGTCGCCGCTGCCTCTCGCAGGCGTGGATCGATCGAACGCAGCACTGGCACGACGGATCGGACGACGAAAGGGATCGCGATGAGCGATTGCGTCAGCGGCACGATCCACCAAGAGCCTCGTAGATCGAGGACACCCCGATCGAGTGCGATCAACACCCCGAAGCCGAGGGTCACCGCCGAGGTGCCGATCGGCAAGAGCATCCCCAAGTCGAGCAATCGACTCGTGAAACTGCCACCGTGCACGATGGCCAGCGAGGCGAGGCCGCCAACGAGGAGCGCAATGCCTGCGGCGGCGACCGCGAACAAGAGCGAATTGATGAGGGCGTCGGTGCCGCTGATCGGTAACAGGCGCACCCGTTCGGCCAACCCGCGGTAGTTCGCGAGCGTCCACGATCCCTCGCCGGTCGTCAACGATCGTTCGAGCAGGAGCACGAGGGGCAGCCCGAGGAAGAGTCCGGAGCTGACCAGCGCAGCAACCACGGCGGCGCGATCGCGCCCGGGTTGGACCGGCTGGGCTCGATCGCCGACGAGACGTTGGCGCGAGCTCCGACCCTGCAGTCGGGTGTTGACGAGCACCAGCGCGGCGACGGCGATCATCTGCACCACGGACAGCGCAGCAGCCGTCGAGATATCCGTTCGCGTCACCGCCCAGCGAAAGATCTCGGTCTCGATCGTGGAGCGTCGAGGACCACCGAGCAGCAAGATGATGGCGAACGAGGTGAACGTGAACAGAAAGACCAGCGACACCGCGGAAAGCAACGAAGTTCGCAGCCGCGGAAGTGTCACTTGCACAAAGACCTGGCGGGGGTTCGCCCCGAGCGTTCGAGCAGCTTCTTCGGGACGACGGTCGAGTCGGGTCCAATAGCCGCCAACGCTTCGCACGATCACGGCGACGTTGAAGAACGCGTGGGCGAGCAGGATCGCCCACACCGTGTGGCGAATGCGCAGGGTCCCCTCGGCCAGCCCGAGTCGATCGGCGAGCGCAATCCATGCGCCACCGACAACAACGGTCGGCAAGACGAACGGCACGGTCACCAGAACACGCACCAACCGACGCCCTGGAAACGTTCGGTTGGCCACCGCCCACGTGAGCGGCGCCGCGACGATCACCGTGAGTGCGGTCGAAGCGAACGCCTGCCAAAGCGTGAACCAGATGATGCGCAGGAAGCGACCACCGGTGACGACCTCACCGAGTCGACCAATGTCGGCGCCGAGCCCGCGACCGATCAAGGTCCCGACTGGGTAGAGGAAGAAGACCGCGAGAAACACCGCTGGCACCACGGCCAAAACGGCGCTTCTCACGCGAGTCATCAGCCCAGCTCGGTTCGCATCAGCCGAGAACGATCTCGACCCAACGTGCGGTCCAGGCATCGCGATTCGCTTCGATCTCCGCGGGTGAGATCGACAGCGGGTCCTGGGCGAGCGGTCCGAACTGTACGAACTCGGGCGGCAGCGCGGCGTTTCCGTTCGCTGGGTACACGAACATGTTGAGCGGGATGTCCTCTTGGAACGTTGGGCTCAGCATGAAGTCGATGAGCATCCCGGCCTCGGCTGGGTAGGCGGTGCCTGCGAGGACGCCGGCGAACTCGATCTGGCGGTAACAGCTATCGAACAAGACACCGGTCGGTGGGGCGTCGATCGGAGGATCGGCGAAGATCACCTCGGCAGGCGGGCTCGATGCGTACGACATCACGATCGACCGGTCGCCACCGCCGACGATGAACTCGCCGTAGTACGCCTCGCTCCAGCCCGCGGTCACGCTGACGTCGTTGTCCACCAGACCCTGCCAGTAGTCCTCCCAACCCTCGCCATACTTAGCGATGGTCGCGAGCAGGAAGGCGAAGCCTGGCGACGACGTCTCGGGGTTCTGAGTGACGAACTGGCCGGCGTTCACCGGATCGAGCAGATCATCAAGCGAGGTGGGGGCTTCGCCGGGCAGCGCGTCGATCCAATAGTTGGCGCAGACATCGCCGTAGTCGATCGGCGTCACCCGGAACTCGGGATCGAGCAGAAGTGCCGGATCGACCGAGCCGAGTTCGGTCGATGAATAGGCCAGGAACAGGTCGGCGTCGAGACCACGCTGCAGAAAGGTGTTGTCGATGCCGAACAACACATCGGCATTCGGGTTGTCCTTGGTGAGGATGGCACTCGACACGAGTTGGCCGGCATCGCCACCGGCGAGCAGTTCGACGCCGATGCACGTCTGCTCGGTAAAGGCTTCGAGCGTGCCCTCGCTCACGAAGAAGGAGTCGTGGGTGATGAGCGTGATCGTCGGACACGCCCGCTCCGCTTCGGCACCGGCCTCGTCACCCTCGGGATCGGTGCCCGCCTCGGTCTCGTCGGTCGTTGTGGCGCTCTCTTCGACGTCGGCCGCTGACGCCTCAGCCGGTTGGTCGGCTTCTGTCTCCGCCGTCTCGTCGCTGCCGCCGCAGGCGACAGCGATCAGTGCGAACACAAGTGCGCACGTGAGCAGTTTGATGGAACTCATCGGTATTCCTCCGCTGGCATTACCCAGTTCAGGTCTGCGGGTCGACCGGTTCGGTCCTCTCAGCCCAGCGATGATCGCGAGCTCCCCGTCCTTCAGTTGTCTCGATCAGTGTAGGTCCGAGCGGCGACGGGGACGCAGCCGTTGGTCAGCTGTTCGGTCGACCTTGCGAGGTGACTCGGAGCAATGAAGCGGGCCGAGACAACACGCCGGCGTCGCGATCGCGTGTCACAAAGGCGCCAGGGCAGGTCGCCGAGCCGCTGGTGGTTGGTTCCCAACAGGCGGACGTCTGCGTGCCATCTGGGGTGAGCGTGGCCAGTGAGATGGATTGGCCAGGGGCAACGCTCGCGAGCGTCAGCTCGGCGCTTGCGTCCCAGATGTTGAGCGCCGCGGGTGGGCGGTCAACGTGACCGCGGCCAGTGCCATCGTCCCAAGCCACATAGTCGACCAGTAGCCCGTTGGTGTCGAAGACCCAAAGGTCGTCGCCGTAGTCGTTGAACGCTTGCCACTTCGAGTTGTCAGGTGGGAAGAACCCGTAGAAGATGCCCGGAGGTTGTGGGTACCACCAGCTGTCGAACGGGATGGTGGTCCGGGTCACGCCGTTGTAGTCCGGGAACTGGTCCTCGAACGGCCAGCGGATCGAGGTCGTGATGATCTCGCCGGCGGTGAAGACCGCACTGGCTCCCCAGACCTCGTCGATGTTGCCGGCGTCAAGCGACGATGTCGGCCCGGCCGGGTACCGGTCGAGATCGGTCCCAGCCAGATAGGGGTTGCGGTCGGTGAGGCGGAACCCACCCATGTCGATGTTGTCGACCATCGTCCATTCGATGAACTCGTCCATCAAGTAGGTGTGATCGTTCGGCTGGAGCGGATTCCACTTCTCGGATTCGCGGAACAGAATCTCGGTGATCTGCACGCGGCCGACGTGTGGCGAGAGCGCGATCGGGTCGAAGATGAGATCGAGCGAACCGGTCGCGCTGGCCCCCTCGTTGTCGACTGCGGTCACCAGCACACTCACCGTCGTGTCACGGACGGCAGCGTCGGCGGTGCCCGAGATGACGAGCTGACTTGATGGCGCGTCGAACGTTGCAGACAGTCCAGCAGGCAGGCCGGTTGCCGTCATCGACGTGACCGTGCCATCGACATCGGACCCATCGACGCGAACCTCGATCGCCACCGTGGCGACGGCATTCGCGACGCCGCCGGCGACGACTGGTGCGTCGTTCGACGCCAGGATGGTGAGGACGAGGCGTGCGCTTGCCTGGTTCCCGACAGCGTCTTCGATCGTGTAGAGGATTTCGTCGGCCGTGGTTTCGCTTCCATCGTGGACGTAGCGGAGCTGTGTCGCCGAGTCGAGGCTGGCCGTTCCATTCGCGGGCGGTTGGTCGATCGACACGATCGTCACCGCATCGCCTTCGGGATCGGGATGGACCAGCTCGGCACCAATCGAGTAGACGACCGTGGTTCCTTCGAGATGATCAGCGAACTGATCGCCGCCGGCAGGGGGCAGATTCGCAGGGGTAGGCGTTGGCGTCGGAGGCACCGGCGTCGGTGTGAGGGTCGGCGTCGCCGTGGGCGTCGGAGGCACCGGCGTCGCGGTCGCGGTGGGCACAAATGTCGCCGTCGGAGTCGGCACGATCGACACGGGAGTCGGCGAAACGGCAGACGGTGGCGCGACCCGAAGATCAGCGAGTGGAGGCAAGACAGCCGGTGGATCTGCAACTGGGGTCGGGACGACGAGGATCACCACGGGTGACGGGCTGGGATCGGGGCCGGGCAGCCGCGACGGTGGCGGCGACGCTACGGGCGGCAATCGCTCGCCGCGGGGGGAGCTCTCGACCAATTGCTCAGGCACCGGCGTCGCCGCCGGCACAGGCGTCGGCACAGGCGTCGGCACCGGACCCACCGTCGACGTGGGCGCCGCCGTCGCGGCGGGAGTCGGGCTCGGCGGAATGGTCGGGCTCGCGGCAACCGGCGGAGCTGAGGGAGCAGCAACAATCAAGACCGTCGTCGGCGTTGGCGTCGCGGTCGGGGCCTCGATCACAAAGGCCTGGGGGCCGTCGGCGAGCTCGGGACCCGGAACCGTCGATGTTCCTGCCGGAACTGCCCACAAGGCGACGGCAACGGTCGCGGCCGCGATCGCGTCGACGACGCCGAGTCCACCCACGGGACGCGGCAGCGACGACCCCGACGACAAGGGCGCCCAGGAACCAGCCACCGCCCGGAGCCGTTCAAGGTTGACGGCGAGCAGCGCCTTGACGACCGCCGGGTCGAAGTGTGTCCCCGCGCTGCGGGCCATCTCATGCTGTGCTTCTTTGTGGCTCGATGCGGCCTTGTAGCTACGCACGCTCGTGATGACGTCGTAGGCATCGGCGACGGCGACAATGCGTCCAGCCTTAGAGATCTCATCGCCCGCAAGCGGGAGCGGGTAGCCAGTGCCGTCGTACTTCAGATGGTGCTGATCGAGCGCATGTGCCCAGTCGCCGAGCCAGCCCTTGAGTGGCCCCAGGTACTTCATTCCTGCAGCCGGGTGCGACCGAAGCGTCGCCCACTCGTGATCGTCGGGCGCCGAGTCCTTGTTCAGGATCTCGCTGGGCACATCGAGCTTGCCCAGGTCGTGGAGCAGCGCGGACCACTCCAGCCGCTCGAGCTCGTCTTCGCCGAGTCCCATCTGTTCACCGATCAGACGCGAATAGCCGCGGACCCGTTCGGAGTGACCACGTGTCAACCGGTCGTGACGCGTCAACTTGGTGAGCGCCGCGAGCAGGTGACTCGCATGTTCGCCGAGATCGCTCGATGTCGGATCTTCGAGCGCGGCGGCCAACCGCTTGCGGGTGCTGAAGCTGCGCATCACCGTCCGTACGCGACTCGGAACCTTGTCCGGGAACGGCATCGACAGCCAGAAGAGGGTCAGGGCCGACAGCGATCGCAGAGCCCGCCGAATGCAGGTCGAAACAATCAGCCAAATGACGGCGGCAACGACAACGAACCAGATCCAGCGATTGACGCCCAGGCGATCGGGCGGCAGGTACTCGAGCACCAGTCGAGCGCCGAGAAAGCCGAGCAACAATTGCAGCCCAACGGCGACAAGGAGTACCAGGCGCGCACCGAACGGCTTTGGTTCCCAGGACCTTGGCCGCGAACTCGACACAAGTGTGTCGTCGGTCTCACTTGGCCTGGGTTAATGGCCCGTATCTCGTTGGACCGAACGGCCTAGGCCAAATGACTTACAGGTTTCACAATGGGTTATCCGTCGAGATGAGCGATCAGTGCGTCGATTGCGAGTCGATAGCTGTTCACACCGAAACCGGCAATGACGCCAACACATACGCCGCTGAGTAAGGACTTCTGCCGGAACTCTTCGCGAGCGTGCACATTGCTCATATGGCATTCGATGACGGGAATGCCGCATCCGGCGATCGCGTCGCGGAGTGCGACCGACGTGTGCGTGTAGCCGCCTGGATTGAAGACAATGCCGTCGGCCCAAGTCATCGCCTCTTGGATGGCGTCGACCAGATGTCCCTCGACGTTCGACTGGTGGTCTCGAAGCGCCGCGCCGCGTTCGCCCGCGAACGTACGCAGGTCGGCCACGATGTCGTCGAGCGATTTTGAGCCGTAGATCTCGGGCTCGCGGGTCCCGAGCATGTTCAAGTTGGGCCCATTGAGCAAACCGATCTTGCGCATCGCCCAAACTTAACCGCCAGCGAATCGTCGCCCGTGCCACACGCACGAGGGACGGTCCGAGTTAGAGCCCCGTGTTTTGTCCCTGCGTCGGCAGGCTGCCCTCGGTGAAGATGCTGATCAGCACGATCGCAACGACCGTGGCGACAACCAGGCCGCCCCCGATGATCCACCACTGCAAGCGGGCCTTGCGAGCGGCAGCCGCCTGGGCAGCCTTCTTCTCTTTGTGTGTGAGCCTGTTCGACTTCGTCTTCGTGTCGGCCATGATGCAACTAACCCGTCGTTTGGACGATCTGATTCCTTCAGGAAGAGACGATATTGCGTTCTGGGCCGTACGGGAACGCCGTGATGTTCTCGGCGCCGTCCTCGGTGACGACGAGCACGTCGTGTTCGCGGTAGCCACCGGCACCCGGAATCCCCTCGGGGATCATGATCATCGGCTCCATCGAGACGACCATTCCGGGCTTCAACTCGGTGTCGATGTCTTCGCGCAGCTCAACGCCGGCCTCGCGTCCGTAGTAGTGGCACAACACGCCGAAGCTGTGGCCGTAGCCGAACGAACGGTATTGAAGCAGGTCGTAGCCGGCGTAGATCTCGTTCAGGGTCGCCGCGATGTCGCCGCATCGAGCGCCGGGCTTGATCAGGTCGAGGCCAGCCTCGTGGACCTCGACGTTGACGTTCCACAGTCGAAGTTCTTCATCGGTGATCGAATCGCAGAAGAGGGTCCGTTCGAGCGCGACGTAGTATCCCATGATCATCGGGAAGCAGTTGATGCTGAGAATGTCACCCGACTCGATGAGCTTGTTCGTGACGGGGTTGTGCGCGCCGTCGGTGTTGATGCCGGATTGGAACCAGGTCCAGGTGTCCATGAGCTCGACGAAGTCGAATCGGCTGGCGATCGCTCGCACCATCGCCTGGGTCGATGCCAATGCGACCTCGTGTTCGGGCACCCCGGCGCCAATTGCGTCGCGACATGCTTCGCCACCGAGATCCGCAATCGAGGTGCAGATCTTGATGTGGTCGATTTCTTCTTGGCTCTTGATCGTGCGCATCCACATCGTGTCGACGCCGACATCGACGAACTCGACGCCCGGCATCTCGGCTTCGAGTTGCGCCTTGAGCGCGAGGTTGACGTGATCGAACTCGATACCGATGCGCTTGGCGCCGCCGGTGACCTGACGAACGGCGTGGAAGAAGTTGTCCTTGCGCCAGTCGGTGTAGGTCAGGTTCGTGCCGTGCGTGCGGCGCCAGGGCTGACCGCCGTCGATTGCGGCCGTGATCGACACGGCATCGTCCTGTCGGACAACAAAGCCGTAGTTGCGACCGAACGCGCAGTAGATGAACCCGCTGAAGTAGCCGATGTTGTGGATCGAGGTGAACAAGCACGCGTCGATCTCGCGCTCGCTCATGTGATCGCGAAGGAGCTGCTGGCGGCGATCCATCTCCGCGTCGCTAAAGGCGCCTTGTTGCTTGTCACCGTTGTGCCATTCGAGCGTGCGTGCCATGTCCATGGGCGCCGAATCTAGACCGCGAACGGCCGGTCCCCATGCGCTCGGCCATGACGGTTCGACAAGCACCCGCGAAGGCCTCTCGTAGACTCTGGGCCTATGCAGGACGACGAGGCGCTCGACGCGACGCGCGCAACAAGCGCGCCCGACGACGCGGGTGCGGTGGCCTCGCCCAAGAACATCGTCCTGACCGGATTCATGGGGACCGGCAAATCGACCGTTGGCAAGCTCCTCGCGGAACAGCTTGGGCTCAAGCACCTCGACACGGATCATCTCATCGAGCGGCGCCACGGTCCGATTCCCCGCATCTTCGAACAGCTGGGCGAAGACGGGTTCCGCGAGATTGAGCGCGCCATCGCCGAAGAACTTGCATGCGACCAGGGGTACGTGATTTCGACCGGTGGACGGTTCATGGTCGATCCCGTCAATGCCGATCTGTTGTCCGAAGGCAACCGTGTCTTCTGCCTGGTCGCCGACGTTGACATCATCTTCGAGCGGGTCATGCGGCGTCGTGGCGCTCGACCGATCCTCAATGTCGACAATCCACGCGAGGTCATCGAGGACCTGCTGGCTGAACGCGCCGCCGGTTACGCACGGTTCGAAGCGGTTCCGACCGACGAAACACCGGCGTCTCGTGTCGTCGACGACATCCTCGCCAGGCTGGCAACATGAGCAAGCCGAGCCTGCGGCAAACCATCTTGGTGCGCTCGGTTCAGAAACTGCTCGATGCTGACGAGACCGTGTCGAGCGTGGTCGTCATGTTCACCCGACATCGCTGGTTCGTCCCCTACTCGGTCGCCGCGGCAGTCGTGCTCTTCGGCGTTTCGAGCGCGAGCGGCATCACCTCGCTGACCAACCGGCTCGTCCTCGCCGTCTGTGGCCTCGCGATCGCGGGAATTGCGACAACCAACTATTGGGTCCTGGCCGAAACCAACAAGGGCTTGGCTCTCTGCCGTTCGAGCCGGATCCGTCAGTACGCCAAGTCGCTCGAACGTCGACTGCCCGCTGGGACCGAGCTCACGATGGCCGGAAGCACCGTCATCACCAGCGACTGGCGCGTCGACGGCGTGATGTACACGCTGACAAAACGCTGGGAGGCGACAATGCGGCGCCTGTCGACCGAGGCCGCGAACCGCCGAGACTGACCCGACGGCCGCATCGGACGCATCGGACCGATGGCTAGCTGATGGTCTCGAGTACGGCCCAGAGCTCGCGGTACAGATCCGATTGTTCCGAGACGGCCCCGGCAGCCATCAACGCATCGATCTCTCGTTCCTCGTGTGAGGCACGGGCGACCTCGAGGATGGTCTCGATCTGCTGGGTTGAGAAGCCTGACCGAGTCGCGGTATCGCACGCACCAATTGCCTTGAGAGCCAGCGCGTGGTGGCCGTGGTGTTGGGCGACTCGTGCGAGCGCCAAGCCCAACCGATCGAAGTCGCCATGCAGGTTCGGGCCGGCCCGACGGATTGCCGTCACCTGTTCTTCGGGCGACATCTCGGCTCGAATCGCCGCCTCGGTGTACATCGAGAGAAGCCCGCTGGACATGATGGATTGTTGCCCGAGATCATCCAGGTCGTCGAGCGCCTGACGAGCGAGCACCGCTCCTTCGTGCGGTTGGTCCGTGCGAAGTCCCGCAAGGCACGCCATTGACCCGGCCGCGACCGCGAGCCGTTGCATACCTGCACGACGCGCCGCGGTCAGCGCTTCTTCGATCAAGTTGAAGTCCCGAGGCACATCGTCGCCGTACACGCGAGCGAAGCCGGCAGCGATCAGCAAGCGAGCGCGCTCGGCGACGTCGTCGGTGCTACCGGAGCGCGCCTCGATGGCGTCGACCGTCTCGGCGTCGACACCGCACCCAAGCGCCGTCGCGATCAGCAGCACCGGAATCAAGACCGCGCCGGCAGTGTCGGCGGTGACGT
>CALLPT010000143.1 GCA_938015575.1 uncultured Acidimicrobiales bacterium
GCCGGTTTCTGGCGTGAAGTATTCAGCGGCAAGCTCGCCCATGCGGACGATGTTGTCGTTACCAACGAGTGCGACGGTGATCGACCGGGTGGGCTCGTCGCTCATTGCGGCAGCGTCAGCGGCGGCCTGCTCGGCTGCTGCTGCACGCTCTTCAGCTTCTGCTGCAGCGGCACGAGCCTCTTCAGCAGCAGCTTCAGCTTCGGCGAGTGCCTCGGCGGCACCATCGTCGCCGGAAGCGGCTTCGGCTGCTGCCTGGGCCTCTTCGAGCTGAGCAGCGAGCTCGTCGGCGCGCTCCTGCGCAGCGGCTGCTGCGGCGTTCGCATCATCGACGGCCGACGTGTCAACGACTGGCGCTGCTGCGTCGGAGCCGCATGCGGCGGCCAGAAGTGCGAGCGCGACAAGAATGGCACTGACCATCTTGAAGCCGCGCACGCGGGTACGTACTGGTGTGTTCATTGAGGGTTCCCCTCCTCCTACCGAGAACGGGGTTGCCCCGTCCATTCGTTTGTGATTGTTTACTTGGCTTCATGTTGTTTTGCAAGCCGAATGTCACACGAGTTTGCGCTGGCGTTCATCTTTCTGCAACACGCGTATGGGACATTGCACCTTTGTTTGTGTTGGTATAGGGTCCGAGCCGTGACCAGGCCTGACCCTGCATCTGGCCCTGCATCTGGAGCAGGGAATGCCGCCGCAACGCCGCTTAGTTCCGCCACTTTTGGCGCGTTCGGTGCCCCGGTAGGCGTACCTCAGTACGACCGAAACGGCGTCCGTCCAGGCATCGTCCATGTTGGTGTTGGCGGGTTTCACCGAGCGCACCTCGCCACATACGCAGATGAACTTTGCGCTCGAGGACACCACAACTGGGGCATCTTCGGATGCGGGGTACTCCCTGGCGATGCCGCCATGGCCGACGCGCTCGGTTCCCAAGACGGTCTTTACACGATGGTCATTCGTGGCGGCGACTCGACGTCGGTGCAGGTCATCGGCAGCATCGTTGACTACGCGCACGCCTACCCCGATGCCGCAGCAGTGGTCGCGCAGATCGCATCGCCCGACACCCAGATCGTGTCGCTCACGATCACCGAGGGCGGCTACCCCGTCGATGACAACACCGGCGACTACCTCGCCGACTCGCCCAACGCGGGCGAAGGATCAGCGTTCGCCATCATCGCTGCTGGGCTCGAGGCTCGACGCCAGAGCGGCGGCGCCCCGATCACGATCATGAGCTGCGACAACATCTTGTCGAACGGCAAGGTCACTCGGGCCGCAACCCTGGGCGAAGCCGCCCGCCACGGTGACGACCTGCTCGCATGGATTGCATCGTCGGTGAGCTTCCCGAACTCGATGGTTGACCGGATCACTCCGGCGACGTCGGACAACGACCGTTCCTGGCTCGCCGAAACCCACGGCATCGAAGATCGCTGGCCCGTGGTCACCGAGCCGTTCCGCCAGTGGGTCATCGAAGACAACTTCGCGGGCGAGCGCCTGCCGCTCGAAGAGATCGATGTCATCGTCACCGACGACGTCGAGCCGTACGAGTTCATGAAGCTGCGCCTGCTCAATGCCGGCCATTCGTGCATGGCCTATCTCTCGGCGCTGCTCGGTATCGCTACCGTCGACAAGGCCATGGCCCATCCGTCGATCGACGAGTACCTGGCCAGTTTCTTGCATGACGAAGCCAAGCCGGTGCTGCCCGACGTGGCTGGCATCGACATCGATGACTACATCGCCACGCTGGTCGAGCGGTTCCGCAACCCCGCCATTGGTGACCAGATCGCCCGCCTGTGCCTCGACGGCTCGGCCAAGTTCCCCAAGTTCTTGTTGCCGACAGTCCGAGCCCAGATCGCTGCTGGCAACAGTGCCTCGCTGAGCGCTCTTGCGTTGGCGGGCTGGTGTCAGTACCTGCTCGGCATTGACGAGCTCGGCGACGCCATCGAAATCTCGGCCGATCCACTGTTGGCCGACGCGGTTGCCCATGCCAAGGCGTCCGAGTCCGATCCGGCCGCGTTCCTTGGGTTCGCAGCGGTCTTCGACGAAGACATCGCCTCCTCGACCGCCTTCGTAGCGGCCTTCACCCATGCGGTCGATTCGCTGCGCACCAAAGGTGTCGTAGCGACGATTGCATCTAGCCTGCACGACACCAATGAGCCGCACCGCGCCAACGGGTGAAGCCCCAAATCAATCGCTCTTCCAAACAGAGCGCCAGCGCGAGATCGTCGCGTCGACCACAGCCGCCGGTCGCGTCGAAGTAGCCGAGCTCGCCAGCCGGTTCGGCGTCACGACCGAGACGATTCGCCGAGACCTGAGCGAGCTGCAGGAGCAACGGCTGCTCCGCCGAGTCCATGGTGGCGCAGTTGCGTGGGAAACCACCGAGTTCGAGCCGCTGCTCACGGTCCGCACCGATCAACACGACGACGAGAAGCGCCGCATCGCCAAGCTTGCGATCGCCGAGCTGCCTGACACGGGCACGATCATCATCGACTCGGGCAGCACCCTCGGCCGCTTCGCCGAAGCTGTCCCGTCAGATACGACGCTTCGGGTGATCACCAACTCGCTCCCTATCGCGATGACCCTTGCCGAGCATGACGAGGTCGAGGTCATAGCGATCGGCGGCAAGGTCCGCAAGAACACGATGGCCATGGTCGACGCCGACGCCGTCGCCGCGCTCGACGGCTTCACCGTCGACACGCTCTTCATCAGCACCGATGGCCTGAGCGCCGAGATGGGCCTCACCACTCCCTATCGTCAAGAAGCTCGTCTGAAGCAAGCCATGCTGGCCAGCGCTCGACGCGTCGTCGCACTCGTGGATCAGTCCAAGTTCGGCAAGGACCAGCTCGTGCGCTTCGCCAAATGGTCCGACGTCGACGTGTTGATCACGACGACCGAAGCCGAGCGCGACACCGTTGCCAAGATCGAGGCGATGGGCACCACGGTGCTCCAAGCCTGATGAACTCGCAGGCATGAGTGTCACCCAGGCCGCGGTAATCCCGGCGGCCGCACACCTCGAACTCGTTGCGATCGAGGTCGCCCGGCTCGCCGCAGCGTTTGTGCTCGACCATGCCGACCGCGCGACTCCGTTGCGCACCAAGTCAACGCCAACCGATGTCGTCACCGAGACCGACCTCGCGTCCGAGTCGCTGATCCGTCGTGAGCTCCAGGCGCGATGCCCAGGTTCAACGATCGTCGGCGAGGAGTACGACGACATGGTCGGCTCAAACGAGATCGGCTGGATCGTCGACCCGATCGACGGGACGGTCAACTTCCTCTATGGGCTCCCGGTCGTGTCGGTAAGTATTGCCGCTTCACTCGGCGGCCAGATCGTCGCCGGCGCAGTCGCCGACACCCGTTCGGGTCAGGTGTACTCGGCACGCCTCGGGGGCGGGGCCCGGCTGGGCGACGCCGAACTTTCCGTCAGTAGCCCACTGGGCCTTGGCACGGCCTTAATCGGCACCGGGTTCGCGTACGACGCTGAGATTCGGCGGGAACAGGCCCAGGTGTTGACGCAACTCCTGCCGACATGTCGTGACATTCGGTGCATGGGCTCGGCAGCCTTGAATCTTTGCTTCGTCGGTGCCGGTCTCCTCGATGGCTACTTCGAGCGCGACATCAAGCTGTACGACTACGCCGCGGGAGCGCTGATCGCCGCTGAATCGGGAGCCGTCGTGCATGTGCGCGATGAGCACACCGACCTGACGTGGGCTGCGACACCGCCAATCGCGTCGGCGCTCGGCGACCTCGTCGGCGCGACTCGCTAGCCCCGCCAGGCTTCAAGACGCTCGCGGCTCGAAGCCAATGGCCTGTTCGGCGTCTCGGGCGTGCCACAGCTTGATGAGCCATCGCTCGTCGACTTCGGCGCCTTCGGCCAATCGGCCGGCAGCGACCGCTCCTTGCCACGTCGGCAAATCCAAAGCCGCTTCGGCCAGGTCCTCAGCGAAGTGGCCGACATAGGAAGCGTGCAGTCGGTCGAGGAGCTCGGGTGTTGCGCCCGGCAGATGGTCAGGTGAATAGCCCGAGCCCGCCCGCATCAGGATCGATGAACGGACGATGTCCGCGATCGGGTGGCCGATCGCAGCGTCGAACCAGTCGATGACGATCGGGCCGTGCGGGCTCATCAAGACGTTGCCCGGATGGAGATCGCCGTGCAGGAGCGCAGCACCGCGTGGCAGACCTCGAGCGACGTCAATCGCCGCCTCGCGCTCGGTGGCCGGCAGCGGGTCTGCGATTGCTATGCGTCGCACCAAGCGATCGACGAAGTCGGGGACGCCGGGGGGAATCCCTGCGGCCAGAAGCGATCGTTGGATCTCAACGAGTTCTCGAGCCAACGCTTCGGCATCGCCCGGCTTCTCCAAGATGCGTTGCCACATCGACGGTCCTTCGATTCGCTCGAAGACTGCAGCGGTCCGACCCTCGATCTCAATGACGTCGCGCACCTCGGGAACGGGCAGGCCGGCCGCATGGATGCTTCGAGCGATCTCGGCCTCGAAGACCGTCCAGTCTGCCGGCAGATTCGGATAGGGCACCTTGACGACCGAGTCCGATCCCCAGGCGAAGACGTCGGAGGTCCGACCGACCCCGATCTGTTCCCCGAGTTGTCCGGTGCCCATAGCCCGACGCTAGCCCCAGCACTGGTCCGGCGCCGCCGCGGCCCGTTTTCCGACACCACGGCCATCCAGGTGTCCTACTGTCCTTTCGTGGCTGCGGACCCCCACGACCCCCAACGCTCACTGCCCAGCGATGGGCGTCAACCGCTCGGCATCGACCCCGAAGGCGAGAGCACCGCAACCGCTACCGCTGTCATCGGCGGCGTGGCGAGCACGCTCATGGTCATCGGGCTCACGATGCAACGCCAGTGGATCTGGCTGCTGGTCGTTCTCGGGATTGGTGCGGCCATTGCCTCGCGGACGCATCGCCGGGTCCGGTCGCACCTTGCGTGGACGCGTCCGACGCTGCAGCTCGAGGCTGCTCCACTGCATCTCGGCGACGACGCCTCCTTCACCTACGAACACCGTGCGAAGCGACCGATCGACGTCAGCAGCGACAGCCATCTTCACATCGCGCTCGTCTGCACCGAGTCCACGCGCGATACCTCGGGCAGCGGCGACGACAAGACGACTACGAGATCATCGAGCGAAGTCTCCCGTACGGTCGGACGGTTCCCGGTCGAAGCCACGCCGTCCGGGCTGCGTGCCCGCGGCAGGATCGCCGTGCCGCTGGACGCAGGCGGCCCTTCGCTCGAGGCGCCGAACAATGCCATCCGCTGGCACATCCGCACCCGCCTCGAAGGCCCGTCACTCCCCTTTGGCTCCGAGGAGTTCCCAGTTCCCGTCGTGGGCGTTCTCGCCGTGAGTCATCGGGCGGTTCAGGACACTCGGCCGGTGACCGCCGAGCTCGGCGCAAACCCGATGGTCACGGTCGACGACACCGTTTGTGAGCTCGGTTCGCAACTTCGCGGCACGATCTTGTTCCGACCAGAGGAGGACGACCGCACTCGCACGATCCGCATTAACTTGCGATGGAAGACTCGCGGTCGTGGCGACACCGACCGCGGCTTCGTGTCATCGGCCGATGTGCCCGTTCGCTTCGACGGAACGATCGACCGCACCTGGCGGCTTCCAATCCCTGATGATGCACCGATCTCCTACGAGGGTGAGACGGTGGCGATCCGTTACACGCTGACCGCTCGAGTCGACCGGGCGATGCGCATCGACCATGAGAGCGAGACGGCCATCGTCGTTCTGCCTCGCCATGGCCGCAGCGCGTACCGCACCGGCCCGCACCCCTCCCGCTGATTTGTCGCACCGCTCCGATCGGCAGCACAGCGCCGACCGCCAGCCCCAATCGATGAGAGGCAACCGGCCTTTGGCCTAAGAAGCGGGACGGGCGCCAGTGGCGCTACTTGCTCGAACCCGCCCGAGAGGCATACAGTTCGGTACCGAACTAATTTCGCCTCGACGTAACGTCGAGGCCTGCGGGAGGGGTCCCTGTGTTCAAGACGTTCAAATCTGTGCTTGCTGTTTTGCTCGCCTTCGCCATGCTCGCTGCGGCGTGCGGTGGCGATGACGACGGGGGCGGCGACAACGGCGTGGCCTCTGGCGGCGATGTCGACATCACGTCAATTCTCGAAGCTGACCTTGGCGATTGCGGTGACGCACCAACCGGCGAAGCGATCAAGGTCGGCATGGCTATGGACTTCAGCGACGTCGTCGGCTTCGTCGACATTCCTGGCTCCAAGCTCGTGCCCTTCGTTGCCGAAAAGATCAACTGCCAAGGCGGCATCAACGGCTCGCCGGTCGAAGTACGTGTCGCCGAGGTCGGCGGCGACGCAGCGCTGGCTGCACAGGATCTCCTCGACTGGGGTGCCCATTTCCTGATCGGCCCTCCGTTCGCTGACTTTGCTTTGCCGATCCTGCAGACGACCGGCGGCGACGTCCCCATGTTCGTGGCCGCCTCGACCGAGCCCACACTTGCGGACGCATCCATCAACTCGTACCTGGTGACCTTTGACGACTTCGGCATGAGCGAAGCAGCCGCCCAATGGGCCTACGACGAAGGCATCCGCCGGGCGATCGTGTTCACCGAGGGCGCAGGCATCCCCTACACCGGCGTCAACCCCGACGCGTTCGCCGCAGAGTTCACCCGCCTCGGCGGCGAGGTCGTCTCCACACAGACCTATGTGTGGGCTGGCGACACAGACTTCAGCTCCCAGGTCAACGAGATCGCCCAGATCTCTGACAACACCGAGGTCGTCTTCTCCGCGGCGCTCGGCTTCCAGGTGACGGCACTCCGCGGCCAACTCGAAGGCCAGAACCTCGACGGACTGACCTACATCGGCACCGACGCGCTCGACGCAACCGGCATCCAGGTCGAAGCCAACAACGAAGGCATCGCCCACACGCCACACACCTCGATCAGCCCCGGCGACCGCATCGACACACTGCTCGCCGACTACGAGGCTGCCAAGGGTGAAGCCCTGGAAAGCCGGGGCTTCATGGGCCTCTACGTCGACTCCATGTTCCTGGGCATCCAGGGCATGCTCGACTGCGGCTGCACCGACGGCCCGGGCATCGGCGAAGCCGTCCAGGCCATCGAAGGGTTCAAGGGGCTGACCGGTGAGATCACCTATGCCGGCACCAACGGCATTCCACCCAAGGACGTGCCGATCAACCGCATCGTCGACGGCGAAGACGTCCTCGTCGCCACGATCGAGGGATAACCCGTAACGGTGTCTGACACCTGTTACGGCCGGTAGACGCTGGCCACGCCCATGCTCGACATTTCCAATCTGACCACCCGCTATGGCTCGATCTCCGCGCTTCGCGACGCGTCGCTGACCGTCGCGAAGGGCGAGGTCGTCGGGCTGATCGGGCCGAACGGTGCCGGCAAGACGACGCTGCTCGGCAGCATCGCCGGACTGCTTACACCGCACAACGGAACGGTCAGCTTCGAAGGCGACGACATCACCGGCGCGCCACCCGAGAAGCTGCTGCGCGCCGGCCTGGCGCTCGTGCCCGAACACCGGCGGATCTTCGTCGACCTGACCGTCGAAGAGAACCTGCGCATCGGCGGCGTGACCCTGCCATCGAACGAGCGGGCTCCCCTCCTGGACGAAGTCGCCGACCGCTTCCCGGTCCTGCGTGACAAGTGGACAACGTCGGCCGGCTTTTTGTCGGGTGGCGAAGCTCAGCAGCTGGCGATTGGTCGGGCGCTCATGTCCCGGCCGCGATTGCTCATGATGGACGAGCCGTCGCTTGGCTTGGCGCCGGTGCTCGTCGACGTCGTGTTCGATCTGATCGAGTCGCTTCGAGATGCAGGCACCACATTGCTCATCGTCGAACAGAACGCAACCCGCATGCTCGAAGTCGCCGACCGG
>CALLPT010000144.1 GCA_938015575.1 uncultured Acidimicrobiales bacterium
CGCTTCGTCGATCGCCACCAGCACCTCGTTGACGAGTACGCCAGCTGAGGTTCAGCGGATGGTGACGGGCGTGGTGACTTCGGCGTAGAAGTCGTTGCCCTTGTCATCGACGACGATGAACGCAGGGAAGTCCTCGACCTCGATCTTCCAGATGGCTTCCATGCCGAGCTCGGGATACTCGAGGACCTCGACGTGGCGGATCGAATCCTTGGCCAAACGGGCGGCCGGGCCGCCGATCGAGCCGAGGTAGAAGCCGCCGTGGGCATTGCAGGCCTGGGTCACCTGTTGTGAGCGGTTGCCCTTGGCGAGCATGACGAGGGAGCCGCCGGCGGCCTGGAACTGCTCGACATAGGGATCCATACGGCTGGCGGTCGTAGGACCGAACGAACCCGACGCATAGCCCTCGGGTGTCTTGGCCGGTCCTGCGTAGTAGATCGGGCATTCGCGCAAGTACTCGGGCATTTCTTCGCCTGCGTCGAGGCGCTCTTTGATTTTCGCGTGGGCGATATCGCGCCCCACGACGAGGGTGCCGTTCAATGACAGGCGGGTCTTGACCGGGTACTGCGTGAGCTTGTTGCGGATCTCGTCCATCGACTGGTTGAGATCGACGGTGACAACTTCGTTGCTCAGATCGTCTTCGGTGGTCTCGGGCAGGAATCGCGCTGGATCCTGTTCGAGCGCTTCGAGCCAGATGCCTTCGTGGTTGATCTTGGCTAACGCCTGGCGATCGGCCGAACAAGACACGGCGATACCGACCGGGCACGAGGCGCCGTGGCGGGGCAGGCGAATCACACGGACGTCGTGGCAGAAGTACTTGCCGCCGAACTGTGCGCCGATGCCGAATCCGCGCGTCATCTCGAGGATGCGCTGTTCCCACTCGGTGTCCCGATAGCCGTGACCGAGTTCGGAACCAGCGGTTGGCATGCCGTCGAGGTAACGCGTCGACGCCATCTTGGCCATCTCGACCGCGAACTCGGCTGATGTGCCGCCGATGACGACACCAAGGTGATACGGGGGACAGGCCGAGGTGCCGATCTTGCGCAGCTTCTCGTCGAGAAACGCCGTCAGGCTCTTCTCGTTGAGCAGGGCTTTGGTTTCTTGGAACAAGAAGCTCTTGTTGGCCGAGCCACCGCCCTTGGCCATGAAGAAGAACTTGTACTCGTCGCCGGGGATGTGCTCGATCTTGATCTCGGCAGGCAGATTGTTCCCGGTGTTCTTCTCGCCGAACATCGACAGCGGCGCGAGCTGTGAGTAGCGCAGATTCGACGTCTGATAGGTGTCGAAGATCCCTTTGGCAATCGCCGGCTTGTCATCGCCGGGGGTGAGCACGTACTGGCCCTTCTTGCCCTTGACGATCGACGTGCCCGTGTCTTGGCAGCCGGGCAGAATGCCGGCGGCGGCGATGTTCGCGTTCTTCAGCAGTTCGAGCGCGACGAAGTGATCGTTCGGCGACGCCTCGGGGTCGTCGAGGATCGCTCGAAGCTGGCCCAAGTGGCTCGGACGAAGTAGGTGCGCGATGTCACGCATGGCTTCGGACGTGAGCGCCGTGATGGCCTCGTGGTCGACTTCGAGGAAGCTGCGTCCTCCGAGATCAACCTGCTGGACACCATCGGTCGAGACCAAGCGATACTCGGTGGTGTCGGGCTCGACGATCGGGGTCAGGTCGGTGAATTCGAACTCCGCCACAGCGGCTCCATTCTTTGTTGCCTCGCCCGCGAGTAGCGAGCGATCGCCAGCGCCTAGCCGAGTGCGGGGGTACCTGGGTACGGCGGCGGATCGCCGGCCTCGGGCAGCACCGGGTAGCTCCAGCTCATCTGCTTGGCCAGTTCCTTGGTGACGACGTTCCACTCGCGAGGGTTCCAACCTTCGGCCGCGTTCACGACGTTGAGCGCGTGATCGATGTGCACGAAGGCAGGCAGCGTCTCGAGTTCGAGGCTCTTGACGAACGCCCGGTCGGGATCGGTGAAGGTCAGGAACTCGTCGGCCATCGGGCCGAGGAACTGCTGGGCTTCCTCGTCGGTGCCGGTGACAAGCCATGCAGTGCGCACGTCGGCGGCGTTGTAGTTCGCCAGCATGCGAGCGGCAGTGTCGATGATCCAGGAGCTCTCATGGGTGAACGGATCCAGGATCACTACGGCCAGGTGAAAGGTCGTGACCCAGTCCTCGATCGGACGCGGGTCGCCCTGAAGGGGGTCGAGCTGAATCTCGGGAGAGGGAGCAGTAGCCATCGCCACAAACGCTAGCCGCCCTGCACCCCCTTCTGACTGCCCATCTGCGGGGTCGCAGCTAAAACGTCGCGGAGTGGGACGTTTGAGGTCCGACCCCGTGGGACGGGGAGGGGGCGGGGAGGGAACGCTAGGTTGGGGACGTGCACCCCATCGAGCGTCTGCGATACGTGGCCCGTGCGTCACATGTCCCCGCCAAGTACCTGGTGCGCGACACCGCAATGGCGTTGTCAGACTTCGTCGGCGACGATGCGGTGCTGCTGATCTCGTGCAAAAGGATCCTCGATCGTCAGCCGTCGGCGGCGCCGCTCGTGTGGCTCGTTGCGCATGCCCTCGGGGCTCCGAATCCTTCCTCGGCCTTGTGGACTGCGGCCGAGGAGATCGAAGCGGACAAGTCGTCGGCGGCGCTCGCCTATGAGCTGCCCGATGACGTGACCATCGCGACGATCGGTTGGAGCGACTGGCTCGCCGACTTGCTTCGAGCCCGTGGCGACGTCGGTGTCGTGGTCATCGACATCGATGGCGAGGCCGAGTACGAACTCGAGACGTCGGCCGACCCGGATCAGCACTGGATCTGTGTCGATCCGAGCGGGGCCGGCCAGGCCCTGAGCGAGGCAACACATGTTGTGCTCGGCGTCGACGCGCTCGGTCCCGACCAGTCCATCGCTCGCCAAGGCGCGCTCATGTTGGCCGCCACCGCCAAGCACCAAGCCCTGCCGGTTTGGGGTGTGGCGCCGACTGGGTTCGCTTTGCCCGACCGCATGTACGCCGGGCTCGCCCGTCGCTGGCACGAGTCCGAGGCCACCGCCACCTGGGAACGCCCGGTCGAAGAAATCGACACAGCACTCTTCGACCGGATCGCGACCCACAAGGGCGTCGTCTCCGCGTCGGATGCGCTGCGCATGAGCGGCTGCCCGATCGTTCCCGAACTGTTCTAACGGCGCTGGTTGGCGCGCCTGTCGTTGTGAGTCGAGCCGAACTGGAGATCCCCACCGGGGTCATCGACCCGCTGCTGTCGTGGTCGAGGACAGAGCTGCGGCACCTGCCGTGGCGCGAGACCCGCGATCCGTGGAAGGTCCTCGTAAGCGAAATCATGCTCCAGCAGACCCAGGTCGCACGAGTGCTCGACCGATGGCCTCGGTTCCTGGAACGGTTCCCGACGGCGACCGACTGCGCAAATGGCGCGGCTTCGGACGTGATCGAACTGTGGGCAGGCCTCGGCTACAACCGGCGGGCGGTGAATCTCTGGCGTGCGGCAGTCCAGATCCGCGATGAGCACCAGGGTCAACTTCCGACAACCGTCGAGGGCCTTCGGGCGCTGCCTGGCATCGGCCCCTATACAGCGCGGGCCGTCGCCGCATTCGCATACGAACAAGACGTTGGCGTCGTCGACACGAACGTCGGGCGTCTCTTGGCCCGTTGGACCGGCGAGACGCTCGCGCCCAAACCAGCGCAAGCGCTCGCTGACGCGCTCGTGCCATCCGGACAAGGCTGGCGATGGAACCAGACCCTGTTCGACTTTGCGGTTGCCGTGTGCACCAAGAAACAGCCTGCGTGCGCCGCGTGTCCGCTCCGAACCGCGTGCGCGTGGGCGGGGGTAGGCGACGACCCTGCCGCCGGGAGCGCCGGCGTGTCCACCGGGCAAAGCCCGTTCGAAGGCTCCGACCGCCAAGTGCGGGGCCGGATCACCGATGCCCTTCGTCAGGGACCGATGGAACTCGCCGATGTTGAGCGGTTCGCACGACCCGACGACACCCCAGCTTCGCTGCGACAGATCGTGACAGGTTTGATCGACGATGGGCTCGCGGAGCTTCAGGACTCGACGCTGCGATTGCCATCGTGACGCCGAAGCGACGACCGGCCGACCAAACACAGGCTCCCATCTGGGGTACTCGAACGTTGCGAGTGTGTGAACTTTGACCAGTTCGTGGACCATCGACACCAATCGATGGCCGCCCTACACTCCAGCTGATGGGTGGGATGCGTGTGACGTTCTTTGGAGTCCGTGGCTCCACCCCATTCAGTGCTGCCTCCCACACCGGCTTCGGCGGGAACACCTGCAGTGTGCTGGTCCAGGTCGGTGACGAATCCCCGATCCTGCTCGACATGGGTTCGGGACTGTTCGGGTATGCGCAGCAGCTTGCCGGACGCGCCATCCACGGCACGGTCCTGCTCACCCATCTGCATTGGGATCACGTGGCTGGGCTGCCGTTCTTCTCACCGGTGCTGATGCCCGGCGGCCAGATCGATATCTATGGCCCGCCCGACGAGGGCATGTCGCTCGACGAGGCCCTCAACCGTCTGGTCTCGCCACCGTTCTTTCCGGTCACGATGGACGACTTCGCCGGCGAGATCCGAATTCACGACTTCTGGGACAGCGAGATGAAGATCGGGTCGGCGACGATCCGGTGTCGGCCTGTGCCGCACACCAGCGCAACCAGCGGGTACCGGATCGAAGTCGGCGATGCCGTGGTTGTGTACGTACCTGACCATCAGCAGCCGCTCGATGATCCAACCTGGGTCGCCGATTCGGTGCTCGAGCTCTGCGACGGCGCCGACTTGCTCATCCACGATGGCCAGTATCCGCCGGCATTGTTCGAGAAGCGGGCCCATTGGGGTCACAGCACACCCGGCTATGCCGTCGAGGTCGCCCGCCAGGCCGGTGTCCAGTCGCTGGCACTGTTCTCGCACGACCCGATGCATACCGACGAGCAACTCGAGGCAATCGAGGTCGACGCCAAGGAAAAGGGCGCCGTGGCCGGCGTCCCCGAGGTCTTCTCTGCTCGCGAGGGCATGACCCTGCACTTCGGCTGACGCCGCCTCACGTCACGTAGGCCCAGCTCGGCCAGCTCAGCCCGCACGAAGGTCATCGGTTACCGACGAAGCGTCGCCCTTCTGCCAAGATCACGCCATGCCTATTTATGCCCTCGGCGCGCAAGAGCCCACGATCGCGACTGATGCCTATGTCCACCCCGAGGCGGTCATCATCGGAAGTGTCACGATCGGATCGGGCTCGAGTGTGTGGCCATGTGCCGTGCTGCGTGGCGATGACGGCGAGATCCTGATCGGCGACGACACATCGATTCAAGACGGTTCGGTGTTGCACACGACACTGCATCTCCCGACCACGGTCGGCAGCAGGTGCGTGATTGGTCACTTGGTGCATCTCGAGGGCTGTCGAGTGCACGACGACGCACTCGTTGGTAGCAACTCTGTTGTGCTGCACGACGCTGTCGTGGGGCAAGGTGCCCTCGTGGCTGCGAGCGCGATGGTGCTCGGCGGCACCGAGATCCCGCCGGGCGCGTTGGCCGTCGGCGTTCCGGCCAAGATCAAGCCGGACCGCGCCGACCAAGACCAGATTCGGATGGGCGCGCAGAGCTATGTCGAACGAGCGAAGAGATTCGCTTCGGACCTTCGGCGCTTGGACTGAGGGCCGCCCGCCTGAACGCTTCGTCCGCGTGAACTGCTTGCCCGGCTCAATTCACTGAACGCGTGAGGTGCGCCGGCGTTCGGCGCAAAGTCAGAAGCCGAGACGGGCGGGCACCGCAATCCGGTCGCGCGCCTCGCTCAAGGTCCCGACCGGCGCAAGTGCGTTTCCCTGGGCCGCGTAGGTCCCGGCCTGTACGACCCGTTCCAATAGTTCGCGTGTCTCGACACCTTTGACCGAGGTCCCGACGCCGAGGCTTGAGACCGCCCGCACGAGTCCGGCGACGACGTCGGCGCTCAATGCGTGGCTCCGGCTTGGGCTCATTGCGGTGACCTTGACGATCGTGGGTCGAAGCCGGTCGATGAGCGCAAGCGTCGTGGCGCCCTCGCCGAACCCGTCCATCACGATCGCAATCCCCAGGTCTTTCATGGCCGCGATCGTCGCGATCTCGCGGGCTCCGATCGAACCGAAGTCGGCGGTGTCGATCTCGAAGGCGAAATGGCGTCCGCTGATGTGGTGACGCTGCAAGGCAGAGGTGACGCGACGGGCGAAGTCGGGCGACGCCAGGCTCTGACCAGACACATTGAGATGGACACGGGGTGCCGCTACGCCGAGTTCGCGCCGCCATGATCGGGCAACGGCGATCGCGCGGCCGAGCATGGCGGAGTCGATCGACTCGGCGTGCTCGCGAACCAGGCGAAGGACATCGGCGCCGCTCACGAGCGATTCGCCCTGCTCGCGGACACGAATGAACAGCTCGACGCCGCGGACCTGGCCGTTGGCCAGCTCATACATCGGCTGTGCCGCAACATCGAGATGGTCACCGCTGATTGCGCTCAGCAGTTTGCGTCGCAGGTCCGCGTCGGCAGCGATTCGGCCAGCCATCTCGGTGTCGAACACCTCGGCCCGATTGCCTCCGCGTGCCTTGGCCCGGTACATCGCAGCATCAGCGCGCCCCACCAGGTCCAAGGCGGTCAGGGCGCCGCCGCGGTCAAAGGCCAGACCGATGCTCGCCGAAAGGGGCAGCTCGCTGTCATCGGCGAGCGTCTCGAGTACCCGTTCGGCGACCCGAGTCGCTTGACCCTCATGGTCGAGAGACTCGCACAGCACGACGAACTCGTCGCCGCCGAAGCGCGCAACGGTGTCTCCGTCGCGCATGCAGCTGCGGATCCGATCAGCTGCTCGGATGAGCGCAGCATCGCCCTCTTCGTGACCGTGCCGGTCGTTGACCGACTTGAGCCCATCGAGATCGATGAACAGCGCCGCCATCAGGTCGTTGTTTCGGCGGCTGCGGCGACGCGCCTGGTCGAGCCGATCGAGCAGCACGACGCGGGTCGGAAGACTCGTGAGCGGGTCTGGGGCCACCCGGCTCGCATGCTCGGTGATCGCGGCCCCGATCAGGACCGTCGCGGTTGCGGGCACGCCGCCGGTGTTGTGGTGCGGGACCCAGAGCGTGACCGCGGTCGTTGACCCCGATGGCGTGCGACAGTCGAGCTCACCCGACCACACACCATTGGCGAGCACTTGGGGAAGCACGTCGTTGGTGATCACGTCGGCAACGGATGGCGCGAAGATGTCGAGAATCGTGGACTCGTCGGCGACGACCGGCCGGGCGTCGCCTTGTTCGAGATCGAGGATGCGCAAGTCGGGCACCGCAATGACCGCGCGCGACGGCAACGCGCCGTCATGCCCAACCATTGCGTCTGTTACTCGCATGCTTTGCCCAAGCAGAGTGTCGCTCCGCTTACCCCGGAGGGGAGTCTCACGCGCCGAAAGCAGAACCGCAAGCCGCGATTTGGGGAAGAAGGAACCTGCTTGATGCGTTGGCCCTCTGACCACAGTACGTAGAATCAGGCGTACCTGCCCGGTTCTGAGGAGCGACATGGCGAACACTGAAGTTGACCTAGGCCTAGGCCGCTACAAGTTGGGCTGGAGCGACGGCGAAGAAGACTATGTCTTCAAGCCCAAGAAGGGCCTTTCGAGCGACATCGTGAACGAGATGTCGTGGATGAAGGGCGAGCCCGCGTGGATGCGCGACTTCCGCCTCAAGTCATTGCAGCGCTTCGACAAGCGCCCGATGCCGAACTGGGGCGGCGACGTCAACGGCATCGACATCAATGACATCTTCTATTACGTCAAGCCGACCGAGGGCCAGGCCAAGGACTGGGACGACGTTCCCGACAACATCAAGGACACCTACGAAAAGCTCGGCATCCCCGAGGCGGAGCGCAAGTACTTCGCCGGGGTGACCGCGCAGTACGAGTCCGAGGTCGTCTACCACAAGAACCGGGTGGACCTCGAAGAGCAGGGTGTCATCTTCACGGACATGGACACGGCGCTACGTGAGTATCCCGAACTGGTCCAGGCGTACTTCGGTCGGGTGATCCCGCCGAACGACAACAAGTTCTCTGCGCTCAACTCGGCGGTGTGGTCGGGCGGCAGCTTTATCTATGTGCCGCCGAACACCGAGGTCGAACTGCCGCTCCAGGCCTATTTCCGGATCAATACCGAGAACATGGGCCAGTTCGAACGCACCCTGATCATCGCCGACGAGGGCTCCAAGGTCCACTACATCGAGGGCTGTTCGGCCCCGGTGTATTCGACCGACTCGCTGCACAGCGCGGTGGTCGAGATCGTCGTGAAGCCCCACGCTCGCGTGACCTACACGACAATCCAGAACTGGTCGAACAATGTCTTCAACCTGGTCACCAAGCGTGCCCGAGTCGAAGAGGGCGGCCACATGGAGTGGGTCGACGGCAACATCGGCAGCCAGCTCACCATGAAATACCCGGCCGTCGTCATGGTTGGTCCCAAGGCCTCGGGCACCGTGCTGTCCGCCGCCTATGCGGGTCCCGGCCAGCATCAAGACGCGGGCGCCAAGATGACCCACGCCGCTCCGGAGACCACGAGCAAGATCATTTCCAAGTCGATCAGCAAGGACGGCGGTCGTACCAGCTACCGCGGCCTCGTACGCGTCGAACCCGACGCGTACGGCTGCAAGAGCTTCGTGCAGTGCGATGCCCTGATCCTCGACGACGAAAGCTCGAGCGACACGTATCCGTACATGGAGATCGGTTCGCCCGACGCGGTCATCGGCCACGAAGCCACCGTCTCCAAGGTCGCCGAAGAGCAGTTGTTCTATCTCATGAGCCGTGGCCTCTCCGAGGAACAGGCCATGGGCATGATCGTCAATGGCTTCATCGAGCCGGTCACGCGTGACCTGCCGATGGAATACGCCGTCGAATGGACCCGCCTCATCGAGCTGCAGATGGAGGGCTCGGTCGGCTGAGCCGACTCCGGATTCGTCATGCCAATGCGTCAGGATTGCAAGTTTTTCGAGAGTCGTAGCTACGCAAGCGGCGACACCGTCCGCAAGTGCGACCTCGACCTTGCACCCGAAGCGCCATGGCGATGCCCTGACGACTGCCCGGCCTATGAGCGCCGCATGGCTGACGTGAACTGGGCACATGGTTCGTTGGTGACGCCACCGACGCCGGCCGAACCAGCATCACTCGGCAATGATGATTCCATTGCGGCCTTGCTCGACGAGGCCGAAGAGATCGTGCGTTCCGCCGGTCCTTCGGTCATCGCCGATCTCGAAGCCGAACGAGCCAAGCGTTCCAAGAAACGCTTCTCCATCAACAAGAAGTCCAAGCCCGGATCCTCCGGGCGCGGGAAGTTGGGCAATCTCGGGCAGTATCTCCGAGACCAACGCAAGAAAGGCCAGTAGTGCGACCCTTCGAACGTGGAACTCACCCGGCAACGGGTGAGGACCAGCGCCGCGCCGCGGCGTCCAAGCGCCTTGATGGCGCCACTCTGCCGAGCTGGGAGCTCGAAGAGTGGCGCTACAGCCCAGTCGCCGACATCAACTTCGACCAGTACGAACCAGTCGCCGAGGTGGCACCGCTCACCGACGACGAACGCAACGCGATCAAGTCCGACTACCCGACGCCGAACCTTGCCGTCACCCGCAACGGCCGGGTGGTGCATGTCGAGGGTGCGATCGAGGTGCTCGCCGACGTCGACGAGGTCGTCGCTGCCAACGGTGACCTCTTCGCGGACATCAATCAAGTGTTCGCAGCTGAGACGATCGTGGTCCGGGCAAAGCCGGGCGCCATGGTGATGGACGACATCGTCGTCGTCCACCTGATCGACGCCGATGGTGCCGCCGTCTTCACCCGCTTGCACATCGAAGCCGGTGAATCGTCGGCGCTCAAGGTGCTCGAAGTGTTCACGTCCGAAGATGTCGACGCACTCGTCGTGCCCCACATCGAGGTGTCGTGCGCTGATTCCGCGAACGTCGGCTACGTAGGCCAACAGCATCTCGGCCCGCGGGTCTGGCAGATCGGTTCGCAGGTGAGCGAAGTCGGTCAGCAGGGCACATTCCGTTCGTCGCTCGGAGCCTTTGGCGGCCAGTACGCGCGCTTGCGCAGTGACTGTCGCCTGATCGGTCGCGGCGCCCACGGCGACCTTGACGCCATCTACTTCGGCGATCGCGACCAGGTCCTCGACTTCCGTACCTTCCAGGACCACGACGCGCCCGACACGACCAGCAACCTGTTGTTCAAGGGTGTGGTCGACGACGCAAGCCGCGCGATCTACACGGGCTTGATTCGCGTGGCCGAAGAGGCACCTGGCACCCGAGCGTTTCAGACGAATCGAAACATCAAGCTGGGCAAGAACTCCTGGGCCGAGTCGGTCCCGAACCTCGAGATCGAGACCGACGACGTGCGGTGCAGCCACGCCTCGACGGTCGGCCCGATCGACGAAGAACAGCGCTTCTACCTCGAAACTCGCGGCGTGCCACCCGAAGTCGCCGATCAGCTCATCGTTGCCGGCTTCTTCGACGAGGTCATCGAGGATCTCCCGATCAAGTCGGTCGCGGACTCGGTCCGCTCGGCCGTGCAGGCCAAGTTGGCCCAGGTGCCTTCACGCTCGGCGCAGGTGGTCTGAGATGAGCAATGAACCAACGCGCATCTGTCGCGAGGACGAGGTCGAGGTTGGCGCCGCCAAGCGCTTCGACGTTGGCGAGCATCGCATCGCCGTGGTCCGAGGCGAAGACTGCTGGTACGCGATCGGCGACGAATGCAGCCACGCTGACTTTTCGCTCGCCGAGGGCGAGGTCGACCTCGAAGACTGCACCATCGAATGTTGGAAGCACGGCAGCCTGTTCTCGCTGACCTCGGGCGAAGCCGAGACGCTGCCAGCAACCCGGGCAGTACCGGTCTATGAGATCCGCGTGGCCGACGGCGAAGTCGCCGTTCTTCTTCCCACCGAAAGTGACGACTGATGAGTGAACTGATCATCGACGATGTCTCCGCCCGTATCGGCGACAACCAGATCCTCCGCGGCGTCAACATGACGGTCAAGAGTGGCGAGGTGCACGCCATCATGGGCCCGAACGGCGCGGGCAAGTCAACGCTTGCCGGCGTGATGACGGGGCGTCCCGACGTGACGGTGACGGGCGGCTCGATCACCCTCGACGGCCAAGAACTGCTGACGATGTCGCCATTCGAACGGGCCCAAGCCGGCCTGTTTCTCATCATGCAGTACCCGACCGAGGTTCCCGGCGTTCGTGTCCCGGACATGATGCGCGCTGCTTTTGATGCATCTGGCCGCGACGCGTCCGAAGTCGATGCCCGGATCGCGAGCGAAGCGGAACGCCTCGAGATCCCACACGCGCTGTTGAGCCGCCCCGTGAACGTCGATCTGTCCGGCGGCGAAAAGAAGCGCAACGAGACGTTGCAGCTCGGTGTTCTTGCACCAAAGTTTGCCGTTCTCGACGAGCTCGATTCCGGTCTCGACGTCGACGCCATGCGTCTCGCCTCGTCACGTGTCGAGCAAGAAACGAACGCCAACGGTCTCGGCGTGATCGCGATCACGCACTACAACCGTTTGCTCGATGAGCTCAACGCCGACGTCGTGCATGTGCTGGTGAACGGCCGGATCGTCGACTACGGCCCGGCTGAGTTGGCCAACGAGATCGAATCCCGAGGCTACGACCGATGGATGGCAATGGGAGCCACCGAGATCGGTGTCGGCCTGGGCGGCTCGCTGGGCAAGCTCATGGCGCCGGCCGGGGCAGGCGCACCCGCAACCGACGACCCATTCGCGGATCCGCTGGCCTGAACGGCCTCAGACAAGACCTGCGGTTATCGCTGAGGTCGGCGTCGCCACCGCGTTCGCGTGGTGCCATTGGTGGACGGCCGAGATCTGGGTCACCAAGGCTTCGGGGTCGTTGAGTTCAATCGACGTGGTCTTCGTACGACCGTTGTTCTTGCGGTGATGCACGCGTAGCTTGCGCCGAGCGACGTCGATCTTGTCGATGGACACGATGGGAATGGCAATCGAGCTGTGTGCCTGTGGACTCGGGGTTCCCCCAGTTTCCAACCACCGCTCGATGGCGTTGAGCGTCCACGAGCCGGTCGTCCACATGCGCAGGGTCTCGCCGTCGCTGAACCAAAGGTGTTCTTCGTGCTGCGACCCGTTGTCGAAGGTTGTCCGTTGCCGCCAGGTGCGGGCGCCGGGTACGCGAGCGAGCGACGCCGCAGGGTCGACGGGGCGAGGCCGGGTGATGAAGGCCAGCACCAGGCCGAGCGCGGCAAAGAAACCGAAGCCACCGGCGATCAGGTATCGCTCGTTTGGCGCGGCCTCTTCGACAACGGTGGGATTGTCAGACGCGTAGTGAATGGTGACGGTTTCGCCGGCAGCGACGCGTCCGTAGCGAACAAAGCTGGTGCTCACGATGCGTTCTTCTACGACGAAGTTCACGAACGTGTCGTGGAAGGTGCCGCGAGCATCGGTTACTTCGGTGTGGGTCACGACGGCGTCGGTCACGACGTGGCCGCCGGGTACGCCGACGTCGTTCCAGAAGGCGCCGATCGCTCCAAGCATCGCGAGGGCAAAGAAGACCCCGATCCAAAAACCCGAGCCGGCCACATAGGGCGGGGGTGGCACGACACCGGCGACGGACTCTGCCATCTGGACCGCTTGCTCGTGGCGTCGTCGGACCCGGATTCCGAAGAGCAGAGCGATAATCGCCAGCCATAGGAGCGCGAGCAAGACGTACTGCAAGGGATGCGCGTCGCCGACGAAGGCGGCGATGGTCAGGCCCGTTGCCGTCGGCACCAACAGCAGAGTTGTGGGAACAGGGTGGGCAACGGCAGTTCGCGTGATCGGAGTGAGGATCGCCTCGACAACTTGCCGCATCCTTACGAGATCGGCACCAGCGGTCGCAAATCAAACCTCGGCCACGAAATTGCTTCCATCGTTCCTCGTACCGGCACCAAGGATTTAGGGTGCGTACATGGCGCGACCAAACAAGCTCGACGATGCCGAGGTGACCGCACTGCTCGCGGCGGCCCCGAACTGGGAACGCCGCGGCGACACGATCTTGCGAACCTTCACGTTCGCGAACTTCCGGGTCGCGTTTGCGTTCATGACCCAGCTGGCAATCGTGGCTGAGAAGCTCGATCATCATCCCGAATGGAGCAACGTCTACAACCGGGTCGAGATCACCATGACAACCCATGACGCTGGAGGCATCACGGCGCTCGATGGCGAGTTCGCGGCCATCGCCGACCAGATCGCCGTCGAAATGGGTGGCTCGTGAACGGTCGTCTCGCCGCGCCATTCGTCGCCCTGCGCACCGAGATCAAGCCCGAGTGGATCGACTTCAACGGCCACTTCAACGCCGGCTATTACATGGTCGTATTCGACGACGCCATTGGTCCTTGGATGCAGTTCATCGGCCTCGATGACGAGCACCGAAGTGCCCACAACGTCAGCACGTTCACCGTAGAGGGTCACATCACCTATGACCGCGAGGTGGCCCAGGGGGAGCCGATCGAGATCCGCACCCAACTCCTTGGTTTCTCGGACAAGGCCGTGCACGCGTTCCAGCAGATGTACCACGCCACCGAGGGGTGGCTCGCGGCCACGAACGAGGTCATGTCGCTCCACATCTCTATGGACACACGCCGTAGCGCAGCGATGGCACCGGCGGTCTTGGAACGCCTGGCCGAGGTCGAACGGGCACACGCCGGCCTTGCGGTTCCACACCAAGTCGGACGGACCATGGCGATCCGTCGGTAGTTCCCCCTTTACTCCAAACGGACTATGCCGATGGGACGAGGTGTCTTCGCCGTCTGAGGCTCCCCGGGGTCGGGAGTTCGCGCTGATCTGGCTGCTTGCCGTCGCGCTCGCGCTGCCCGCGTCGGTGTTGGCCGTGCGCGCAGTGCGCGACCTCGACGTGCCTCCTTCGGCGGCATTCGTCGAGTTCAATGAGCCGCGGGTTGCCGGGTTCGCGGACGCAATCGACGGGGGCGCGGTCGGCGTCGTTCTTCTCGGAGACTCGCGGCTACGCAATGCCGTGCCGGTCGATGCCGAGCTCGAGACTCGGCTGAGCGAGGCTGTTGGCCAAGACATCGCCGTGCTGCGTATCGTCAAGGATTGGGCGATCTATGACGACTTCGAGCCGCTGACCGAATCCATTCTCGAGGCAGGACCGGACCTCGTCATCGTGGTCGACCAACTGCGGGGACGCGCCAGAGGCGACGAAGCGATGGAGCTGCTGCAACGGCAGTACCTGTGGTGGAAGCTCTTCGGCACGCAACCGTGGGCAGCGGGCGATCCTGACCAACACGACCTGCAGACCAGGCCGACGTGCGCGCCAAACGATGGTGTCGCCGATCGACTGGTGCGCTTCAACCGCTGGTTCGAGCTTGACGACAACGGCGCGACCGTCGAGGGTTTTGCGTTGTTCGAAGATGCGCTTCGCGGGCGCGGGATCGAGCAGCGTTTCCTGGCGATCCCCGTCACCGAAGCTGCTGCTGCGGGCATGCCCGACATTGCGGCCGCTGATCCAGCACGTCTGCTTCGCCCGAATCAGCCCATAACCGATGATCACTTCTGCGACGCCGTGCACCTCGGCGAGTCTGGGCAGGAGATATTTACCAACTGGTTCGTCGAGGAGATCGCCGAACTTGCCACGAGGAGAACTGCATGACCACGCCGCCACTTGACTCGCTTCTTCGAGGCCTGTCCTCTGAGCAAAGTGCCAAGGCAGCGTTTCTGGTTACGCCGACCCGCACCGTCACCTATGGCGAGCTGCACGACGGCATCGCTCGAACACGCGGGTTGTTCCGCCGTCTCGGGCTGAACCCGGGAGATCGTTTGGCGATCGCCACCCAAGACGACCTGTCGCTCGCGCAGCTGTACGGCGCCTGCTTGCTCAGCGGTGTCGTCGCGGTCGTGCTCGACCCGCATGCTTCGGCCGCCGAGATCACCGTCTTGGTCACCAAAGGGCGAGTCGGAGCAATCATCGCCGACGCTGCGGTGGTCGAACGTGCGAGCGCGGTCCAGCACACCGAAGCAAACGTCGTCGCCATCGCGACTCCGGGACCAGCCAAGAGCGGCTTTGGCCTGCTGCGCCGCATTCCAAAACCCGAGGCCAATGACACCAACTATCCAGGTCTTCTTCGCAACGAAGAGCCCGTTGACGATCGTGTCGAGTTCGCCCCGGAGAGTCCAGCATTGATCCTGTTCACGTCGGGTACGACGTCGCAACCCAAAGGGGTCGTGCTGACCCGACGAAACCTGGCTGCTCAAATGGCAACCTTGGGTCATCATTTCGGGTTCAACGCGACGAGCCGCGTCGCCAACCCACTCCCGACCCACCACACCGACGGGCTCAACCAGGGACCTTTGCTGGCGATGACCTACGGGTCGGTGTGGATCCGCCCCGGCGAGGTGAGCATGCAGTCGCTGGGCGACGTGCTCGACCGCGTGCAACAAGATCGGGCCACACACTTCGTCACCGTGCCGACCGTCATCTCGATGATGCTTCGCCTTCCCGAGGCATGGGACGACGCCTTCAGCTACGACGGGTTCGAGTTCGTTGCGTCTTCGGCCGGCTACCTCGATGAGGAAATCTGGCGGCGCGTCGAGGACCGCTTCGACACGATGGTCGTGAATGCGTACGGCCTGACCGAGACGGTCATGGATGCGATCTACTGCGGCCCGACCGAGGCGACCCGCCGTCATGGCACGATTGGCAAGCCCATCGATTGCGAAGCCAAGGTCGTCGACGATGAGGGCAATGATCTGGATGTCGGAAGTGTGGGCGAGTTGCTCATTCGTGGGGACAACGTCATGTCCGGCTATTTCGAGGACGCCGAGGCGACTGCCGCGGTGCTTACCGATGACGGGTGGCTGCACACGGGCGATCTGGCCCGCTTCGACGAGGACGGCTTCTGCACCATCGCAGGTCGTAAGAAGAACGTGATCATCCGTGGCGGGGTCAGCGTCTATCCCGAAGACGTCAACTCGGCCTTGCTCGGCGCGCCATCGGTGACGGCGGTGGCGACCGTCGGCATTCCGGATCCCGCGCTCGGCGAGCGGGTCGTTGCTTGTGTGGCCGCAGAAGGTGACCCGGACACGGTCATGGCCGCCGCTCTGGAGCACTGCCGTCGTGAGCTGGCGGCCGAGAAGGTCCCCAACCAGGTCGTCGTTCTCGATGCGTTGCCCCTTGGGCCCTCGGGCAAAGTCGAACTCGCCAAAGTGACCCAGATTGTGTCCGAAGCCGTGGCCGGACCGGTCGAAGGCGAAACGATCGCGGATCAGGTACTCAATGTTGCTGCTCGGGTCTTCGGCGAAAGTGCTGATCAGCTGTCGCCAGCTTCGACCCCCGACTCGACCGCGGGCTGGGATTCGTTGAGCTTCCTCGAACTCATCATGAGCTTGGAGCGCCAGTTCGACATGGTCATTCCGCCGAGAGATGTCATGACGATGGCGTCGCTCGGCGATGCTGTACTCGTGGTGGAGAACCGATGAGTCAAATTCAAGGGCGCACCATTCTGCTTGGACATCCGCGCTCTGGAACGACGCTGCTACGGCGACTCCTCGGCGGTCACGATCAGATCGCATGCCCACCTGAGACGCACCTGTTCGGGGCTTGCGCCCGGTTCCTGTCCAGTGAGCGGACTGCCGACGGCGTCGACATGGGCGTACTCGCCGGCATGCACTTCGCCGGCATCGACGACCAGATCGTGCTCGATCGTTTGCGGGGCCTCGCCTTTGGTCTGATGGATCAGGTGGCCGTGGCGCAGGGAGCGTCGCACTGGATCGAAAAGACCGCCTTCGACATCTTTCAACTCGATGGCATCGAACAACTGTGCGGCGACCATGTGCGTTGGATCGGAATTGTCCGTCACCCGCTCGATGTAGCGGTGAGTTGCATCGACTTCTGTGACGCTGCCGGCATGTATCCCTCGGTCCTGCATCGCTACATCGCCGAGTATCCGCACCCAATCGAAGCCTTTGTGAGGTCGTGGGTCGACGCGACCGAAGCCCTGATCGACCTGGGCACCCGCCGTACGGACGCAGTTGCGATTGCCCGCTACGAGGACCTGGTCGAGGACCCACACGACACCGTTGGCGCGCTGCTCGAGCTGATCGGACTGTCGTCAGACACGACATTTCTCGATAGTGCCCTCGAAGGCATGGAGCAGCTCGGCTTCAGCGATCACAAGAGCTATCAGCACACCAAGGTGCACGGCGCGAGCGTCGCACGCTGGCATTCGGTTCCAAGCGCCATGGTTGCTCGGGTCGCACCGTTGGCGAATCCGCTGCTCGAAATGCTCGGCTATGACTTACTCCCAGGCGACGGGAGCCCAGACGTACATGAGAGCCGCACTCGCTACGAGCGGTCGTTGGCGATACACGCCGCAAAACAAAGCGACTGACGTCGCGGAGCCTGCGTGGACTTCACCTCGATCACTTGGATTGGCTGGATAGCGGTCACGACCGGCCTGTACTGGGCGGTACCGCGCCGCTTCCGGATCGAGCTCGTCGTTCTGGCCACGCTTTTCTTCGTGGTGTTGCTCGAACCGGTCAGCGTGCTGTGGCTCAGCGCGATGACCGCGGTCACGTATCTGGTCACGCGTGGGACGCGCCCCGACGGCCGTCGGGCAATGCTGGCCGCGGCGCCGATTGGCCTCGTGCTCATCGCGTACAAGCTGGCGAGCGTGGCCACCGGCGATGACCTCACGTCGGACACCTTGGTCCCGCTTGGCCTGTCGTACTACTCGTTGCGCTGCATCCACTACTCGATCGAGCGCTACAAGGGCACGATCCGTGACCTCGGTCCTCGAGAAGTCATCGGCTATCTGTTCTTCCTGCCGACGATCTTCATCGGCCCGATTCATCGCTTCCCCGAATGGCGCCGCGACCGCAATGCGGACTGGGATCCGGCGACCTTCGCGTCAGGCCTCGAGCGCATCCTGCACGGCTTCGTCAAGGTCACGTTCTTGGGCGACTTCTTGGTGTCGGGACGGTTCTCGGAATGGGCCGACAAGGTGACCGAGCCTGGGACCGGGCCGCAGCTCTACCTCGAAATGGTCGAGATCGGCCTGAACCTGTATTTCCAGTTCTCGGGCTACTCCGATATCGCCATCGGGTTCTCGCTTCTCATCGGCTTCCGTGTGATGGAGAACTTCCGTTGGCCGTTCCTTCAGCGCAACATCAACGAGTTCTGGAACAGCTGGCACATTTCGCTGACGAGCTGGAGCCGTGACTATGTCTATTCGGCGACCATTGCCCGCTTCCGGAGCCGTGCCGCCGGCGTCCTGGCCAGCCTCATCGCGATTGCGCTCTGGCATGAGTTCTCACTGCGCTATCTGCTCTGGGGCGCCTATCACGGACTTGGCATCATTGCCTGGGGACGCTTTCGGGCTGGTGTGGCGCGCCTGCCCCGCGTCGAGCATCGTCTCGTGAGCAGCGTCGGCCACATCGCCAGCGTCTTGCTGACCGTCCACTTCGTGTTTCTCAGCTTCTTGTTGGTGCGCCAAGACTCGCTCACCGAGATGGGCACAGTCCTGGATTCTCTGGTGACACGATGGTGAAACCAACGCACGGAAGGAACGCGGCATGAAGCTGTACCTGTGGCTACGTCAACGGGTGCCCTGGCCCGTCGCCGCGATGGTGACATCGGTATGGCTCGCCTCGCTGCTGTTTCTTGCGGTCTTCTTCCTTGATGAACCGGCGGCGACCTTCCGCTACGCCAACCTCTAACGACGCCCCCATTTCAGCGTGGCGGTGGTCGTGTCCTACCGTCGCACCATGGTGAGTGCTCGGGGTATCTCGCGGCCGCTGCAGGATTTGAACGCCGAGGCCGCGAGGGCACTGTCGGCGCAGCTCGGCGTCTATGAGATCGTGGACGATGCTGGCGCGACCGTGTTCATCGGGCAGGCCGGGGGACTCGAAACGTTCGGGTTGCGCAGTGCATTGGAGCGCGAGGCCGAGGCGAGCCGCGGGGTTCGCTTCCGGTACGAGTTCACCCACGCCTATCGAACCCGCTGGCAAGAGCTGCTGATGCTGCACCACGCGATCCACGGCGACGTCCCCGTCAACAACCGCGACGACACCCACCTGTTGGGGAGGCTCAGCTGATGGATTTCCGCCCGACCCAGGAGCAACAGCTCATCATCGAGACTGTCCGCCGCTACGTGCGCGAAGAAATCGAGCCGCTCGAAGCCGGGCTCGATCCTGACGCCGGCGAGCTGGATCCAGCGGATCAGGCCCGCCTGGTCGCGATGACCAAGCAGATGGGCTTCTACGGACTCGACATCCCCGAAGAATTCGGTGGCCCCGGCCTGGACACCACGACCCGCGCGCTCATGGCGATCGAGATGAGCCAGCACCGGGCCGGTCTCTACAACCCGTGCTACGGCACCTTTGGCGGTGCTGGATTGGCGCAGTTGTACGAGGCGACCGACGCCCAAAAAGAACGCTATCTCTACCCGGCGCTGCGGGGCGAGAAGAAGGGCTGCTTCGCGCTCACCGAGCCCTCGGGCGGAAGCGACCCGGCTCGGGCGATCAAGACCCGGGCGCATCAAGACGGTGACGAGTGGATCATCAACGGGTCAAAGCTCTACATATCGGGTGCAGACAAAGCCGACTTCGCGCTTGTCTTTGCGCGCACCGGCGATGACCCTGGGCGCAACGGCGTCACCGCCTTCATCGTCGACACCGACACGCCTGGCTTTCACGTCGAGCGCGTCGTGCACACGCTTCGATCCACCCACTATGCGACCGAACTCTCGTTCACCGAGATGCGCGTTTCCCACGACAGCGTTCTGGGCGAAGTCAACCGCGGCTTCGCGATTGCCAACGACCGCTTGAGTCGCCAACGCATCCCGTATGCGGCCGGTTGCCTAGGACCGGCGATCAAGGCCCAGGAGATGGCCGTCGAGTGGGCCAAGAATCGAGAGGCCTTCGGCAGCACGCTGGCGGAGAAGCAGGCCGTGCAGTGGATGATTGTCGACAACGAGATCGACATCCGCCACGCTCGATGGTGTGTGCTCGAAGCGGCCCAGCGAGCCGATCGAGGCGAGCGCTTCCGGACCGAGGCGGCGATGGCCAAGCTCGTTGCGTCTGAAGCCGCTGGGCGCGTCGTCGATCGGGCGATGCAGATTCACGGTGGCATCGGGATGACCAAAGACTTGCCACTCGAACGTTGGTATCGCGAGCTGCGCATTCGCCGGGTCGGTGAGGGCCCGAGCGAGGTCCAGCGACTGATCATGGCCCGAGAGATCCTGGGCGGCAGCTTCAAGTGAGTATCAACCTGGGCGCAGGTGATCGGCCGCTGCCACTCGCTGGCGTCACGGTCCTCGATCTCGGCCAGATCTACCAGGGCCCCTATTGCGGATTTCTGCTGGCCATGGCGGGGGCCCGGGTGATCAAGGTGGAGCCGCCGACCGGTGAACAGAGCCGACGGCGGGGGCCCGCTTTGCCGACCGCAATGCTCAACACGCACAAAGAGGCCATTGCCATCGATCTAAAGCAACCGGCTGGCGTCGAGCTCTTTCTGGGGCTCACCGAGCAGGCCGACGTCATGCTCATGAACTTCCTGCCCGGCGTTCCCGAGCGCCTGGGCATCGGCTACGACGTCGTGCACGCTCGTAACCCTGGGTTGGTGTTTGCTCAGGCTTCAGGCTTTGGCGTTCGTAATCCCGACGGTGCGTTGGTCGAGGATCCGACGCCGGCGATGGACATCACCATTCAGGCTTCGTCGGGGGCGATGACGACGACCGGCTACGAGGACACGCCGCCGCTCAAGGCTGGTGTCGCGTACATCGACTTCCTGGGTGGCGCCCATCTATATGGCGCGATCACGACGGCGCTGTTCGAGCGGGAACGGACGGGTGTCGGCCGCAGCGTCGAGGTTTCGATGGCCGATGCCGCGCACTTCGCGCTGACGAGCCCACTGGCCATGTGGCAATCGACGGGCCGTACCGCACGCCCTGGCAATCGGCAGGCGAGCGGGTTCGCTCCGTACAACGTCTATCGCTGTGCTGACGGTTGGATCGCCATCATCACGGTCGCACCGCGGCACTGGCCGTCGTTGGTCGAGGTGATGGCTCGCCCGGACCTCGGCAGTGATGAACGCTTCGCGACACCTCTTGCCCGCACGAGCAATGTCGAGGTACTCGACGCCGAGATCGAGGCGTGGACATCGCAGCACGCACGGGACGAAGTCGTCACCCTGTTGCGAGAAGCGCATGTGCCTGCTGCCGCGGTGAGGACCGTCGACGAGGCAGTTCGCGACGAGCGACAGCACGCCCGGCGATCGCTGCAGTGGGTCGAGGACCCGGATCTTGGCACGGTGCCTCTTGCCTATAGCCCCATTCGGTTCCACGAGAGCCCGATCTTTGAGCTCGACCCTGCGCCAACCCTCGGTCGCGACACCGACACCGTGTTGCGCGACTTGCTCGGGCTGACCCCCGACCAAATCGCCGACCTCCGCGCCACCAACACCGTCGCCTAAGAACTGCGGTGTCCGACACCCGCAGTTCGGGTGCGTTTGCGCGTCATGTTGTCGGCGAGACGGGGCGCTTCGCCGGGCTTGGACCACGGGCACACGGCGATGCAGATACCGCAGCCGTAGCTCTCGGCGAAATACGGCAAGCAACGATCGAAGTCGACGGCCCATTTGGTGACGCCGCGCACAAGCCGCCGATCCGGTGCAATCGCGTCGGGCGGGCAGGCGTCGGTACAGATCCGGCACCCGACGCAGAAGTCGTCGGCACCGAAGATGTCCCGGGGGGTGGCTTGGAGCGGGGCATCGGTGAGCACGGCTGCGAGGCGAAACGAACTGCCCAACTCGCGGTTGATGATCGAACCATGCTTGCCCAGCTCGCCGAACCCGGCTTCGATCGCAGCGGGCACCATCTGCATGGGTCCGGCGCCTGGCCCACCATGGCCGTGCGCCTCGTAGCCTCGCCCCCGGATGAAGTCGGCCAGTGACCGAGCGGCCGCCGTGCCCCGGTTGTACTGGCGATGGACCTCGATCGCCGAAGTGTGCTCCGGAGCGGTGGCGAGCTCACCGTGATCCATGGCCAACCCAAGCATGATCACAAACGGAAGATCACTCGATCGCCCCTCGAAGAACCACTCGGGTCGCGGCTGGCTCACGCCAACCAGCTCGACGCGATGGCCAGCCTCGCCCATGGCGAACTCGCGCACGTCAGCCATCCACTGGTCTGGCGTGGCGTCGACGCGATCGGGGGCGACGGGTACCGGCGAATGCCGATCGTCGGTCCGTAGCACCGACCGAAGCTCCGGATGGTCCAGAAACTGTTCGGTCATGCGACGTTGGACCGCACCGTGCGCCAGGTGCGCAGGGTTCGCCCACATGACAAGACTCGGCTGGCGAACCTCGGTTTCCCCCCACCCGTTCAGGTCGTTCCCCGAGACCGGCCCCATGAGCTCGATCGTCTCGTCGGGTGCTTGCCACACGGGAGTGGTGCGCTCCATACGACGTTCGCGGGTCATCGATGGAACGCCGCGTGGAACCCGAACGGCACCCGCTGTGGAAGCTCGATAGCTGCCACCGGGCCAGCGGCCAAGTCCGAGGGATCGAGGATGACGAGCTCGGAGCTGTCGGCGGCCCGATTCCACGCGTAGCTCAGCAAGAACCCGTCGTTTCGTTCGGCGGTGTCGCTCGTCGCGACAAACAAGGCTTCGTTCGGTTG
>CALLPT010000145.1 GCA_938015575.1 uncultured Acidimicrobiales bacterium
ATGGCCACCGCAATCGTCGGGCAGAGCTTCGGCGGTTCTAGCTTTTTGTCCGCACTGAGTGACTTCGTTGTCATGACCCGAGGCTCCTGTCTGGCGGTCACCTCGCCGCGCGTGTTCGAGATCGCCACAGGTGAGATCACCTCGTTCGAAGACGTCGGCGGCGTCGACGTCCATGCGACCACGACGGGACAGATCGACCTGGGTGTCGAGACCGACGAAGAGGCCTGGGAAGCGATTTGCCGCTGGCTAAGTTACCTGCCGTCCAATGCACACCAGACGGCGCCACGTGGCGAACGACCGTCCTCGATCGACCCGGACCCCGAACTGGCGGCGATGGTTCCCTCCCGACGCTCCCGCGGCTACGACATGCGCAAGGTTGTTGCCCGATTGTGCGACCCGGACTCGGTGATGGAGATCCAGCCGAGGTACGCCCGTCAGATCACCGCTGCGCTGGCTCGCATCGACGGCTTCCCGATCGGCGTCATCGCGAACAACACGATGTATGGCGCCGGCGCGATGACTCCGGAAACGTGCCACAAAATCATCCGTCTCATGACCGTGTGCGACTCGTTCAATCTGCCGGTTGTCTTCCTGGTCGACGTGCCGGGCTTCATGGTCGGCACACGGGTTGAACACGATCGCCTGCTGCATTGGGGCATGCGGATGATGACCGCACTTCAGCTTGCCTCGACACCCACTCTGACCGTGTGTCTCCGCAAGGCATTCGGCATGGCGTGGCAGGCCATGAACGGCTCACAGATGCCGTCGCTCGGCATCTACGCGTGGCCCGGCGCCGAGATCGGCTTCATGGATCCCGACGTGGGCGTCAACGTGGCCTACGGCTCGAAGCTCGCGGCAATCGAAGACGACGCCGAACGCGAGGCGGAGCGCCGCCGATTTGTCGATGAGATGAGGGAGACGACGTCGCCCTACGACGCCGCCGGAACGATGCGTATCGACGAAATGATCGATCCCGCAGAGACCCGCATCGTGCTCGCCGAGGATCTGAATCGGCTGGCCAACCGCCGCGTGCCGCCGCCCGAGCAACGGCCGCTCTCCTACTGGCCGACCTGTTGATCTAGTGCCGCATCCCGACGTTCAGCCGATGACCTGGTTGGCGATCTCGCCCAGCAGGCCGATGCGTTCGGTCTTGTGCCCGTTGCCCGGCAGGTTGATCGTCATCCCGTCGATCCCGGTTGCCATGAGTTCGCTGAGGCGTTCGCCGACGGTGTCGGGATCGCCATAGATCAGGATGCTCTTGACCATGTCGAGGACTTCGTCGGGCCAGCCCTTGGCGCCGGCAACCTCGCGAAGGTCAGCCTCTGCCTCTTCCATGGTCGGGGCGACCATGCACATCGTCAGCTTGGTCACCTTGATCTCTGACCGGTCACGACCCAGTCGTTCGCAGTGCGCCGCGAGCGCACCGAGCTTGCGCGGGATCTCGTCGGCTCCGCCGCTCGACAGGTTCGATTCGTCGGCGTACTGCGCGACCATGCGCAGCGTCTTCTTCTCACCGCTGCCGCCGATCATGATCGGGATCTTGGACAGCGGGGGCGGCGAGTTGACGGCGTCGGTGACTTGGTAGTGCTTGCCGTCGAGGCTGACCTTTTCGCCATTGAGCATCGGGACGATGATCTGGAGCGCTTCTTCGAGCTTCTCGAACCGATCGGTGAACGTGCCGAACTCATAGCCGAGCTGATCGTGTTCGAGTTCGAACCAGCCGGAACCGATGCCGAGCGTGGCGCGTCCTCCGGACACATGGTCGAGTGCGGTAATGGTCTTTGCCAGCAGCGTCGGGTGGCGATACGTGTTGCCGGTCACCAGCGCAGACAGACGGACGGCCTCGGTGTGCTGGGCAAGCGCGGACAGCATCGTGTAGCACTCGAACATTGGCTCCTCGGGCGCGCCAATACCGGGCAGTTGGTAGAAGTGGTCCATCACGAAGACCCGGTCGAAACCGGCGGCCTCGGCCGCTTTGGCCTGGGCGACGACGTTGCCGAAGATGTCATCGCCAGCGGCGCCGGGATAGGTGTAGTTGGGGATCTGGTAGCCGAGGCGAGTCACGGTTGCTGCTCCTGAGAAAGGTGGACCTGACAGTTCATGCGATATTCGTCAGGCGCAAAACCTGACAGATTCGCCCGAATGTGTCAAGCTCATCGGGTGACGATCGAGGAATCTTCCGCTCCGGCGAACGCGCCAGTCGGCCGAGGAGACGCTCGCCGTGTGGCGATTCACGATGCCGCGATTGCCGAGTTCTCGACGCATGGCATCCGGGGTGCGTCGATGGCCCGCATCGCCGAGGGGGCTGGGGTTTCGCGTCCGGCGCTCTATCAGTACTTCGCCAACAAGGATGAGATCTTCGCCTCGGCGTTCGTCGCCTTGTTCGAAGGGCATGTCGAGCAAGCGCTCGCGGCACTTCATAGCGACGCATCCGTCGCCGATCGCCTCGACGGCTTCTTGCAGCGCTTCGTCGGCGACTTGTGGGAGCGCATGGCCGCGAGCCAGCACGCGGACGAGATCGAAACCGCTAAGACCGGCGATGTGGCTGGAGCAATCGGCGAACTCTTGCTCGATCTCTGGAGCGCGCTGGCCACAGCGCTCGCTGAGCTAGCTCCCGGCAGAAGTGCTGCCATCGTCGCTCAACGGGCCGGCTGGAACGACCTGTTGCAGCTCGGCCCCAAGGGCCTGCGGGCCGATCAGCCGTCGATCGACGTGTATCGCCAGCGCCTACGTTCGCTTGCCGAAACCGTTGCCGCCGACATCGAGGCGAGCTCACGATGAGCCACGACTCCCGCGGCTCGCTCCGCGCTGCCTTTGGCGCCGATGTTTCGATCGAGCCCCTCGCCAGCGACGACCGCATGGGGCGTCGCATCCATGGCGTTGACCTGAGCCAGCCGCTCAGCGATGACCAGGCGAGCGCGGTCATTGGTGCTCTCGACGCGTGGCGGGTGGTGTCGTTTCCCGACCAGATCGAGCGGGGCATGACCGTGTCGGGGCTGGAGCGTCTCGCGAATCACTTCGGCGCGCCGATCCCCCACCCCAGCAACATCGACAACTACCTCGACGCCGCCGCAGCCCGGCTCAAGGTGCACGCAGAACGCCCAGTGACACAGGTCAACTCGGCCTTTCCCGATCACGTCGCGTGCCTGCCAGGCGGCGACAGCGCGGCCGTGTACTTGGTCACGAACCTGATCGGAAGCGGACCCCACGCGAAACCGGTCGTCAGCGGTGGCCAGCATTGGCACACCGATATCGAGTTCGAGCCAGTGCCGCTTTCAACGAGCATGTTCCTGGTGCATCACGTACCCGCTAATCGCAACGAGCACGGCACCTGGGTGACCAATCCGCCACGAGAGCCCGGGTTCTACCATCCCGACTCGCCCGCCTTGCTCGCACAACGGCGAGAGGCACTCCCACTCAATGGCGAGACGGCCTA
>CALLPT010000146.1 GCA_938015575.1 uncultured Acidimicrobiales bacterium
TCCCAACATCACGAGGAAGACGACACTGACGACGCCGGCCACCAGGGCTGCGATGGCCGGAATCAAAGAACTCTGGGCAGGGGTTCGCGTGGCGAGCGCAGCAACCACGCCGAGCAGGCCGAAGGCGCCGACTGCGCCGACGACCGGCCGACTTCGCCCTCGCTTGAGGGCGATGCCCAGTCCGATGCTGAGCGTCGCGATAGTCGCGGCCATCCCGACAAGAAGCGCAACCTTGTCATTGGTGCCGAACCAATCAATGGCAACGTCCTTGAGCCATCGAGGAGTCCGGTCAATGAATGCGTCACCTACGGCAAGGAACGGCGAACGCCAGCGGCTCGAAAAGCCGGCGACGAGCTCAGCGACCCCCAGACTGAAGACGACGGCAGCGGGGCCACTCCAGCTACTCGGCCTCGTGACCGTTGCTGTTGGGGGGACAGTTCCGTGGTGCATAGAGGTGGTTCGGAGCCGTCGGTTCTTTGGATTGGACCCGCGCGCGGCTGCCCGGTCTGCGACGAGCACGGGCGGCGGCCTTGATCCCGGGAGACGTCCCGGTGAGGTTTGGTCCGACGAAGTTGCTAGTCGAGCCAGCCGTTATCGGTCACCAGCGCGGCCGCCTCGAGTCGGTTGTCGACGCCAAGGCGATCCCACAGCTCGCTGAGTGCTCGATAGAGCGATCGCTCCGAGTAGCCGTCGGCGGCAGCGATGTCGAGGGTGCGCTCGCCCGCGATGATCCGCTGCATCCAGGACTTCTCTTGCTCGCTCAGGGGGCACTCGTCGACGTCGCCGCACGCTCGCTCGACCCGCTGCGCGGACTCGATCAGTCGTTTGGTACCGATCGGATGCGCGATGCGGGCGAGATGGCCGAATCGCATTACTGGGGGCGTGGTCGGCGCCATGGTCGCGATGTCCTCGGGCGACGCAGATTGCGGTGGGCCAGGGGCGGCTTCGGTGATCGCGGTGGTCGCCGAGCGGAGATAGCTCTGAATCTCTGCCCAAGGTTCATCAATGCCGGTTGGGACCTCGGCAACCGCCATGAGGGCGGCGGCCTCGTTGAATTTGGCCGCCAGCTCGCTCAGATAGGACCACGGAAGGGTCTCGGCGTAGATCGGCGTCGCTGCCTGTTGATAGGCGAGCGTATGTAGCTCTTTGTGATCGCCGGGCTCAATGCCAAAGGTGTGACCTTGGGCAATCGCTTCGCCATAGCGGCGAATGCGTCCGGCAACGATGCCGATCGCAGCACGGTGTTCTTCGTCGAGTGAGACCTGCGCCATCGACGCAGAGCGTACGAGATTTGTGTCGGAGGCCGGACAGCCGACGAGCATGTCCGGCCTCCGAGTTGCCCGTTAGGCGGCGAGATCTTCGACAATCTCCGTAGCAGCCGACGGTGCGAGGTCGAGTTGTTCGACCAGTGCACGGTGGATACGACGTGGGGGGTAGCCCTGCGAGGCAAGGTATGCGGCGCTTCGAGCGGCAAAGCCTGACTCGGTGGGCGTGATTCGGAAGCCGGTCTTCATGGTTTGTCCTTTCTCGAAGACGGGGCCGGATTGGTAGCCGGCCGGGTTCGTTATCCACTCAAGCGCGCGGTTCTGGCAGTCGACTGCCAAGGTTGCCCGCAGAACATGCACAAAGAACCAATCCAAACTCGGATCGGCGCCGAATGCGAAGCATGACCCACAACCCCGGACCGGACGATCCCGATTTCCTCCGCCGGCCTGCGAGACACTGACATGGTGCGCCCCTTTCGACTTCGGTCGGTGCCCGAGTCTGACTCACAGTCCGAAGAAGCCTCGGCCAACGATCTGATCACACTCGTTGCCCGCGGCGACGAGACCGCCTTTGAGCGGCTCTACGACGAGCTCGCCCCTTTGGTCTATGGCGTCGTCCGCAAGGTCGTACGTGATCCCTCGATGTCCGACGAGGTCACACAGGAGATCTTTGTCGAGTTGTGGCGAATCGCGCCGCGCTTCGACGTTGACCGGGGCAATGTGCGGAGCTGGGCGGCCACGATTGCCCACCGACGCGCCGTCGACCGCGTGCGCAGCGAAGAGTCACGACGCCGCCGTGAGGAGCGCGACCACGAACGGACCGTGATCGATGAGCACACCGACACGGTCGCAAAAGCGGTCGACGATCGGTTTGACCGTGTTCGCGTGCAGCGTGCCCTCGACGACCTGACGCCGACCCAGCGCGAGGCCATCACCCTGGCGTACTTCGGCGGGAAGACCTATCGCGAGGTGGCGGCTTTGCTCGACATTCCCGAAGGCACCGCGAAGACCCGTATCCGCGATGGCCTTATCCGACTCCGTGACAAGATGGGAGTGTCCCATGACTCGTACTGAAAACCTTCACGAACTCGCCGGGGTGTATGCCCTCGATGCGCTCGACGACGACGAACGCGTTCGCTTCGAGGCCCATCTTGAGTCATGCGATCAATGTCGCACCGAGGTTGCCGAGTTCCGGCAGGTCGCGGTGGCACTGGCCGGCCACAGCCATGAGGAGCCACCTGCATCGTTGAAGCAGTCCGTCATGGCCGCAGTTGGTGAGACGCGACAGGACCCGCCGGTCGTGCAGCGGCTGTCCACGCCGCGATTCTCGCGAGCCCAAACGGTGCTTGCGGCCGCCGCCGCTGTTGGCCTGTTCGTCGTTGGCGCTATGGCGCTCACCCGTTCCGAAGCGGATCCGACGTCCGAGATCGTCTCGGCCCCCGATGCGGTCGTTGCCGTGCTCGACGCAACCGAGGATGGGCAGGCCGGCACCGTTCAGGTGGTGTGGTCCGACGATCAAGACCAGATCGCCGTGATCGCCAGCGACCTCGCTGATCCGGGTGATGGCATGGCGTATGCCTTGTGGTTCCTGCTCGAGGACGGCGTCGCTCCGGCCGGCCTGTTCTCTCCAGAGGATGGTTCGGTTGCCGCGGTCCTGCCGGGCGAGGACCCAGATGCGATCGGCTGGGGGATCACCATCGAACCCGAAGCCGGTTCACCCCAGCCAACGACGCCGGTGTTGTTCGCGGGCACGTTGTGAGCAGCGCTCTGTGACGATCCACTGGGTGACAGCCTTCCTGGACGTACCGACCGAGTCATTCGACGAGGCGCTGCGGTTTTGGTCCTCGGCTATCGGGGCGACGCCGTCTCCCCGTCGAGGCGACCGCGACCAGTTCCTGACGCTCGACCCCGCGGAGGGAACCGCGTCGCTTCGGATGCAAGTCCACGGCGGGCCGGCGCGCCTCCACCTTGATCTGCACGTCGACGACCTCGGCGCGTATCGGGAGCGTGCCTTGTCGCTCGGTGCTCACGTGCTCGATGAACCGGGCCATGTGATCATGCGGTCGCCGGGCGGATTGGTCTTCTGCTTCGTGTCAGGTGCCGGGGATGAGCATCTCGGGGCCGTCCTTGCGGACCCGGTCCCGCATCGGGTCGATCAACTTTGCATCGATGTTCCGCATGCCGGGTTTGAGCCCGAGATCGAGTTCTGGGATGCGCTGACGGGCTGGGGGAGCGGACACACCGCGTTGCCCGAGTTCCGTTCGCTCGAACAGCCAGCCCACATCCCGTTTCGGTTTCTGTTTCAACAGCTTGGCGAAGATGACCCAAGAAGCGAGGTGCACGTGCATCTCGACATCTCGTGTGGCGGGCAGAGCCTTGCGGTGCGCGACGCCCATGCAGCGCTCGGCGCCAAGGTGGGCGCGTCACATGTCCACTGGACGATCATGTGCGATCCGGCTGGCCTCGAGTACTGCGTGACGAATCGCGAGCCGTCCGGGCCGAGCTGACCCGAGGCGCGGGGATCAGCCGCCGAGCATGGTGGTGACCACGAGCTGGTCGATCCAGATCGAGTCGGTGCTCCAACTGCCGACCGACCGGTCGGAATCGACAACCCGCACGACGAGATCACCCGTGAAGCCATCGGGTAGAGACCGGGTGCTCGTCGTATCCACCGTGCTCAAGAGCAGTGGCGGGTCGAAGGCCACATAGGTCGCGCCGCTATCGATCGAGTACGACAGCTCAAAGGTGTCGCCGTCGGAGCTGGCCTGAGCCCGACCGGTGACCGAGAGGGTCGGCGTCGTGCCGCCTACGGGAATCGTCCACTCGTGCTCGAAGCTGGACACGCGCCTCGTGCGGCGTCCCTTGGTCGACTCTTCGATGAGCTGCTCGGCTTGGCCGTCAAGTGCGGCGAGATCGCGGAAGCTGCCGCTCACGATCGAGCCGCGGAGGGTGCGTTCACTGGTCGGCGCGGCGGTGACTTCTACGACGTCAGATGTCAACTCGAGCGTGGCCATGACCGAAGCCGACGTAGCGACGCCGCCATTGTCCACGCCGCCGTTGTCCATCACGCGCACCTCGAACGTGACGACGCCGGCCTGACCAGCGGGCGCGAACCGCAAGGTCCCGTCGGTGTCGATCGACGGAGCGGTGATGAACAGCGATGGGTCTGAGACGGCCTCGACCAAGTAGGTCGGCAGTTGGTCGCTCTCGTTGTCCGGCCCGGCGATGAACGATGCCCAGCCCGTGACTTCCTGCGGGCCCGCCGCGGCAGGCACCGGAGCGAGTGGCTGGATCGCTGCCGTCGGCGCGTCGTTGACGGGAACCACCGAGACGCTGACATCAGCCTCGGCGCAACGACCGCCGAGGTCACAGACGCGATACCGAAGCGTCGCTTCGCCGAACCAGTCCGGCGTGGGGGCAAAGGCGATCAGGCCATCGGCGACGGTGGCGTCGCCGGTGGTTGCCGAGAGCACGGTGAGCGAAGCCGGATCGAGGTCGCCGTCGACATCGCTGTCGTTGGCGAGCACGTCGATGCTGGTCGAGGTGTCTTCGAGTGTCGACGCTGCGTCGGCGACCGCGGTCGGCGCTTGGTCGACCGGCCCGCCATCGCAGGTGCCGATCGTGTGCTGGTCGACCAGGCCGTCGGAGATCGAGTGGAACGAGAAGTCGAGGCAGGTGGGCGATGCCTCGACCAGCATGGCGCCGAAATCGTTGTTGTAGCGCGCCTGGCTTCCGGGATGAATCGTGGTGAAGGGCTGCAGCTCAGCGCCGCCGACACCGTTGACGAAATGGACGACACCTTCGACATCGAGGCGTTCATACGTGTGGTCGTGGCCGACCATCGTGGCGTCGACGCCCCAAGCGGCGAACGGCCAATCCATCGAGCCCCCGCTGAAGCCCGAGGAGTGGGTTGGGTGGTGATAGATCGCAATCTGCCAGGGCGTTGTCGAGGCTGCCAAGGCGGACTGGAGCCATTGGGCCTGGACCGAGGACACGCTACGGCCGTCTGGTTCGTCGGCATTGCTGTTCAACACGAAGAAGTGGACGGGTCCGCGGACGAAGTCGTAGTAGCGCTCGTTGCCGCTGGTGTTCGTCGACGGAATGCCGCCGCCGGGCAGGGTGAAGTAGTCGAGGTACTCGGCGAGCCCGCCGGGCGAGGTGTAGTCGTGGTTGCCGAGCGCGGGGAAGAACCGGTTGTGGGCTGCCCCCGTACCGAAGCTGCCCTGGTAGTTGCCGATGCTGTCGGCATAGGTCACGCCAACTGCCTCGTCCATCGTTGCCAGGTCGTAGTTGTTGTCGCCAACCGTCACGATGAAGTCGGGGTTCCACGTAGCGACCAGGTCGGCAACGGTGACTTGACCACAGCAGCCGACGCCGAAATCGCCAATCGACGCGAACCGGACGCTCGACGGTTCGGCGACGGTGGGGTCGATGCCGGTGATCGTCACGGTGTCCTGTGCCGTGGCGGCGCCGTCGTCGACTTCGACCATGAAGCTGTACACCCCCGGCAGCGGAAGCGCAGCCGAAGTGCTGGCCGCCGTCGGGTCGGCGATAGCCGCCGTTGCCGGGCCAGCGGTCTGGGTCCAGCTCACCGACACGGCGTTCGGACGCCCGTCATCGGTGACCGTCGCCGTCAACGGCGCAGGTTGGCCGACAAAGGCCGAGTCGGCCGAAGCCGCGACCGTCGGTGCCTGGTTCGGCGGAGGTTCGTCGGTTTGGTAGGTGACATGGAGGACTGGCGCGGCGGTTCCGTCGAACGCTTCGGCGGTGCGAGTCCCCGCACCGCCGAGCACGAAGGCGACCGCACTCGATTCGCTCCAGCCCGGCCGCTCGGCAAGCTCGTTGAGGAAGGCCGAGAGGTCAGGGGTGCGTTGGTCAATGCCCGCAGCGCCCACGGCAGACCATGGGGCGGGCGACCACGCCAGTCGAGTCGAGGTGAGTGGTAGCAGCGAGAGTGCGTTGCTCGTCGTCGCGAACGGGGCCGCATCGTCGGCGTCGGCCACGGCGATGTCGATTGAGGCCGGGTCCACGCTGACCTCGTCGACGGTGAACTGGATCCAGGACTCGGTCACGGTCGCGCCGGCGGGCAGGCCGAGCTGGGGGAACCGTAAGCCGACCAGCTGGGGCGACCCGTTCGCGAGATCGACCAGTTCGATGTCGCTGCTCGTTGTCGAGATCCGCCCGCTCGACGTCTGCTCCACATCGTCGATCGACGACTGGATCGCGCTCGTGATGGTGTTTTCGAACACGATCGGGCTGTCGTCGTCGGCGATCATGATCGACGCGGTCGACGATCCAACGGTGACCGTGATCGACTCGGGTGCTTCTTCTTCGGCATCGTCGAGGACTTGGACCGGCACGGTGATCGACGCAACCCCGTCCGGAATGGTGACGTTGGAGGGGAGCGGCACATAGTCGGCGCCGGGAGTGGCCGTTCCGCCAATGGTCAGATCGACGCTGAGGTCGCCCGCCGTGGAGTCGAAGCGCGTAATCGAGAAGGCCCCGTCGCGTTGGCCAGCGGCTTCGGAACGGGTCGGCGTTGTCGCAGCAACCGAGGTGCCGGCGCTGAATTCGAGCGCCAGCTTCGGGGCGGCCGCCGGGTTCTTGTCGAACGAGGTCGCAACCCGCTTGCCGGTGCCGGAAATGATGACGGCGATTGCGCCACCGGTTTGCCAGCCCGGGCGGTCGACGACCTCTTGGAAGATCGTGGCGAGGTCGGGGGTGCGCTGGTCAGGCCCGGCGGCCGGGCGGCTCGGCCACGCCGGTGCGTCCCAGGTCACCGACTCGGCGGTCGTCGCCCGGCTGGAAAGGTCGAAGTTGTTCGACGAGAACACTGCAGCATTGTCCGAAGCTTGGGCGCGGAACTGCAGCGAGGTTGCTTCGTCGCCCGTTTCGTCAACATCGAATTGAATGGTCGCCGAGGTGATCGTGGCGCCTTGGGGAATGTGAAGATCGGTGAAGCGGAGTCCCACCAGCTGGTTGCCGCGGGAGCTGTCGGCAACGAGTTCGAGATCGGAGCTTCCGATGAGTACCCAGCCACTGTCGGATTCTTCGGCGTCGTCGAGTGTCGAGACAATTGAGCGTTCGATACTCGTGGCCTGGGCAGCCGCGATCGGCGCAGGAACCGAAATCAGTGTGGCCGCGACGAGCGACACGAGCAGGAGCGCGCGCGTGACTCGTCCAAGCGCACGGCGACGCGCCGAGCTTGCGTTCGAGGTATCGGCCACGGCGGCACTCCGCTCATTCATCACCCGCTTGTTCTAGGTTACCGCAGCTGAGATAAGGCGGATGAAGTCAGGATCGCCCACCAATTCACATCGCGCGTCTCATGCCGCGCTCACTCGGCGTGGTCACCGGCGACGGTGGGCAAGCGGCGCGTGGTCCGGTCGACCCACGGCCCCTGGCGGCGTGCGTAGAGTGATCTCGTGAACGATGCACAGGCTCGGGCCGACCAACTACGCGCCCTGATCGCTCATCACAACGAGCGCTACTTCGCTCTGGATGCGCCCGAGATCAGCGACGCAGACTTCGACCTCTTAGTACGCGAACTCACCGCGCTCGAAGAAGCGCATCCCGAGTTGGCGACGGCCGATTCGCCGACGCAGACCATTGGGTCAGCGGCGATCGGGTCAGCCGGCGGAGCTTCGGCAACGTTTGCGCCGGTCGAGCACGAGATCCCGATGATGTCGCTCGACAAGGCGTTCAACACCGACGAGTTCGACAACTGGCACACGCGTCTGGTGCGCGCTGCGGGCGAAGGCCGCGACCTCGGGTCGTTCGTGTGTGAGCTCAAGTTCGACGGGCTCGCCGTCAGCGTTCGTTATGAGAACGGCACGCTTGTGCGCGCGGCGACCCGCGGCGACGGCCGGGTGGGCGAAGACGTGACGGCCAATGTCGCGACGATCGCGTCCGTCCCCAAACAGCTCGGCGCCGGCGCGCCGCCGGTGCTCGAAGTCCGGGGCGAGATCTTCATGGCGATCAGCGACTTCGAAGCACTCAACGAGGCTCGGCGGGCTGCGGGTGAACAGCTCTATGCGAACCCGCGCAACACCGCGGCAGGTTCGTTGCGACAAAAGGACGCGGCGGTCACGGCCTCTCGCAACTTGCGCTGGTTCGCCTATCAGCTCGGCCAGGTCGAGGGCGCACCAACGTTCGCGCATCACAGTGAAACGTTCGCCTATCTCGACGACCTCGGCTTCCCGGTCAATGACCAGGTCAAGGTCGTCGACAGCGCCGATGCGGTCAAGGCGTATTTCGCCGAGGCCGAGGCGCGCCGTCACGACTTCGACTACGAGACCGATGGCGCCGTGGCCAAGATCGACAATCTCGCCATGCAACGCGACCTCGGGGTCACGAGCCACCACCCCCGCTGGGCGATTGCGTTCAAGTTCCAGCCCGAGGAGAAATCGACCAAGCTCATCGACATTCAGGTGTCGATCGGCGGCAAAGGCAAAGCCACACCGTTTGCCGTGCTCGAGCCGGTCTTTGTCGGCGGTTCGACGGTGCAGATGGCAACGCTGCACAACGAGGACCAGGTCAAACTCAAGAACATCCGTCCCGGCGACACGGTGCTCGTTCGCAAGGCCGGCGACGTGATCCCCGAGGTGCTCGGCCCCGTGCTGTCGGAGCGGCCGGAGGGCTTGCCCGAGTGGCACTTCCCGACCCACTGCTCGTGTGAGAACCATCATCCGCTCACGCGCAGCGAAGGCGACGCCGCTCACTACTGCCTGCACCCGACGTGCCCGATCCAACGCGACGCATGGATCGAGCACTTCGCCGCCCGTGCGGCCATGGACATCGAAGGGTTTGGCGAACGCACGGTGCAGCTGTTCACCGCGCAGGGACTGCTGAGCGACATCGCTGGTGTCTACGAACTGGACTTCGACGCCGTCGGTCAGATCGAAGGATTTGGCGAGACTTCGGTGCGCAACCTCCAGACGTCGATCGAAGCGTCGAAGACCCAGGGACTCGGCCGGCTCCTCATCGGCCTCAACATCCGTCACCTCGGCAACAGCGGTGCGCACGTGTTGGCCAAGGCGTTCGGCCATCTGGACAAGATCATCGAGGCTGATCTCGAAACGCTTGCCGGTGTTGACGGTGTCGGCCCGACGATTGCCGAAAGCCTGCGCGCCTACTTCGACGACGAAAGCCACTTGGCGATCATCGAACGGCTGCGGGCGGCCGGAGTCGACTTCAACGGTCCCGAAGTCGTCGATGTCGACCAGACGCTCGAGGGGCTGGCGGTGGTCGTGTCGGGCGGGCTTGAGAATTTCAGCCGCGACAGCGTCAAGGAAGCCATCACCAGCCGAGGCGGGAAGTCTCCGGGCAGCGTGTCCAAGAAGACGACAGCCTTGGTCGTCGGCGAATCACCCGGTGCTTCCAAGGTCACCAAAGCCGAGGAGCTGGGTGTCCCGATCATCGACGAGGCCGCCTTTGTCGAACTGCTCGCCACCGGTCGTGTGCCAGGCCAACCCGCTGACACGGCCTAGCCACTTCGTTCTCACCGACTCACTTCCCGGATTCCGGGTTCAGAATCGGTGAGAAGCCGGAGGCGGGTTCAGAATCGGTGAGAAGCCGAAGGCGGGTTCGGAATCGGTGAGAAGCCGGAGGGTGGGTTCGCTAGCCTGGCTCGATGGTTGCGGTGGATCTTGACGAAGAACGCGCCGCGCTCGAACTCGCCAGGGCCGCAGCTGCCGACAAGCTGATCGAACTGCGATCGCGCAAACTCGTCGCAGCCGACGAGCTCAGCGAGGAGTACATGCAGGCGGTCGTGCGCGGCGCGATCGAGAAGCTGCAGAACGAGCTGACCGTCTTTGGACGCATCGACGACGATGAGCCCTGGCGTGTTGGGCTCTACGGCGTCGAGCAGCGGGGCAACCAGCTCGTGATCGACTGGCGGGCCCCGTTCGCGCAAGGTTTCTATCGCGCCCGGTTCGAAGACCCCATGGGCCTGACCCGTCGCGTCAGCTATGTCGGCGCCATCGATGAGCTCTTCATCGAAGAGTTCACGACGCAGCAAGTCACCGGGTCCTCCCCACTGATGGCCGAACTTGATCGGGGCCGCGGTGAGACGATGAAGACGGCAGTCGCGACGCTGCAAACCGAACAAGACGAACTCGTGCGTCGCGACCCCGATGAACGCATGGTGCTGCGCGGCGGTCCCGGTACGGGCAAAACCGTGGTCGGTCTCCATCGCGCCGCGTGGCTGGTCTACAACGACCGGCGGGTGCTCTCGAGCGACATCTTGATCCTCGGCCCATCCGATCGGTATCTCAAGTACATCGCCTCGGTACTTCCGACGCTCGGCGAGAGCAAGGTCCGACAGACGACCTTTGCTCGACTCTTGGGGCCCACGAGCGAGGTCGGGTCGACGATCGACTGGCCAACGGTTCTCGACCGGCTCGAGGCGTCGCTCTATGCGCCCCAGGCGCTGCAGATCCGTTTCAAACAGGTGAGCGAAGCCGACGTCGAGGCCATGCTCACCCACGTGCAGGGGTCGTCTCTGCCGTGGCGAGACAAGCGCAAGGGCGTCGAGTCAGCGCTGATTCGCCACACGGGGTTCGCCGCAAAAGATGTGCGCGAGGGGGTGGCTGCGGTGATGCCGGCGTGCAGCGCGGCCCAGGCCTGGAAGCGACTGAAGAACCCGGCGACGCTGCGAGCGCTGGGTCTCGACGACGAGACGATCGCGGCGTGGCGAATGGTCGACGAGGACGGGCCATTGATGGACGAGCTCCACGCCCGCTTCAACTCGTCGACGACCCGGTATTCCCATGTCGTGGTCGACGAGGCCCAGGACCTCACCGAGATGCAGCTCCGGGCCGTGCAGCGCCGGGCGACCGGGCTCACGCTCGTCGGCGACGATGCCCAGACCTCGGCCCCGGGCGCGCTCGGGCTGAGCGCGATTGCGGCGCGGCTCGGAATCGTCCAGGACATCCTCGCGACCGCTTATCGAATGTCAGCCGAGATCGCCGACTGGCTCAACGAGCATGCGGCCGAGAGCGGGTTGCCGGCGGTGGAGCTGATCGGCATCCGCCCGACCGGACGCCCGGTGACTCGGATCGCGCCCAGCGAGATCGAAGCGGTTGCGGCGCGTCTCGACGCCGACTGGCCAAACGCTCGGGTGCTCGCCCATGGAGACGTGTGGATCCACAAGGGCATCGAGTACGACGCGGTGCTCGTCGACACTCGAGGGATGGACGCGGCCGAGATCTATCTCGCCGCGTCGCGCGCCGCGCACGAACTCGTTGTGGTCGGCCGTTAGCGATTCACTACTGCGGCGCTAGTTGGCGTCGAAGCACCAGGTGTAGGTCTGGGTATTCAGCGGGCCCTGGACGATCAGCCAGTAGTTCACGCGGACGCAGTTCTGTTCGGTGAACAGCCGTTCGAGGGTCTTGCCTGCTCCCGGGCTGAAGCGGATCTGATTGAGCGCAAGTACTTCGGTGATCTCGTCTTCGGGGATCGGCACGCCATTGATGTCGATCTCGGCCGTGTAGCCGGCCGCCAGGTCGACCACGACGTCGCTCTGAAGCACCACGGTGCTCTGGGCTACCGGTGAAACCTCTTGGATCGCCACGGGCAGGTCGGTCGTTCGCGGGTTGCCGAGATAGACGACGATGGCGGTACCGAAGAGCGCCGCGGCGATGGCCAAGGCGCCGATGATGATGAGGCGATTGGTGCGGGCGGAGGGAAGGTCCACGGGTCGAGCGTACGTCGGAACCCGACCGTCAGCGCGGCCAGGGCAGCGAGGCGAATGTCACAAACGAGCGTGAGTCGAACGCCGTGCCGGTTGCGTCGGAGCGCCGCTGCAGGACCAACATGGGGAACTACGCTCAAGGCGCCATGAACCCCCTGGAGCCGACCGATCTGGTCGACCGCATCTTCGGAGACCGGTTTCGAGTCGTCGGGCGCGTCGAAACCGGACCTCACGCCGAGGTCTGCGTCGCCGTGGACCTCGACGCGGGGGAGCACGTCGCGCTCAAGGTGTTCGACCAGGCACTCGGCGAGGATCCCGATCTGGCCGAACGCATCATCGAAGCCATCGACGACGCAGCCGAAGTCCGGCATCCGACCCTGGTCGAGATCATCGATCGCGGCATCGCAGGGGTCCGGATCTGGGTCGCTTCCGAGCTGTGCACCGGCGGCAGCCTGCGGTCCATGCTCGCGCTCGGCGAGCGACTGACTCCGAGCCAGGCGTTGGTCATGAGCCTGGAATGCGCCCGGGTGTTGGACCACGTGCACGGCCACGGTCGCGTGCACCAAGGCCTCAAACCCGAGAACATCTTGTTCTCCGACGACCAGCGGCTGCGCATCACCGACATGGGCCTGTCGGCGGTGTTGGCCGACGCGCCGCTGGCCGACGCGAACCGTTCCGTCGACCGGGTTCGTTATCTCGCCCCGGAGCAGACCGAATCGGCACCGGTCACGGGCGAGGCCGACCTGTACTCCCTCGCCCTCGTTGTCAACGAAGCGGTGAGCGGGCAAGGGCCCGCGGTCGCGGACACCGCAGTAGGTACAGCGGCGCTTCGCCGCACGACCCAAGCAGAACTCGCGAGCGACCTCGGCGCTTTGCGCTCGCCGCTCGAGCGGTGCGGGCGAATTCACGCCGAGGATCGTCCCGAGGCCGATGAACTCACGATTGCGCTACTCGCTGCCGCCGAGACGATGTCGCGGCCTGGCCCGTTGCCACTGATCGGCATTCCCGGTTTGGGCTTGCTCGACCCGCCGACGCCGGTGCAGCCAGTGGCCTTCGAGCCCGGGCCCGTCGAGGTGCCTGGCCTCGATGGTCCTGTCGAGCCGGGCAATCTTGTCGCGGTCCCCGATGTCCCTGACGAGGTGGAGCGCGTTGCCCTCGAAGATCTCGATCGGGCCGAGCCGACCTTCGCCGACCTCGACGATGTCGAGGAACCAGTCGCGTTCGACGCGCCAACTTCGCCCGCCCAGGCCGCGTCCTCGGGGACGGTCTTTCGACAAGATGCCGAGGATCTCGACGATCACCTGCCGAGCTGGCCGCTCTTCGTACTCGGTGGGCTGGTCGCTCTTGCGGTCGCCGCATGGTTCGTCCTCGGATCTGCGGGTGGCGGAGGGGCAGCCTCGGTCCCGAACCTGATCGGCGCCGAAGAGGCCGAGGTTGTGGCATTGGCGGAAGAAAGCGGCTGGCAGGTGAGCCGTCTCGAGACCCGACTCAATGGCAGCACGCCCGGGTCGATCGTGACCCAAGATCCTGCCGCGGGCGCCGAACTCGACGACGGCGAGACGCTCACCATCACCGTGTCGCTCGGCAGCGAGATGGTCGAGATCCCCGATGATGTCACCGGGCTCACCATCGAGCAGGCACGAGATCGACTGTCGGTTGCGAACCTGGTCGTCGGTGCCGTCACCGAAGAGAACAGTGAAACGGTCGACGCGGGCGTGGTGATCGATGTCGACGAGCCAACGCGCCAGAAGCCGGCGGGCGAGTCCGTCGCGTTGCGAGTTTCGATCGGCCCCGAGGCGCGCGTGGTGCCCGATGTCATCGGTACCAGCATCAGCGATGCGACCGCCGTGCTGGCCGCCCTGCGGCTCCAGGCCGACGAGCAGCTGGTCTTCGACCCGTTCGCTGAAGCCGGGACAGTGCTCGGCAGTCTGCCCGGCGCCGGTGAACCGGCGGCAGCTGACTCTCAGGTGCTCCTGCAGGTCAGCGCCGGCCCCGAGCCTGTCGTCATCCCTGACGTCACCGACCTGGCGCTCGCCGACGCGGTCGACATCATCGAGTCGTTCGGCCTGATCTTTGCCGATACGCAGGGAACGCCGGGCGAGCCTGTGATCGGGACCTTCCCCGACATCGGGCAGACCGTCGATGTGGGCACCGAGATCACGATCGTGTTGGGCGAACCGAGTGACGAGGAAGCCGCCGAAGACGGCTAGCGCTTCTGTCTCTGGCCGCGGCCTATGCCGTGATGTCGCGTAGGCGGTTGGCGACTTCTTCGGCCAACGACTGTTGCTCTGCGGTCGGATCGATGTCTTGGAGCGCCATGATCATCGAGACATCGCCCTCGACCTCGATCTCGCCGGACATGAACGAGATCATCAACATCTCGTACTGCTGATCGACCAGAAGCTGGCGTGCGACTTCGTAGGGAACGCGCACGGCGACGTCGGGATTGTCGATGTGACCCATCTCGGGGATGAACGAGCCATCGGTGGTGTCGACATGGCCGAGCACCTCGCCCTCGGCGAAGGGGGCATCGATCACGGTGACGTTCAGCCGAACCGGCTCGTCGGGCGCTTCGACCCGATCGATGTATTCGGCATGCAGAGCGCGTGCCTCTTCGATCCAGGCAGGCGACAAGAAGGGGTGTGCGGCCACCTCATCACCGTAGACGTTTTCTCCCTGTCTGCCGCCAGAGGGGACCGATAGCATCACAGGGTGCACACCCCCTATTCCGCCTGCGCCGGAGGTCCCGTTCGATGAGCGGTGAGATCTCCCGTGACGAGGTCGCGCACGTCGCTTCGCTGGCTCGCTTGAGCATCACCGACGACGAGCTGACGACGTTTACCGACCAACTCTGCGTCGTCCTCGAGACGGCCGCGCAGCTCAATGCGCTCGACCTCGACGATGTCGAACCGATGGCGCAGCCGTATCCGCTCGCCAACGTGCTCCGTGTCGACGAAATCGTGCCGAGCCTTGACCGCGACGAAGTCTTGGCCCAGGCGCCGGCCGCCGAAGACGGACGCTTCCGCGTGCCACCGGCGCTTGGTGAAGCACCATGAGCGACGTGCTCAAGAGCGCGGCCAAGCTGGCCGAAGCTGTCCGTTCCGGCGAAACCTCGGCCGCCGATGCGCTCGCCGCGTCGTCGTCGCTGATCGCCGACCGTGACGATGAGATCCATGCGTTTCTGCACCTGACCACCGAGCGGGCCCAGGCCCAAGCCGCTGCCGTCGATGCCAAGATCGCCGCCGGTGAAGATGCCGGCCCCCTCGCTGGTGTGCCGATTGCGCTCAAGGACAACATGTGCACCCGTGGCGCCCCCACGACGTGTAGCTCCAAGATCCTCGATGGGTGGCATCCTCCGTATGACGCCACAGTGGTCGACCGTCTCGAAGCGGCCGGTGCGATCGTTGTCGGCAAAACCAACCTCGACGAGTTCGCCATGGGGTCTTCGACCGAGAACTCGGCGTTCGGTCCGACCCGGAACCCGCTCGACACCAGTCGGGTCCCGGGCGGCTCGAGTGGCGGTTCCGCGGCTGCCGTCGCGGCCGGCTACGTGCCCCTGTCCCTCGGTAGCGACACCGGCGGATCCATCCGCCAGCCCGCAGCCCTGTGTGGCGTTGTCGGCGTCAAGCCCACCTATGGCGCCGTTTCGCGTTACGGCTTGATCGCCTTTGCCAGCTCGCTCGACCAGATCGGGCCGTTTGCCCATACCGTCGAAGACGCCGCACTGTGCTTCGATGTCGTCAGCGGACACGACCGCCTCGATGCCACGTCGATTCCCGAGCCGCTCGCTCCGACGTTGACCAACCTGCACGATGGCGTGGACGGCATGCGCATCGGGATCATCGACGAACTGATGGGCGACGGCATCGAACCCGATGTCCGCCGTCGCACCGAGCAAGCGGCCGAGGCACTCGCGGCCGCGGGCGCAATCGTTGACACGGTCAGCGTGCCGGCGACGATCTATGGGCTCGCCGCCTATTACCTGATCGCTCCGGCCGAGGCGTCGAGCAACCTGGCGCGCTACGACGGCGTTCGCTACGGACAGCGTGTCGACGGCGCGAACGTCGCCACGATGAACACGAATACCCGCTCGGCCGGCTTCGGTGACGAGGTCAAGCGCCGCATCATGCTCGGAACCTATGCGCTGTCGTCGGGCTACTACGACGCGTATTACGGCAAGGCCCAACGGGTCCGCACCCTCATTTCCAACGAGTTCGCGGCGGCCTATGAGAACTTCGATCTGCTGTTGTCGCCGACGTCGCCGTCCACGGCGTTCGAACTCGGCGCCAAGTCCGACCCGATGTCGCTCTACATGTGCGACGTGTGCACGATCCCGTCGAACCTTGCGGGCCACCCGGCCATGTCGGTGCCGTTCGGGGTCGGCGACGATGGACTGCCGGTCGGGGTGCAGGTACTCGCACCGATGTTGCAGGAACCCCGCATGTTCCGAGCGGCGCAAGTCTTGGAAAACGCAGCAGCTTCCGGAGGAGCCGCATGAGCGACACGACCGAAACCAAGCAGGTGCTTCCCGACGGCTGGGAGATGGTCATCGGTCTCGAGGTTCACGTCGAGCTCGCGACCAAGACGAAGCTGTTCTGCGGCTGCGCCAACCATTTCGGCGACGAGCCCAACACCAACATCTGCCCGACCTGTCTGGGTCTGCCGGGCTCGTTGCCCGTGCCGAACGAGCAGGCAATTCACTTCGCCATGGTCCTCGGGCGTGCACTCGGCTGCAGCGTCGAGCCGGGGATCTTTGCCCGGAAGAACTACTTCTACCCGGACATGCCCAAGGACTACCAGACCACGCAATACGAAGAGCCGACCAACGAGCATGGGGCCATCACGCTGCCCGACGGCCGCGTCATTGCGATTGAACGAGCCCATATCGAAGAAGACACCGGAAAGTCGACGCACCTGGGCGGCGGCGGTCGCATCCACGATGCGACGGCGACCTTGGTCGACTACAACCGAGCCGGCGTGCCGCTGGTCGAGGTCGTCAGCGGTCCCGAGATGCGCACGGCAGACGAAGCCCGTGCCTACGTCGCCGAGTTGCGTGACATCTTGCTCGCGACCGGCGTGAGCGACGCCCGCATGGAAGAAGGCTCCATGCGCGTCGACGCCAACGTCTCGGTGCGCCCGACCGGTAGCGACGAGCTGCGGACACGCTGCGAGATCAAGAACATCAACTCGTTGCGTTCGCTCGGGCGAGCCATCAACTACGAGGCCCGTCGTCACGTCGACCTGTGGACGAACAACGATCAACCGACCCAAGAGACCCGGCACTGGGACGAAGAGGGCGGTCGGACAACTTCGGGTCGTTCAAAAGAAGACGCCGAGGACTACCGGTACTTCGCCTGCCCCGACCTGCCGCCGCTCGTGCCGACGGCCGAGACGATCGCCGACATCGACTCGTCGATGCCGGCGCTTCCGGCAGCTCGTCGGGCCGCGCTGGCCGAAGCCGCTGGCGTCGCCGAAGCTGACACGCTGCTCGCGATCGAACGCGGCCTCGACGGACTCGCCTGCGAGACCATCGCCGCAGGCGGCGATGCGACGGCAGTGATGAAGCACGTTGATCAGAACCTGGCCGAAGGCCAGGGCAAGCTGACCTCGGCGTCGTTCGCCGCGCTCGTGTCGATGGAAGCCGACGGGGCGCTGAGCTCGACCCAGGTCAAGACCGTGCTCGCTGAGCTTGTCGCCAACGGTGGCGACCCGGCTGCGATCGCAGCATCGATGGGCTTCGAGGCCATGGACACCGGCGAACTCGATGGTTTGCTCGACCAACTCATCGCCGACAACCCCGACGAATGGGGCCGCTTCCTCGAAGGCGACAACAAGGTGCAGGGGTTCTTCGTCGGCCAGATCATGAAAGCCACCCAAGGCAAGGCCGACGGCAAGGTCGTCAACCAGCTCATGCGTCAACGAGCCCAAGACTGACCATGCCCGGTCGGGCCCAAGCCCGCATCTCGCGTCTGCTGCGCGACGGCGCGGGCCGCTCGCTCGGCGAGCCGTTGTGGCTTGTCGTTCCGGTCACGCTCGTGTCGGTGGAGCGAGATGGTGTTGGGACACACATCTGGTCCGGGATCTCGGACCTGTTGGCGGGGATCGCCGAGCTCCTGATGGGCCTGTGGCTGTGGCCAGCGGCAATCGGTGCTGGTTTCGCCCATCGTGGGCGGATCTACGTCGGACTGGGCGAGACCCATGATGTGTGGGAGATTCCCCGAGCGTTCGAGGCCGAAGTCGTCGAGACCTTTCAGTCCCGCGGGCTGTTCGTGCATCATCAAGGGCAGTCATGAGCGAGATGCTGCGCTATATCGGATGTGCGTGTGTCGTCCCCGACGGGAACGGCCGCTACCTGATGGTGCGCGAGACCAAGGCCGTCGCTCGGGGGCGCATGGCGATGCCCGGTGGCATGTTGGAACCCGATGAGTCGATCGTCGACGCGGCGGTGCGCGAGGTGTTCGAGGAGACGGGGCTCACCGTCGAGGCGACGCGCCTGCTCGGGATCTTCCACTGTCCGCACACGTCAGAGGACAGTTACGGCGTGAACTTCGTGTACGAGGGCCGGCCTGTTGCTGGCGAGGTAACGACGAGCGAGGAACATCCCGAAGTCGTGTGGCTGACGTTGGCCGAGATCGAGGACCTGCACGCCCGAGGCCTCGTGCGTGGCGGGCACGTGCAAATCGCGGTCCGCCGAAGTGAGCAGAACGATCCCGTGCCGAACGACGTGGTAACCCAGGTCGAAGCGTCGGACTGACGGTGGGTTGGGAAACAACCTCGCCGAGGCCCACGTCGGCCCCCGCATCGCGGCGGTTTCGCGATCCCGGAGATATTCGGCTCGCAGCGAACGAGTCCCCAAGTACCGTCTTGGCGTGAGCACATTTCTGCAAGGGACGCTGCTGTTCCTGGTGATCGGGCTGGTGATCAACCTGCCGTTGACGATCCTTGCGCAGCGTCGTGGCCGCAAGAAGCTGCTCATGCGGTCGTTGTTGGTCGTGTTGGCGGTGGCGATGTGTTGCGGCGCCATGCAATTCGGCGCCGAGCGGCTCACGAACCAGTGCTTGGCGAACGGCAATCCGACCTACAACTGCAACAGCTACGGCGAAGCCGGCATGCAAGCGCTGTTCGTCGTCGGATTGGCGATCTTCTCGTGGCTCAACGCCTTTTGGCTGCGCGACTCAATCCGCTGAGTTACTGGTCCGGCGACGAGAACAAGGTCGCCGCCATCTGCTCGACGGCACATTCGTCATCGCTTGGCGCAGGCGACGCAAGCAGCCGTTCATCGATTGGCGATCGAAGCGGGTCAGGAGCGATGTCGGCACTCGTGGCACCGGGGCAGGCACCGTCGATGTAGCGCACGGTTGCGCCGCCGACAGCTCGCACTCGGTCGCCGGGCAACAAGACGCCGGTGACGTTGCAAGGATCGACGGCGTGGATGTCGGTGACGCGTCCGGTCTCTTTGCTCTTGCGGCTCGTGCGCAGGGTCTGGATCGCTTCGACCGACGCGTATTGCTCGCCGGCGAAGCCTTTGACGAACCGGCCGCCTCGGATCAGGCCCCGAGCTTCGAGTCGGCGGAACGCCCACAGGACCTCTCGCCAGGGCACCGCGAGGGTCTCGGTCATGGCCAGGTCGCGGAACACGACACCCCAGCGGGCAAGGAGTTGCTCGGCGACGGCCTCGGCCAACTCGTCGGGGTCTTCGATGTGCATGGGAGGGGGTAGCAGGGCCCAGCGACCCTCGCTTCGCTCGTGGCCGGCTGCCCCTCGGCGAAGGCCACGGCGGCTCAGCGAATGCCGGGCCGAGCGGGGCTTGCGGGCCGAGAACAGTTTGCGGACGGCTCCGAAACTGTCGGCGGTCACCAGGCCAAGGCCGACCGCTTGCCAGAGCGCGTCTTCGATCTCGGCTGCCGGGGCGTCGATCTCGTCGCAGAGCTCGGTGTGGAAGCGAGCCCCACGCGTGCGGAGGGTGTCGACGATCTGGGCGACGAGCCCGAGTTCGCCAGACTCGGCAGCCGGGCACGGAGCGTCGGCGTTGGCGCCGCGGCCTGCGGCGAGCAGCCAGCCGAAGTCGCCCCGGGTCGTGAGCGTGACCTTGGTGGCCCGAGAAGGGGTGAGACGTCGCGGCGCGGTCGCCGAGTCGGTGTCGTCAAGGTCGTCGAGGTCGGCCGGTTCGGTGGGAGCGCCATCGTCAACGAACGCAACCTTTGGCGGCGACAGACGACCCCACACGACCTCGCCGCCGAGGCAGAGCTCGTCGAGCCATTCGGGCTTGTAGTCGGCGACTCGATCGGCGAGGACCGAATCCCACGATCCGGCCGGAATCTCATAACCCTGGAGCTGTTCGAGGATTGCCAGCAAACCCGGGCGGCCGCGCACTTGGGTTCCGGCGGCCAGGTGATGCCACTCCAGCAGGAACTGCACGAACTGTTTGGTGGTGACCGGTTCGATCTCGCGGCGGCGCTGCTTCTGCGAGTAGATGTGGATACGAGCCAGGAGTTGGCGGGCGCACCACTCGGTGTCGGCACCCTCGCTCGGCGACCATGCGCCACGGATGGCGAAGCCGGTGCCTTCGAGGGCGACCAGGGCGATGCCGACCGAGCTGACCTTGGCGCCACAGAGCTCGGCGAGTGCCTCGGTTGTAATGGGGCCGGTGATGTTCAGGTGACCGCGGACCATGGTCTGCAGTGCATCTTCGCCCAGCGTCGTGTCGGTGCCGATCGCGGTCGCCGACTCGACGAGCTCGGTAGTTGTCCACCAGCGAATGGTGCGTGCGGCACCGCCGCCCCCGGAGGTCTCGGACAGATCCTCGGTCTCGACGGTCGTTGCCCGATTGCGCTCAATGAGCTGATCGAACAGCGGCTGCCAGGCGGCTCGCGGTCGGGCACGAACGAGATCGCTCAACAGGTCGTGGAGCTCGTCGGCCGTGCGTATGTCCGGCTCGGCCTCGGCTCGCACCCGATTGATCGCGGACAGGTCGACGCCGCCAATTTCGGTGAGGTCCACGGGCAGGCCGCGGCGCAAAGGCACGGCGCGGGAACGGCGATCGATGGCTTCGGCGTCGTCGAGAAAGGTGTAGGGCGCGCCGACCATGAGCTCGTGAGCCAACGGCGACGGTTCGACGGTGTCGACACACGTAACGGCGAGGTCGCCCGACTGCAGCCGAGTCGTGAGTTCCTGGAGGCCAACGACGTCCATGCCCTCGTTGAGGGTGTCGAACATGGTCTGGCGCACGATCGGGTGATCGGGGATCTCGATCGGACCGTTGATGTGTTCTTGGCATCCAGCCGCCGAAGGGAAAGCGGCGGCCATCACATCGTCGGCTTCCATGCGCTGAATCGGTGGCGGGTTCTTCCGCCCACCCTTGAACCGCAGCACGGTCAGGGACCGGTTCAGATTCCAGCGCCATCGGGAGATGAACATGGGCGACGGCGGCACCAGGACCGCCTGGGTCAGGGTCTGAGGTACGGCCTCGGGTTTGAGGTAGTGCTTGACCTCGTCGAGCGGGAAGCTGTGTTGGGGGCCAAGTGACAGCACGACGGCATCGTCGTTGGCGGCGGCCTGGAGTTCGAAGTCGAAGTTGACGCAGAATTTCTTGCGTAGCGCCAAACCGAATGCCCGGTTGATGCGTCCGCCGAAAGGGGAGTGCACGACGAGCTGCATGCCGCCGGTCTGGTCGAAGAAGCGCTCGATCACCAACCGGTTGGTTGTCGGTAGATCACCGAGGACCTGGAGTGAGGCGGCCAGATACGTCACCAGCATCTCGGCGGCGATGTCGTCGATGCCGCAGCGTTGCTTGACCCAGTCGACGGCGGCCTTCATCGATCCTTGGACCGGCATCCCCCGCTCGTCGGCGCCTGCGGCGCTCAGGCTCGGACCCGCCTGCTCGGGCGTCGTGCCTTGGATCCGGTCTTGGACCCCTTGGCGGAGATCGGCGACCTCTTCGGAGAGTTCTTGGGTGCGAGCGGGCGCTTCGCCCAGCCAGAACGGCACGGTCGGCGGTTTGCCTCCGGCGTCGACGACCCGGACCACGCCCGGCTCGATGCGACGGATCTGCCACGAGTGCGTACCGAGCAAGAAGATGTCACCGGGAAGCGACTCGGTGGCCCAGTCCTCGTTGACGCTGCCGACGTACATGTCGTCGGGGTCGGCGATCACCCGGTAGTCGGCGATCTCGGGGATCGCACCGCCACTGGTCAGGCTGGCAAGGCGGGCGCCGCGTCGGCCTTCGAGTTCGCCGTTGATGCTGTCGTGATGGACATAGGCGCCCTTGGGGCCGCGACCGGTGACGATGCCCTCGGTGACGAATTGCAGGACCTCGTCGAATTGGTCGCGAGTCAGATCGGCGTACGGCGCCGCGCCTCGCATGAGCTCAAACAAGTCGTCGACGTGCCAGCGCTCGGCGGCGGTCTCGGCCACGATCTGTTGGGCGAGAATGTCGAGCGGGGCGACCGGCGGACGGATGGCATCGAGGCGGCCCGCGTGCACCGCCGACAGCAACGACGCGCACTCGACGAGCGCGTCGCGGCTCAGCGGAAACAGGCGCCCTTTGGGTGTTCCTAGGCGTGTGTGGCCGGAACGGCCGACCCGTTGCAAGAAGGTGGCGATGCTGCGGGGCGAGCCGATCTGGCACACGAGCTCGATCGGGCCGATGTCGATGCCAAGCTCGAGTGAGGCGGTCGCGACCAGGGCCTTGAACTCGCCGGCTCGCAGCTTTCGTTCCACCCGCTCGCGGCGGGCCTTGCTCAGCGACCCGTGGTGCGCGGCGACCTTGTCTTCGCCCAGGCGTTCGGCGAGTTGATGGGCGAAGCGCTCCGCCAGACTGCGGGTGTTGACGAATACGAGCGTGGTGTGGTGCTGCTCGATCATCTCGGTGATGACATCGAGCATCTCGCTGACCTGTTCGGCCGGTGCCAGCGCCTCGAGTTCCCCGTCGGGCAACACGAGTTCCAGGTCGAGCTCGCGCTTGTGCCCGGTGTCGACGATCTTGCACTGAGCGGTGCCATCGGCGCGCGTCGGCTTGCTTCCGACCAACAGGCGGGCCACGGTCTCGACCGGGCGCTGCGTCGCTGACAAGCCGATGCGCACCGGTCGCTCGGCACAGATGTGTTCGAGGCGTTCCAGTGTCAGGGCCAGGTGGGAGCCGCGCTTGTCGCGGGCCACGGCGTGGATCTCGTCGACGATCACCGTGCGGATCGTGCGCAGCGCCTCGCGACTCTTCTCGGCCGTGACCATGAGATAGAGCGACTCGGGCGTGGTGACGATGAACTCGGGCGGGCGGCGCACCATCGAGCTGCGTTGGCTGCTGGTGGTGTCGCCGGATCGCACGCCGACCCGCAGTGCCGGAGGTGCGTAGCCCAACTCGATCGCGATCTCGGCGATCTGGTCGAGCGGACGCATGAGGTTCTCGCTGATGTCGACCGCCAGCGCCTTGAGCGGCGACACGTACATGACCTGGGCCGTGTCGGCCATGAGCTTGCCGGCATCGTGACGCTTGTAGAGCTCATCGATCGAGACGAGGAACGCCGACAGGGTCTTGCCCGAGCCCGTTGGTGCGGCGACGAGCGTGTCGTTGCCAGCCGCGATGCTTGGCCAGGCCTGGGCCTGGGGGTCGGTCGGGCCGAGCGGGAACGTGCGGGCAAACCAGGTGCGAATCGCGGGATGGAAGTCGCGCAGGACCGGGTCGATGATCTCGTCGTGCGGTGCCGCGAACGGCAGCATCTGGGATGTTGGCCGTCGGTCCGCCGGGCGTGGGGGAGGAAGCTCGGTTAACGACATCAGCATGTCTCCCTACGCACGATCCCGAACCTAGCCGCGCGAAGTGGTGTCGGTGGGCGGGTTCGCTCGTATGGAATATGGGTCACCGGTGGCCTCCCCGGATCGGCGTACGCCGATCCTGACAGAACGGTGTGACAACGAAGTTGCGGGTGTCGGAGAACGGCAACGGCCGCTGGACTTTGGCGTGGGCAATGACTACGTTCGCACTCCTCGGCGAGGTCGCGAGCACACGATGGGAAAACGGCGATGGCACAGCATCCGATGACGGACTTCGACCCGAAGTTCACGACGCCCGAGGATTACATCCTCGGCATCACCTATGAGATTTGGGAAGGCCGGGGTGTCGACACGCTGCACCACTACTACGCGCCCGAGATCCCGGTTCGTTCCCCGGCAGGCGTCGTGATCGGCAACCAAGCCGTGATCGACGCCACCAACGAGACACTTCGCGAGTTCCCGGATCGACAGCTCATGGGCGAAGACGTGATCTGGAGCGACGACGGCGAGGGTGGATTCTTGTCGAGTCACCGCATCTTCTCGACCGCCACCCACCTGGCCGACGGCGCCTACGGAAAGGCGAGCGGCACGAAGTTCCGGTACCGCATCATCGCCGATTGCGCCGCCCGGGCGAACACGATCTATGACGAGTGGCTGATCCGCGACCAGGGTGCCATCGTTGCCCAAACCGGCATCGATCCTCGGCAATATGCCGCGGATCAGATCGAGGCCGAAGGTGGCGCAGCAACCGCGGCGCGGCCCTACACACCGGCCAGCGAGCCTGGTCTGGTCTACACCGGCACGGGCAATGACCACCCCGTTGGCCAGCGCTACGGCGACATCTTGTCCTCGGTCATGGCGGGCCCGCTCGGCGCTGGCAACGAGGCCGCGGGAGGTCTCAACGGAACCGACGCCATCGCTTCGGCCTATGACCGGGCCGCGCACCTCGAGCTTCCAGGAGCAACCAGTGAGCACGGTTGGGCGGGCGCTCGTCGGTTCTGGAGCTCGCTGCGCGAGTGCTTCCCCGACGCCACCTTCACGATCCACCACCAGATCGGTCGAGACGATCCGGGACTGGGGGAGCGGGCGGCACTCCGATGGTCGTTGCACGGCACGCACGACGGTGGCAGCCGCTACGGCACCCCGACCGGCGTCGAGGTATACGTGATGGGTCTCTCCCATGCTGAGTTCGGGCCGTGGGGCTTGCGTCGCGAGTGGGTCCTCTTCGACGACACCGCGATCTGGAAGCAGATCCTGCTCGACGCTTAGTCGGTCAGAACGAAGAAAAACCGATCAACCCCTTGCATCGATGACTACGTAGTCATAAGGTCGCCAAATCGTGAGGGGAAACACGGGGTCGACCACGACGAGGTCCGGCCGGGTCACATCGCATGATGTAGCGACCGAGGCTGGCGTGTCACAAGCCACGGTGGCGCGCGTCTTCTCTTCGCCCGACAAAGTCGCCCCAGCGACCCGCGAAAAGGTGCGTGCGGCCGCCGATCGGCTCGGCTACGTGCCGAATGCGATCGCTCGAAGCCTCAAGGCGCAACGCACCGACATCGTCGGTGCCATCGTTCCCGCGTTCGGCGAGTACTGGCAGCATGTGCTCACCCTGTTCTCCCGACAGCTCACCGAACGCCGCAAGCAGCTCCTGCTGTTCAGCTTCGCCGAACCGAGCCAGGTCAACGACGTCTTGGAAACCGTCGCCCGGTATCGACTGGACGGCCTGATCGCTGCATCGGCCAGCATCGGCCCCGCACAGCTCGCCCGCATCGAACAGCTCGCCATGCCAACGGTGGCATTCAATCAGCCGGCGGCGGCCGGCCTGGTCCCCTCGGTCACCGTCGACAACGAAGCCGGCAGCCAGGCGTTGGCGGCACACATCGTCGACCGAGGCGCTCGCTCCGCGATCTTCGTCGGCGGCATCGCCTCGACGAGCACCGACCAACAGCGCTATCGGGGTGCCGTCGCCGAGCTTGGCACCCACGGCGTCGCGTGCCGCTATGTCGAAGCTGGCGCCTTCAGCTACGAAGCCGGCTACAAGATCGCCCAGCACCTGGCCGACGATGTCGACGATCGGGCCGATGCGATCCTCGTCGGCAGTGACGAAGTCGCATTCGGTGTCGTCGACGGTCTTCGTGAGCGCGGCATCGAGGCCCCGCGAGATGTCTTGTTGACCGGTTTCGACGGTCTGCCGCAAGCCAGCTGGGTCGGCTACGACCTGACCACACTCGAACAGCCTGTCGAGCTGCTGGTCGAACATGCGCTGACCCGACTACTCGACGACGGCCACGCCAGCGAATCCACCGATGTCGTGGTGCCGGGAACCATTCGCCAGGGAAGGACTACCAATGCCTGAGATCATCAAAGACGCCACTGCCAAGTCGGCCCATGGCGCCAACCTCGAGCTCGCCGAGACGGTGCGTTCCATCATCGCCGACATCGAGGAGCGCGGCGAGGCGGCGGTGCGCGAACTCAGCGAGAAGTTCGACAACTGGACGCCCGAGGCCTTCCGTCTCAGCGAGCAGCAGATCGCCGATGTGGTGGCCAGCGTCGACCCGCAGACGATCGCCGACATCAAGTTCGCCCAGACCCAGATCCGCAACTTCGCCGAAGCCCAGCTGGCAACGCTGAGCGATGTCGAAGTCGAAACGCTGCCCGGCGTGTTCCTCGGGCACCGCAATCTGCCGGTAGCGAGCGTCGGCTGCTACGTGCCCGGTGGCCGCTACCCCATGGTGGCCAGCGCCCACATGTCGGTGTTGACCGCCAAGGTCGCCGGCGTGCCGCGGGTCGCCGCATGCACTCCGCCAATCAATGGCGAGATTCCGGCCGAGACCGTCACGGCCATGCATCTCGCCGGCGCCGATGAGATCTATCTGCTCGGCGGGATCCAGGCCGTTGCCGCCATGGCGATCGGCACCGAGTTCGTCGACCCGGTCGACTTCCTCGTCGGCCCGGGCAATGCCTTTGTTGCCGAAGCCAAGCGTCTGCTGTTCGGACGCGTCGGCATCGACCTGCTCGCCGGCCCGACCGAGACCCTGGTCATTGCCGACGACACCGTCGACGGCGAAATCTGCGCCACGGACCTGCTGGGCCAGGCCGAACACGGACCGACCTCGCCCGCCGTGCTGGTGACCACGAGTCGTGAGCTCGCACACGACACGATCGCCGAAGTCGCTCGTCAGCTCGAAACTCTGGCGACCGCCGATGTGGCTTCGGTGGCGTGGCAGGACTACGGCCGAGTCATCCTCTGCGAGGACAACGCCGAGATGCTCGCCGTTGCCGAGGACCTGGCCTTTGAACACGTCCAGGTGATGACCAACGACGACGACTACTTCTTCGAGCACATGCGCAACTACGGCGCCCTGTTCCTCGGACCCATGACCAACGTCAGCTACGGCGACAAGGTCATCGGCACCAACCACACACTGCCGACGCAGGGCGCCGCCCGCTACACGGGCGGTCTGTGGGTTGGCAAGTTCATCAAGACGGTGACCCACCAACGGGTCACCAATGCCGCGTCGAGCGCCATGATCGGCGAGTACTGCTCTCGCCTGTGCGCCATCGAAAACTTCGCCGGCCACCAGGCTCAGGCCGACATTCGCGTCGAACGCTACGGAGCGGCCGCGAACTGATGGGCACCGTCTGATGGGCACTGTCTGATGGGTACTGTCTGATGGGTACCGCGATCGTCACCGGAGCGAGCGGAGGCATTGGCTCAGCCATTGCCCAACGGCTCGCGGCCGACGGCATGTCCGTGGTGGTGGGCTACGGCTCGTCGGCCGAGCGCGCCGCAGCCGTGGTCGACTCGCTCGACACCAGCGCCGGTCAGACACACACCGCCCTCGCCATCCCGGTCACCGACAGCAACGCGCTCGATGTCGTCGCCACCGAGATCGGCGAGCAGTATCGCGCCGTCGATGTGCTCGTGAATTGCGCCGGCAAGACACAACCCGTCGCCCACGATGATCTTGACGGGCTTAGCGACGACGTCATCGACGACATCTTCGCCACGAACTGGCGCGGACCGTTCGCTTGTGTTCGTGCGTTCCGGTCGCTGCTCGACGCGGCCGAGGCTCCCGTGATCGTCAACATCTCGTCGGTCTCCGGCGTGACCGGCCAGGGAAGCAACGTCGCCTACTGCGCATCCAAGGCTGCGCTCGACTCGATGACCCGATCGCTGGCGCGAGCGCTCGGCCCAGCAATACGAGTCGTCTCGGTCTCGCCCGGTTGGGTGCTGGGGGAGTACGCCGCCCGCATGCCCGCCGAGATCCTGGACATCCAACGAGACGCCACGCCCCTGGGTCGCCTTGCGACCGGCGACGACGTCGCCGCTGCCGTCAGCGCAGTCGTGCGCGACCTCCCCTTCACTACCGGAACCATCATCAGCGTCGACGGTGGTCGACCACTCGGAACCAACTGACATGTCGACTCCCGCACCTGACCAGCCCGTGACCGGCGACGAACTGACTCGCCGCATCATCGAACCCGACGACTTCATCGCCGATACCGAGGCATTCGTCGACGTGCGTATCGAGCGCAGCCAGGGCAAAGCGAGCTACTCGTTCATCGGGCCGGGCGTCAGCCAGAACGCCGATCAGAAGATCAACCTGACCGTGCCCCACGGCTTCAACGTCGGGGCGGCCTCGATGCCGAGCGGCGTGGTCAACAACCCCCACCTGCACTACACCGCCGAGGTCTTCATCTGCACCCGCGGCAGCTTCCGGATCGACATCGGCCGCAACGGCGAACAGTCGGTTGACCTTGGCGTTGGCGACGTGTTCGTCGCGCCGACCTGGGTGTTCCGCGGCTTCACGAACACCGGCGCTGACGACAGTTGGGTTTTCGTCGTGCTCGGCGGCGACGACACCGGCGGCATCATCTGGTCGCCCGACGTGCTGCGCGAAGCGGCCGATACCGGCCTGCACCTGGCACCGGACAACTCGCTGATCGATGCCGCCGCCGGTCAAGACACAACCGGCGCCGTGGAACCAGTTGACGACGTCGACCTGCAGGGAATCGACAGCTACACCGATCGAGAGTTGGCCGCGCATCTGGTCGCCGCCGGGGACCGGTCGTGGAGCAGGCGAGCGATGTTGTCATCGGTGCTCGATGGACACGGCGCTGAACTTGCCTCCGTGCTCGGCCATGGCATGTCCGAAGATCGCCGTCAGCGGGCCCCGATCATGACCGCACAAGGCTTCTCGATCGAGTGGTTACGCGTCGAGCCTGGGTGCTCGACAGCCCTGCATCGCATCCAGGAATCACAGGTCCTGTTGCTGACCGAAGGCGACTGGCAAGTGAGTCTGAATCGTGGCGATGACCAGGTCGACGCGAAACCCGCGACCGGGTCGGTCGTGTCGGTCCCCGAGGGCGCCTGGCGAAACTTCAGCAATGTCGGAAGCGATGTTGCCGTCGCCGCCGTCGTCTGTGGCACCGACAGCCCCAATCACATCGAATGGGCACCCGAAGTCGTGGCGGCAGCTCGAGCGGCAGGCTGGGTCCGCGATGCGAACGGCAAGGTTGCGCCGATCTCGTTGTTGCCGGGAGGACGAGCATGAGCGACCAGACGGAACTCCGCGTGGTGTTGCTGCCTGGCAGCCTGTGCGACGAACGTCTTTTCCTGCACCAGATCGCGGCACTCGAAGATGCCGGCCACGACGTGATCGTCGCCCAGTTGCGCCCGCACATCTCGATCGAGGCCATGGCCGAGCATGTTGCCAGCGTTGTTGACGGACCTTTCGTCGCCGTTGGTCTATCGCTCGGCGCCATCGTGGCCGCCGAACTGATCGCACACTGTCCGGAGCGGTTGCTCGGCGTGGCGCTGCTCGACACCAACCTCGACGAACCGTCGGCCGAACAGGTCGAGACCCGTCGGGTCTGGGAGACCACCGTCCGATCCGGCAAGCTCTGGCAACTGGTGGCCCAAGAGCTGGTGCCGGCGCAGACATCATTCCCCGAACGCCACGGCCAACTGATCTTCGCGATGGCCGAAACGGCCAGTTCGGCCGGCTTCCTCAGCGACAACCACGCCTTGCTGCATCGACACGACCGCCGGGGCTTGCTCGCCGATCTCGACGCACCCATCCTCATTGCCTGTGGCGACGAAGACATCGTCTGCCCGCCGGCGCTGCATCAGGCCCTCGCCGAGCAGCATCCCCGCGCCCGTTTCGAGCGCATCGTGCGCGCCGGACATCTGGCAACGATCGACCAACCAGCTGCGGTGAGCGACCTGCTCATCGGCTGGCTCGAACAGATCTCCACCGAGATCAAAACCCTGGAGGGAAACCATGCACACGACCCCGCATAGGTGGCGACGTCTGCTCGCCATCCTCTTTGCGTTCGTCATGTTCGCCGCGGCGTGCGGCGGCAGCGACGGCGCAGAGAGCGCCGACGACGCTCCCGCAGCGTCTGAATCGGACTCGTCGAGTTCGTCGTCAGATGACGATGCCGCGATGGACGAAGACGACGACGCTATGGAAGACGACGAGCCAGAGCCGACGCCAGAACCGGTCGAGATCGACCAGTCCACCGTGATCAGCGATGAATGCTCCATTCCGAACCCCGACGACGAAGTCGAGATCGACATCATTGGCTGGGAGTTTCCGATCGTCACGCAGTACGCGGACGAGTTCGAGGACTGCGAAGACGGCAACTATGCCTTCAACTACCAGTTCCTCGACAGCCAGGCGGCTCGTGAGCAGATGACGCTCGACGCGTCGACCGGCTCACCTGAATTCGAGCTCTACCAGGGCTCGAACGCGTTCATCATCGAGCTGGCGAACCAGGGCTACCTGATGCCGCTCAACGACCTCATCGCCAAGTACGGCGACGAGTACGGACTGAGCGAAATCGACCAGGCGTTCTTCGACTTCGCGTCGATCGACGGCAATGTCTACGCGATCCCTGCCGTGTCGAACACGATGCACGTGTTCTACAACGAGCCCGCACTCGCCGACATCGGCGTCGACGTGCCAACGACCTTCGCCGAAGCACTCGATGCGTGCCCGACGATCCAGGCCGCCGGTTACGACATCGGCTTCCTCTACATGCTGTCCGCCGGTTGGGCATGGCAGATCGAGTTCGACTCGGTGCTCGGTTCGCTCGGCAAGACCAACATCGATCCGGTGACCGGCGCTCCTCAGTTCAACAGTCCTGAGGGCATCGAAGCCGCCAACATCCTCAAGGACATGCACGATGTCTGTGGTGGCGGCGCTGCTGGCACCTACAGCACCGATGACGTGCAGGCTGCGTTCCAGACCGGCGAAGCGATCCTGGGTCACACCTGGGCGTCGCGTGCTGCTGCGATGGATGACGAAGAGGCTTCGACCGAAGTCGGCAACATCCAGTTCGCTCCTGCCTTGAGCAGTGGCGGCAGCGTGCTTGCTGCTCCGGCCTACATCGACGGCTGGGGCATTCCGGTCGGCACCCCTGCCGACAAGATCGACGAGATCTTCCTGGCGATCATGGGCGCCACCGACCGCGAGTCGCAGGAAGCTGCGGCCGAGTTCGGTCTCGTGACCCGCTCTGGCGTGACCAACCCGAACGGTCCTCGTGACGGCGCTGCTGCCGAGGCCAGCCTGGTCAACGGTCGTGGACCGGACCTTGCACACCCTGCTGCGGGCATCGCTCGCGCCAAGCTGGGCGAAGCACTGGTGACCATCCTTGATGGCACTGATCCCGCCGATGCACTTGCTGCTGCCGAAGAGGCCTACCTCGCCGAAGCTGGCGATCAGGGTCTGCTCGGCGACGCAGGCGGCGACGGTGAATCCGCCGCGGCGATCTCGTTCGACGAGGTCATCAGCGACGAGTGCGCGATCCCACCCGTCGATGGCTTCGAACTCGACGTCATCGGTTGGGAGTTCCCGATCGTGACCCAGTACGCCGAGGAACTCGAGGACTGTGAAGATGGCGGTTACGAGCTGAACTACCAGTTCCTCGACAGCACCGCCGCTCGCGAGCAGATGACCCTCGACGCTTCGACCGGTGAACCCGAGTTCGAGCTTTACCAGGGCTCCAACGCGTTCATCATCGAGCTGGCGAACCAGGGCTACCTGATGCCACTCAACGATCTGATCGAGAAGTACTCGAGCACCTTTGGTCTCGACGAGATCGACCAGGCGTTCTTCGACTTCGCGTCGATCGACGGCAACATCTACTCGGTGCCAATGGTGTCGAACACGATGCACCTGTTCTACAACGAGACCGAGATGAACAATCTCGGCCTCGAGGTGCCGACGACGTTCGCCGAGGCGTTCGAGACCTGTGCGGCGATCCAAGATGCTGGCTACGACATCGGCTTCTTGTACATGTTGTCGGCCGGTTGGGCGTGGCAGATCGAGTTCGATTCGGTCCTCGGCGCCAACGGCCTCGACCCGATCGACCCGGTCAGTGGTCAGCCGAACTTCAACAGCCCTGAGGGCATCGAAGCAGCGAACCTGCTGAAGCAGATGCACGACGACTGTGGTGGCGGCGCTGCTGGTACCTACAGCACCGACGATGTGCAGGCAGCGTTCCAGACCGGCGAAGCGATCCTGGGTCACACCTGGGCGTCGCGTGCTGCTGCGATGGACGATCCCGAAGCATCGACGGTGGTCGGCGACATGCAGTTCGCACCTGCGCTGGCAACCACCGGCGACGTGCTTGCTGCTCCGGCCTACATCGACGGCTGGGGCATCCCGGCCGGCACGCCCGAGGACAAGGTCGAAACGATCTTCCTCGCGATGATGGCAGCCACCGACCGCGAGTCGCAGGAAGCTGCGGCCGAGTTCGGCCTGGTAACCCGTGACGGAGTCACCAACGAGAACGGCCCTCGCGATGGCGCTGCTGCGGCAGCCAGCCTCGTGAACGGTCGTGGCCCGGACCTCACCCATCCGGCCGCCGGCATTGCCCGCGCCAAGCTGGGCGAAGCACTGGTCACCATCCTCGATGGCACCGACCCGGCCGACGCACTCGCGGCGGCCGAAGAGGCCTACCTCGCCGAAGCCGGCGAACAGGGCCTCCTGTAATCAACCACTGACGAACGGTCGGGAGGCCGCCTCGCCCACGCGACGGCGACCTCCCACCGTTCTGTGGACATTTGACGCCACATGTTG